>NZ_JAGPYR010000007.1:0-311733 GCF_020312125.1 Pseudomonas sp. P135
GTGGAATACAGAATGCAGGCCGCCAAGGCAGCGTAGGTGGATAATTGTCCAACCTTCGGGGGTCACACCAGAGCGTGAGGAACGATAGTCATCAGGTTCCGGGCCGTGCCTCTAGCCCGACTACTCTAAAGTGCTTTTCGGACACGATGGCCTGACGACGCAAATTGCGACGTAAGTGACAGGACCAAGTCGGGCCGGAAACGGAGCTGCGGGTTTTGCTTGCTTTGGCCCCATCAAAGTAAGTCGCCGAGGGGCGAAAAGGTGACCTGAGTCGAACCCTATCAAACTGACAAAGAAAAGCCGCTGTGTGACGCAGAGCGTCACGAACTGCATTCCCACGCGGAGCGTGAGGAACGATGGTTATGTGACTATCGTGCCAGTGTTCGACACGATAGCCATCGTTAGCCGTCAACCCTCACCAATACGTCTCCACCGCCACCTGCCCCGGCTTGCGTGACAGGCTCAAGCGCATCTCGCGCTGCTTGAGAATCGCCCGTGTGTCATCGATCATCTGCGGATTGCCGCACAACATCACCCGCGAATGCTCCGGCGTGAGAGCAATGCCGGCCGCGCGCTCAAGCTCCCCGTTTTCGATCAACTGCGTGATACGTCCATTCAATGCGCCCGGATGCTGTTCACGGGTCACCGTGGGCAGAAACAGAAACTTGTCCGCGTATTCAGCCAGGTACTCACGCTGCATCAGTTCGGCAATCAATTGCTGATAGGCCAGCTCGCGTGACTCACGAACGCTGTACACCAGAATCACCCGCTCGAACTTCTCCCAGACCTCGAAATCCTGAAGGATCGACAGAAACGGCGCGACACCCGTGCCTGTGGATAACAGCCAGAGATCGCGCCCATCGACAAAGCGATCCAGGGTCAGATAACCAAACGCCTGCTTTTCCACCAACAGACTGTCGCCCTCACGCAAACGGCTCAACTCGCTGGTGAATTCGCCATCCGGCACCACAATGGAAAAAAACTCCAGAAACTCGTCGTGCGGTGAAGAAACCATCGAATAGGCACGCCATACCACTGAACCGTCGGCCTTGGTCACCCCGAGACGCGCGAACTGTCCGGCACGAAAGCGAAAACCGGGATCACGCGTGGTGCGCAGGGTAAACAGGTTCGCGGTCAGCGGCGTGACACGCTGCAGTGTCTGTCGGGTGAATTTGTCGTCACTGACGGTCATGGTGCGCTTTGAACTCCTGAATATGGAAAGCAGAGCCCAGTGTCCCGCAAAGCAGGCTCGATAAACACCGGCTGTTTGTGATGGATTATCCGGCAACGGGCTCTGCCGCTTAGAGTATTTGGTTCTTGGATCAGCTCCTGACGGGTAGCACATCCACAGGCCAAATTGCCCCGACCCTTCTCGCGCGGGGTTTTCAGCCAGCAGCCCCAGAACACGCAGCTATGTGCCATCAGCCCATCCGTCCGGCTGATCCGCAGCCCGACGGATTGCGGTCTATTTGTTCCCTAGACTGGATAAACACCCAGCAAGGTCTGTACACGTACTGCAAGGAGGCTACATGAACACAATGGACATAAATTTCTCACAGCCCTCGCCAGCAAAAAACCTGACTCAGAGAGAAATCGAAGTCCTCAAGTGGTCCGCCGAAGGCAAAACAGCTGGCGACATCGCAATGATCCTCTGCCTGAAGGAACGCACCATTCACTTCCACATTGCCAGTGCCATTCAAAAAATGGGCGTTTGCAACAAGACGGCTGCCGCCGTACAAGCCGCGCTCAGCGGGATGTTCTGACAAACGGGCAATCACCGCGTAATCAGACAGGTATCGAAACGAAAAAATACGTAAAATCGTCTGTCTCGGCGAGCCCACCTGTCATCGGGCTCACTGACATACCTTCGATTGCACAGAGTTCTCCCGCCAATGCCCCTGCTCATCAGTCCCTTCGCTGAACTTGATCTCATTCGCCAACCCGAGCAACAGGATGAGCCCCTGCAGGCATTCGATGCCGCCGACGAGTACCTGCTCAATCATGTTGCACAGGCAGGGCTCAGCCTGCCCAGTCGGGTTCTGGTGCTCAATGACAGTTTCGGCGCGCTGGCGGCGAGTCTCGCGCCGCATGCCACGGTGATCAGCAGTACCGACTCGTTTCTGGCGGCGCAGGCGCTGGAAAAGAATCTGGCGCGCAACGGCATGAGCTACGACGCAGTACCGCACATCCCGGCCAGCGAAGCGTTGCAGGGGCCCTTCGACTGGGTGCTGATCCGGGTGCCCAAGACCCTGGCGCTGCTGGAAGAGCAACTGATACGCCTGCAAGGTCAACTGGCCCCCGGCGCTCGGGTCATTGCTGCGGCAATGGTCAAGCATTTGCCGCGTTCGGCGGGCGACTTGCTGGAGGAATATGTCGGGCCGGTGCAGGCCTCGCTGGCAGTGAAAAAAGCCAGGCTGCTGTTCGCCACGCCACAGCCAATGGAAGTGCGCACCTCGCCCTATCCGACGCGCTACCGGCTGGATGAGCCGGCCATCGAACTGCTCAACCATGCCAATGTGTTTTGCCGCGACGGGCTGGACATCGGCACTCGCGCCTTCCTGCCGCATCTGCCGAAAAACCTTGGCACGGCAAGGGTCGCAGACCTGGGTTGCGGCAACGGCGTACTGGCCATTGCCAGCGCGCTGGACAACCCGCAGGCGCACTACACGCTGGTCGACGAGTCGTTCATGGCCGTGCAATCGGCAGCCGAGAACTGGCGCGCGACGCTGGGTGATCGCGACGTCCGGGTTCGGGCTGGCGACGGTCTGGAGATGCAGGAGCCTGACTCGCTGGATGTGGTGCTGTGCAACCCGCCCTTCCACCAGCAGCAAGTGGTCGGCGACTTTCTTGCCTGGCGGATGTTTCTGCAGGCGCGTGCCGCGCTGGTGACCGGCGGGGCGCTGTACATCGTCGGTAATCGCCACCTGGGTTATCACACCAAGCTGTCGCGCCTGTTCCGCGGCGTCGAACAAGTGGCCGCCACGCCGAAATTCGTGATTCTGAAAGCCCGCAAGTAACCCACGCTCACGACAAAAAAAGACCCCCTTGCCACGCGAGTGGCAAGAGGGTCGCAAAACGTGTCCGGAGGACACGAACGGGAATTCAGTATCAGTGTGTCGTCAGGCCCGCTGCGCTCATGAACATACGCATCAGGCTGGCGACGATGAACAGCGCGAATACGCTGCCCGCCCAGATTCCGACCAGCCACGCCAGTCGTTGCCAGAGCGGCTTGCTCAGCGCCGGATCAGGATCGTGCATGGAATTTTTACCAGACATCGTCATTCTCCTCGGTTCGGACTAGTGATAACCGTCTGCAGCCGTCACCTTGCCGCGGAACACGTAGTAGCTCCAGAAGGTGTAGCCCAGGATGAACGGAATGATGAACAGCGTGCCCACCAGCATGAAGCCCTGGCTCTGCGGCGGCGCGGCGGCTGTCCAGATCGATACCGAAGGCGGAATGATGTTTGGCCACAAACTGATGCCCAGACCGCTGTAACCCAGAAAGATCAGCAACAGGGTCAGTAGAAACGGCGTGTAGTGGGCATTGCGGGCCACCGCCTTGAACAGACCGTACATGGTCACCAGCACCAGAATCGGTACCGGCATGAACCAGAACAGGTTCGGCATGCTGAACCAGCGATGCGCGATATCAGCGTGGGCCAGCGGCGTCCACAGGCTGACCACGCCCATGACCGCGAGCACCGCAAGGGCCAGCGGACGTGCCAGATCATGCATCGCCTTCTGCAGCGAGCCTTCGGTTTTCATGATCAGCCAGGTGCAGCCCAGTAGCGCGTAAGCGACGATCAAGGCCAGCCCGCAGAACATCGGGAATGGCGAGAGCCAGTCCAGCGAGCCACCGGCAAACTGGCGATCGACCACCGGGATGCCTTCAATGTAGGTACCCAGCGCCACACCCTGAAAGAATGTCGCCGCCAGCGAGCCGCCAATGAATGCCTTGTCCCACCAGTGACGCTTCAGCTCGGTCGCCTTGAAGCGGAACTCGAACGCCACGCCACGGAAGATCAGGCCCATGAGCATGAACATCAGCGGCAGGTACAGCGCAGACAGGACCACCGAGTAGGCCAGCGGGAATGCACCGAACAGTGCCGCACCGCCCAGCACCAGCCAGGTTTCGTTGCCGTCCCAGACCGGCGCGACGGTGTTCATCATCACGTCGCGGTCGGAACTGTCCTTCATGAACGGGAAAAGAATCCCGATACCCAGATCGAAACCGTCCATCACCACGTACATCATGATGCCGAAGACGATGATGATGGCCCAGATCAGCGGAAGATCGATACCCATGGCTTAAATCCCCTTGCCGTGACGGTCAAGATTGTCGCCATCTTCTTCGCCTTCAACAGCAGCGGAGAGCGGACGGGCCGGTGTGCGTTGCTGGCCGGGACCACCGTGCGGCACATGTTCGACATAGGCTTTCGGCCCTTTGCGAACCAGACGCATCATGTAGCCAAGACCGGTGCCGAAGAGCACGAAGTAGACGACCACGAACAGCACCAGGGTGATGCTCATCTGCGCCACGCTGTGCCCGGACGAAGCATCGGCGGTACGCATCAGGCCGTACACGACCCACGGCTGACGGCCGATTTCGGTGGTGAACCAGCCGGCGAGAATAGCGATCAGGCCGGATGGCCCCATCCACAACGCCAGGTACAGGAACGGACGCGAGTTGTACAGCGTGCCGCGCTTGCGCAGCCACAAGCTCCAAAGGCCGGTGAAGATCATCAGCATGCCAAGGGCGACCATGACCCGGAACGACCAGAACACGATCGTCGAATTAGGGCGATCCTCAGGCTTGAATTCCTTGAGCGCAGGCACCTGCTTGTCCAGGCTGTGAGTCAGGATCAGGCTGCCCAGGTACGGAATTTCCACCGCGTACTTGGTACGTTCTTCCTTCATGTCGGGAATGCCGAACAGGATCAGCGGGGTCGGTTCGTCACCAACGTTCTCCCAGTGACCTTCGATGGCCGCAATCTTCGCAGGCTGATGCTTGAGCGTGTTCAGACCGTGGAAGTCACCGACGACAGCCTGGACAGGCGCCACCAGCAGGGCCATCCACATGGCCATCGAGAGCATCTTGCGCACTGCAGGTGTGTCGCGGCCCCGCAACAGATGCCAGGCGGCCGACGAACCGACGAAGAACGCCGTCGCCACGAACGCGGCGATCGCCATGTGCGTCAGGCGATAAGGGAACGACGGGTTGAACACCACAGCGAACCAGTCAGTGGGAATGACCCGACCGTCGATGATCTCGAACCCTTGAGGGGTCTGCATCCAGCTGTTGGACGACAGAATCCAGAAGGTGGAGATCAGCGTGCCGATGGCGACCATTACCGTGGAGAAGAAGTGCAGGTTGCGGCCGACACGATTCCAGCCGAACAGCATGACGCCGAGGAACCCCGCTTCGAGGAAGAACGCGGTCAGCACCTCGTAGGTCAGCAGCGGGCCGGTCACAGCACCTGCGAAGTCGGAGAAGCGGCTCCAGTTGGTGCCGAACTGGTAGGCCATGACAAGCCCGGAAACCACGCCCATGCCGAAGTTGACTGCAAAAATCTTCGACCAGAAGTGGTACAGGTCACGGTAGACGTCATCGCGGGTCTTCAGCCACAGACCTTCGAGCACAGCCAGGTAACTTGCCAGACCGATGGTGATGGCAGGAAACAGGATGTGGAACGAAATCGTGAATGCGAACTGAATCCGGGCGAGATCTATAGCCTCTAAACCGAACATAAGATGTTCCTCTCTCAGATGAAACCTGCTGCCGGCCGCAAGCCAACAGCGATTGCCCCCACGGTAATGAGTGCTTATGTTTCTTTATTCTGGCGTTTCCAATGGCGAAAACGCTGGTCGATGCACTGATCGTTGCCTGAACACACTGATACAGATCAATCGACCATCAAAGAGTAGTCCTGTTCGGCCATTAAAGTCGTGTGGTCTATTGTCGCGTGGCGGGTTGTCTCACCTGCGGAGAACTGCGGCGTCTATCGTTCCTCACGCTCCGCGTGGGAATGCAGTTCGTGACGCTCCGCGTCACACATTGCAGCGTTGACGCCTGATTCAGGCGTTACAAGGTGCACGCACCCTCAAAGCCTGAGCCTGGTTTACGCGCGCTGTCTCGCCGTGCTGAAAATTTGTGACGCAGAGCGTCACGAACTGCATGCCAACGCGGAGCGTTGGCACGATAGGCAGTTGGATTCGCGCTCAGCGGGAGAGCGCCTTGCGAAACGCGAGCAGCTCCATTGTTACAACAGCTTATCCAGCGTGATCGGAAACTCGCGGATACGCTTGCCGGTGGCGTGATAGATCGCGTTGGCAATCGCTGCCGGCACACCGACGATGCCGATTTCGCCGACGCCCTTGGAACCCAGCGCGTTGACGATGTCGTCGTGTTCTTCGACAAACAGCACGTCAATGTCGCCGATGTCAGCGTTCACCGGGATATGGTACTCGGCCAGGCTGTGGTTCATCGGGCGGCCCAGGTCGTGGTCAAGCATCGCCTCTTCCTGAAGCGCCATACCCATGCCCCAGACAACGCCGCCCAGAATCTGGCTGCGCGCCATTTTCGGGTTCACGACCCTGCCCGCTGCCACGGCACTGACCACACGATTGACCTTGATAGTGCCCAGATCCTCGTCGACCAGCACTTCGACGAACACCGCCGAGTGCGTGGCTGCCGCGTAGGCTTCGCGCTTCTTGTCCGGCTCGGCGTCGACTTGCACCTCGATGACACCGTGGGCCTGAGACGCGGCCAGTTCAGCCATCGATAGCGCCTGATCGCCGACGTACAGCTTGCCCGCTTCGAAGCGAACCTCATCCGGCGTCACAGAAGCGAATTGCGGATGCAGCCCTTTGGCAACTTCCAGTACTTGGCGCTGCAAAGCCTGACAGGCCTGTTGCACCGCAGTACCGACTGAAGACACCGTGAACGAGCCGCCCTGCAACGGCGCAGTCGGCAACGAAGAGTCGCCCAGCAGGAAGCTGACGTTATCCACCTCGATACCCGACGATTCTGCAGCGATCTGCGTCATGACGGTATAGGTGCCGGTGCCAATGTCGGTGGTAGCGCTGCTGACCACCAGCGTGCCGTCCGCTTGCAGACGCGCCTTGGCGCTGGCCTTCATCTGCATGGCCTCCCAGACACCACCGGCCATGCCCCAACCGACCAGCTGACGGCCTTGACGCATGCTGCGTGGCTCAGGGTTGCGGCTGGACCAGCCAAAGCGTTCGGCACCCTGTGCGTAGCATTCGCGCAATTCCTTGCTCGAATACGGCTTGTCTTCGTTACCGTTGCGCTCGGCGTAGTTGGTCAGGCGCAGGCGCACCGGATCGATGGCCAACGCGTAAGCCAGCTCATCCATGGCGCATTCCAGGCCGATCATGCCCAAGGCAGCACCCGGCGCACGCATGTCGAGCGGCGTGAACACGTCCAGCGGCACCAGTTTGTAGGTCAACTGCACGTTGTCGCAGTGGTAGAGCATGCCGCTCCATTCCACGACGTGTTCGCTGAAGTCCTCGAAACGCGAAGTCTGCCCGATGGCTTCATGACCGACCGCCAGCAAACGACCGTTGGCAGCCGCGCCCAGACGCAGGCGCTGAATGGTGCGCGGGCGATAACCGAAGGTGAACATCTGCTGGCGGGTCAGCGTCAGGCGCACGGAGCGCTTGAGGTGCAGTGCAGCCATTACTGCCAGCGGCAGTTGATATTGCGGGCGCAGGCCAGAACCGAAGGCACCACCGACGAAAGCGGCCAGCACGCGGATCTTGTCCTTTTCCAGACCGAACACCTTGTGCAGATAGTCCTGACAGTTTTGCGTGCCCTGGGTCTTGTCGTGAATCTGCAAGCTGCCGTCAGCCTGATACAGGACAGTCGACGCATGCGGCTCCATCGGGTTGTGGTACTCGCTGGGCGTGCTGTACGTCACGTCCACGCTCAGCGCGGAGCTGGCCAGTTCGCCTTCGAAGTTGCCACGCGGCGGCGGCAATTCGGCAGGCGCGTCATAGGCGGTGTCGAGCATGGCCTGCAGATCGGTCTGGTGCTCCTGCTGCTCGTATTCGATACGCACCAGCGAGCCCGCGTGACGCGCCAGTTCCAACGTATCGGCAACGACCAGCGCGAGCGGTTGGCCGCTGTACATGACGTTGTCGTTGTAAAAAGGACGAAACGGCGAACCGTCGGCCGAATCGGCGTCCTCATAGTTTTCGTCATAGCTGGCCAGCCACGGACGATTGGTGTGGTCGATGACCGCGACCACACCCGGAACCTTCATTGCCTCGCTCTTATCGATGCTGGCGACGCGACCGTTGGCGATGGTGCTGGAGACCACGCTGCCATACAGCAACCCTTCTTCAGGGTATTCACCGGCGTAACGCGCGCCCCCGGTCACTTTCAATCGGCCGTCGACGCGGTCCACAGGCTTGCCCATTGGCGAAAATGGCTGGTTCATTGGGCGCTCCCTCCTGTTGCGGCATCGCTCAAGGCACGAATGATCGCGCGGCGGGCCAGTCTGACTTTGAAACCGTTGTGCTCCAGAGGCTGCGCATCTTCAAGCATGGCGTCTGCAGCAGCGGCGAAGTTCTCGCGAGTGACCGGCTTGCCGACCAGCAGCGCTTCGACCGCCTTGTCGCGCCATGGCTTGTGCGCGACACCGCCCAATGCCAGACGCACGTCGCGAATCACATCGCCGTCCATATCGATGGCGGCAGCCACCGATATCAGGGCAAACGCATAGGACGCACGGTCGCGGATCTTCAGATAAGCGTTGTGGCTGACAAAGCCGTTTGCAGGCAGTTCGACGGCGACGATCAACTCATCGTCGGCCAGTTGATTGTCCCGTTGCGGAGCATCACCCGGCAGGCGATGGAAATCAGCAAACTCGATAGTGCGGCGGCCGGCACGTCCTTGAACATGCACCACGGCTTCCAGCGCAGCGAGTGCCACGCACATGTCGGACGGGTGAGTCGCGACGCAGTCTTCGCTGGCACCCAGGATCGCGTGAATGCGATTCACGCCCGTACGCGCCGGGCAGCCACTGCCTGGCTCACGCTTGTTGCACGGCACGCCGGTGTCATAGAAGTAATAGCAGCGGGTGCGTTGCAGCAGGTTGCCGCCGGTGCTGGCCATGTTGCGCAACTGCGGCGAAGCACCGGCCAGCACGGCTTTGCTCAGCAGCGGGTAACGCGCTTCGATCAGCGGGTGATAGGCCAGGTCGGCGTTGCTGACCAACGCACCGATCATCAGACCGCCCGAGGCAGTTTCACTGACATCCCTTAAAGGCAGGCCGGTGATGTCGATCAGGTGCTCTGGCGTGGCGACGTTTTCTTTCATCAGGTCAAGCAGATTGGTGCCGCCTGCAATGAAACGCGTGGCCGGGCCGCTCAGGTTGACCGCAGCGGTGATGTCGGTCGGCTTGCTGTAGGTAAACGGATTCATGCGTTCACCTCCGGCTTCGGCGCTGCGTTGTGGAACTGCGGCAGCGCCTCTTCGACGGCGGCGAGAATATTGCTGTAGGCACCGCAACGGCACAGGTTACCGCTCATCAGTTCCTGAATCTCGGCACGCGTGCTGGCGCGCCCCTCATTGGCAAGCCCGACAGCCGAGCAGATTTGCCCGGGCGTGCAGTAGCCGCACTGGAACGCATCGTTCTTGATGAACGCCTGCTGCATGGGATGCAACTGGTCGCCATCAGCCAGGCCTTCAATGGTGGTCAGCTCGGCGCCATCACACATGATCGCCAGCGTCAGGCAGGCATTGATGCGCGTGCCGTCGCGCAGTACGGTACACGCACCGCACTGGCCGTGGTCGCAGCCTTTCTTGGTGCCGACCAGATCGAGCTGATCACGCAGCAAGTCCAGCAAGGTGGTCCAGGGCAGCACATCCAGTTGGCGGAGCTGTCCGTTCAGGGTCAGGGAAATCGCGTGGGTGGCGAAGTCCTGGGGGTTCGGGGTCGTTGCACTCATGGAAACCTCACGGTAGGCGGTCACTTAGCGCACTTTTTATGCGTCTTAAGGGGTGGGACTTCGCGAGGTTTGCAACGTTCAGGCTTTCTTGATGGGCGTACTTGTCATTGAAAGGCCGTCATCCACAGGCAGCCATCCCGCCAAGCTGCTGGTATGATGCGCGGCTTTTTCCGACCCGCAAAAATCAAACGGGCTGCCCTGCAGTCTGTGCATTGCTGTTGGAGTCGATCATTCACGACGCGCGCCGCGTCACGGAGAGCCAGACATGCTGGAAAGGCTGTTTCAACTCAAGGCACACAACACCAACGTGCGAACCGAGATTCTTGCGGGCGTCACGACTTTCCTGGCGATGGCTTACATCCTGTTCGTCAACCCGAGCATCCTCGGCGAAACCGGCATGGACAAGGGCGCGGTATTCGTCGCCACCTGCCTGGCGGCGGCCATCGGCTCGACAGTGATGGGCCTGATCGCCAACTACCCGATCGCCCTGGCACCGGGCATGGGCCTGAACGCCTTCTTTACCTACACCGTGGTCCTGCACATGGGCCACAGCTGGCAGGTAGCGCTGGGCGCGGTGTTCATTTCAGCGGTGATGTTCTTCATCCTGTCGATCTTCCGGATCCGTGAATGGATCATCAATAGCATTCCCCTGCCCCTGCGTTCGGCGATTGCGGCCGGTATCGGCCTGTTTCTGGCGCTGATCGCCCTGCATAACGCCGGTATCGTGGTCAGCAACCCGGCGACCATGGTCGGCATGGGCGATCTCAAGCAGCCAGCCCCGGTACTGGCGACGCTGGGCTTCTTTCTGATCGTGGCCCTGGATTACCTCAAGGTTCGCGGCGCCGTGCTGATCGGCATCCTCGCGGTCACTCTGGTGTCTATCGCCCTGGGCTTCTCACCGTTTGGCGGAGTGGTGTCGATGCCGCCTTCGCTGGCACCGACCTTCATGCAACTGGACATCATGGGTGCGCTGGACGTAGGTCTGGTCAGCATCATCTTCGCCTTCCTGTTCGTCGACATCTTCGACAACTCCGGCACGCTGATCGGCGTGGCCAAACGCGCCGGGCTGATGGGCAAGGACGGGCACATGCCGAAGATGGGCCGTGCGCTGATCGCCGACAGTACTGCCGCGATGGCCGGTTCCCTGCTGGGCACCTCGACCACCACCAGCTACATCGAGTCGGCTGCAGGCGTGAGTGCCGGTGGCCGCACAGGTCTGACTGCAGTGGTAGTCGCCGTGCTGTTCCTGCTGGCGCTGTTCTTCGCTCCGCTGGCCGGCAGCGTGCCCGCCTTCGCGACGGCACCCGCGCTGCTGTTCGTCGCTGTGTTGATGGCGTCCGGCATGGCGGAAATCGACTGGGATGACATCACGGTCGCAGCGCCAGTAGTCATCACGACCCTGGCCATGCCATTCACCTACTCCATCGCCAACGGCATTGCCTTTGGCTTCATTTCCTGGACAGCGATCAAGCTGCTGTCGGGACGCTGGCGCGAGCTGAATTCGGCGCTGGTGATCCTGTCGATCCTGTTCGTGATCAAGCTGGGCTGGTTCAACGCATGAGTGTTCCCTTCGACCCTGCGAGCTACGACCGTCAGCTCGAAGAAAAAACCGTCCGCCTGCGCGAGTTGCTGGCGCCGTTCGATGCTCCCGAACCACAGGTGTTCGACTCGCCACGCGAACACTATCGGCTGCGCGCCGAGTTCCGCCTGTGGCGCGAAGACCAGAAGCGCTATTACGCGATGTTCGCGCCGGGCGACAACAGGACGCCGATCCTGCTCGAAGGCCTGCCGATCGCCAGCGAGCGCATCAACGCGCTGATGCCGGTGCTGCGCGAGCGCTGGGAAGCCAGCCCGACGTTGAACCACAAGCTGTTTCAGGTGGACTTCCTGACCACGCTGGCAGGCGACGCGATGATCACCCTGTGTTATCACCGCCCGCTGGACGCCGAATGGCAGGCCGCCGCCGCGCAACTGGCCGCCGAACTGGACGTCAGCCTGATTGGCCGCTCCAAGGGGCAGAAGCTGGTCATCGGTCATGATTACGTGACCGAGAAGCTCGACGTGGCTGGCCGCACCTACAGTTACCGGCAACCGGAAGGCGCTTTCACCCAGCCCAACGGCACGGTGAACGGCAAGATGCTCAACTGGGCCTTCGATGCGCTGGGCGAGCGGCAGGACGACCTGCTGGAGCTGTATTGCGGCAATGGCAACTTCACCCTGCCGCTGGCTACACGCGTGCGCAAGGTGCTGGCCACCGAAATCAGCAAGACCTCGGTCAATGCGGCGCTGAGCAACCTGGATGACAACGGCGTGGACAACGTCACGCTGGTGCGTCTGTCGGCCGAAGAACTGACCGAAGCCCTGAACGAAGTGCGCCCGTTCCGCCGTCTGCACGGCGTGGACTTGAAGAGCTACGATTTTGGCAGCGTGTTCGTCGACCCGCCGCGCTCCGGCATGGACCCGGACACCTGCGAACTGACCCGGCGCTTCGAGCGCATTCTGTACATATCCTGCAACCCGGAAACCCTGGCCGCCAACATCGCCCAACTGCACGACACCCACCGGGTCGAGCGCTGCGCACTGTTCGATCAGTTTCCGTACACCCACCACATGGAATCGGGCGTGCTGCTGGTTAGGCGCTGAGGCTCCTCTGACTGACTATCGTGCCGACGCTCCGCGTTGGCATGCCGTTCTGGACGCTGCGCGTCCTATCCTGAACATGCGGCGCGACGCAGATCTGTGACGCAGAGCGTCACGAACGGCATTCCCACGCTGGAGCGTGAGGAACGATAATCTCGACTATCGTGCCGACGCTCCGCGTTGGCATGCCGTTCTGGACGCTGCGCGTCCTATCCTGAACATGCGGCGCGGCGTAGATCTTTGACGCAGAGCGTCACCCACGGCATTCCCACGGAACGATAATCCCGACTATCGTGCGGCGCTCTGCGTCGCATGCCGTTCCGGACGCTCCGCGTCCTATCCCGACGTGCGGCGCGACGCAGATCTGTGACGCAGAGCGTCACCCACGGCATTCCCACGCTGGAGCGTGAGGAACGATAATCCCGACTGTCGTGCGGCGCTCTGCGTCGCATGCCGTTCCGGACGCTCCGCGTCCTCTTGCGACGCGGAGCGTCGTGAAATGCATTCCCATACTGGAGCGTGAGGAACGAGAGTTCTTTCATGCTCGTCAACTGCGAAACTGTCAGAATATTTATTAGCTTCCTATCGATACGCTGGGGTATAAACCAAAAACCTGAATCAGCTGCTTCGATGGGATCCTTTTTCTTGAGCTCCGAGTCTTCCGCGCCTTCTGTACCGGTCAAGTTGTCCAGCCAGCCCGGTTTCGTCAGTTTTATCCTCTCGCGCCTGATGGCGGTGTTCGCCATGCAGATTCAGGCGGTGGTCGTTGCCTGGCAGGTTTATGACATGACCCGCGAGCCGATGGCGCTGGCCTATGTGGGCCTTGCTCAGTTCATTCCCATGTTGCTGCTGTTGATGCCTGCCGGGGATCTGATCGACCGCTACAACCGCAAGGTCATCCTGATGCTCAGTTGGGGTGTGCAGGCGATCTGTGGGGTCATTCTGCTGGTGTTCTCGGCACTGAAGCTGCAAGACCTGCGGCTGATCTACGGCGCGCTGATGCTGTATGGCTGCGCCCGCGCTTTTACCGGTCCGGCGCTGCAAAGCCTGCTGCCACAGATTGTCCCGCGCGACCAACTGGCCTCGGCCATCGCCACCAACAGCGTGATCATGCGCTGTTCGACCGTCGGTGGGCCGCTGATCGGTGGCTATCTGTACTGGCTGGGCGGCGCAGAGCTGACCTATTCGGTCTGCGTCGCAGCATTTATCGCCGGCATCCTGTTTCTGGCCCCCGTGGCAACGCCCTTTGCCGGCAAGCCGGTGGAACTGGGTTCCAGCGCCTGGGGCCGGTTCACCGCGGGCATTGCCTTCATTCGCTCGCGGCCGATCATCCTCGGCACCATTTCGCTGGACCTGTTCGCCGTGCTGCTCGGCGGCGTGGTGGCGCTGCTGCCGATCTACGCCCATGAAGTGTTGCACCTCGGGCCGCAGGGGCTGGGCATGCTGCGTGCGTCGATGAGCCTGGGTGAACTGGGCGTCGGCATTTACCTGAGCATGCGCCCGCTGCAGCGCAACGTCGGCATGACCATGTTTCTCGCCGTCGGCCTGTTCGGCGTCGCGAATCTGGTGTTTGCCCTGTCGACCCTGTTCTGGCTGTCATGCCTGGCCCTGCTGATCGCGGGCGCGGCGGACATGGTCAGCGTGTTCATTCGTTCAGCGCTGGTGCAGTTCTCGACGCCGGACAACATGCGCGGCCGGGTCAATGCCGTGAACATGCTGTTTATTGGCTCCTCCAACGAACTGGGCGAGTTCCGTGCAGGCACCAGTGCCTCGCTGGTCGGCGCAATCCCTGCCGCAATCCTGGGTGGCGTCTGCACGCTGGGCGTGGTCGGCGCCTGGATGACGGGCTTCAAGTCATTGCGCCAGGTCGACCGTTTTGCCGACGCCTCGCCGCCGGACGTGCTCAACGCGCAGCCCGTCAAACAGGCCTGACGGCGGCAGGTTTCAGCAAAACACAGCCACGGCACAGCTTGCGCGAACCAATCAGCCTCGCCGCACCTCTATACCCTCGCATTCTGCACACGACGCTGGCCGGAACACGCCGGACTGGCGCATTCGCGTATCAGCAGCGAAACTAATTGCACGAAAAGAAGAGGGATCCGACATGCTCTGGAAAAAAGGCCGACGCAGCGACAATGTAGTCGATGCGCGCGATGGCGGCAGCAGTGGTGGCGGCGGTGGCATGCGCATCGGCGGCAAGGGGCTGGGTCTGGGCGGCATCGTGATCATCGTCGCCATCGGCCTGCTGACCGGCCAGGACCCGATGCAGATTCTCGGACAACTGACCGGACAAGTGACCGAGCAAAGCGCTCCACCCAGCGCGCAAACGCGTGAAGCGCCGCCGGCCAACGACCAGCAGGCCGAATTCGTGCGCAGCATCCTTGGCGATACCGAGGACACCTGGCGTGCCGTGTTCGCCCAGAACGGTCGCGAATACAAGGACCCCACGCTGGTGTTGTTCAGCGGCCAGGTGAACTCGGCCTGCGGTCGCGCTACGTCGGCAACCGGTCCGTTCTATTGCCCGGCTGACCAGCAGGTCTATCTGGACATGGAGTTCTTCCGTGAAATGGCCCAGCGCTTTTCCGCCGCTGGCGACTTCGCCCAGGCTTACGTGATCGCCCATGAAGTCGGGCACCATGTGCAGACCCTGCTGGGCATTTCCGCCAAGGTCGACAAGGCTCGCCAGGCCGGGCAAAAAATGGAAGGAGCCAACGGTTTACTGGTCCGCCAGGAGCTGCAAGCGGACTGCTTTGCCGGTGTTTGGGCGTACAACGCACAAAATCGTTTGAACTGGCTCGAGCCGGGTGATATTGAAGAAGCATTGAACGCGGCCAACGCTATCGGCGATGATCGCTTGCAACAGCAAAGCAGTGGTCGAGTCGCTCCGGACTCCTTCACTCACGGCACGTCTGCACAGCGTGTACGCTGGTTCAAGGCAGGCTTTGCCCAAGGTCAAATCAATCAATGCGATACATTCGCCGCCAAGAGTCTCTGAGCACATGATTAAACCGCTTCTGGTCCTGTTGTTGAGCACTGCCTTCGTGAGCCTCGGGGCGCATGCCGAGGATCAAGCGGTCAATTCCATCAGCCCGGATCGCCTCGCCATCAATGGCGCCGAGGCGACCCTCGGGCTGAGCCAGGAGTGGGTACACCCCAAGCCGAAGATCGAGCGCGTGGTGATCGTCCTGCACGGTCGCCTGCGCAATGCGCAAACCTACCTGCGCAGCATCGAACGTGCGGCCAACCAGTCCAGAGAGCGCGGCAAGACCCTGCTGATCGCCCCGCAATTCCTGGATGAAAAGGATATCGTCGCGCACCACTTGCCGGACTCGATCCTGCGCTGGCGCCAGAACAGCTGGATGGAAGGCGCAACCTCCACCGATCCCAAGCCGGTCAGCTCGTTTCTGGTGCTGGACCACATCCTCAAGCGCCTGAGCGACAGCAAGCTGTTCCCCAACCTGAAGGAAATCGTCATTGCCGGGCACTCCGGTGGTGCCCAGGTGGTGCAGCGCTACGCGATGATCGGCGGCAAGGAAGACGCCCTGCTGCAGCGTGAAGGGGTGAAGCTGCGCTACGTGATCGCCAATCCGTCGTCCTACGCCTATTTCGACGCGGAACGGCCTGAGCCGGTAACCGCGCAAAGCTGCCCGAACTTCAACGACTGGAAATACGGCCTCAACAAGATGCCGTTCTACTCGGGCAAGGAAAAGCCGGCTGACATCGAGAAGAATTACGTGAAGCGCGACATCACTTACCTGATGGGCGAGCTGGACACCGACCGTAATCACCCGGCGCTAGACAAGACCTGTGCCGCCGAAGCGCAAGGCGCCTACCGCCTGATTCGCGGGCAGAACTACTTCAACTATCTGCAGAAGCGTCACCCCGAGGGGCTGAACCAGCGCCTGGTGATCGTGCCGAAAGTCGGCCACAACGGCGACGGGATCTTCACCTCACCGGAAGGCCAGGCGGTGCTGTTCAAGCCGTTTTGAGTGGTATTGATATAACTATCGTCCCCACGCTCCGCGTGCAACGCTACATACAAGTCCGCTTTTGATTCTGGCCGGAGGCCGTGGGAGCGAACTTGTTCGCGAAAGGGTCAACATAATCGTCGAAAATGCATCGACTGAAATACCGTCTTCGCGAGCAAGCTCGCTCCCACAAGATCAGCGCTGCTGCAGAACATCTACGTGGCTCGAAAACACCCCCTACCTGCGGGAGTGATCCACAGGGCTTGAAAACACGCCGGACCTGTGGGAGTGAGCTTGCTCACGAAGAGGCCGGTGCAGTCGCTGAAAATCTATATATCCGTGACTAAGCCTTCGCGAGCAAGCTCGCTCCCACAAGGTCAGCGCTGCTGCAGAACATCTACGTGGCTCGAAAACACCACCGACCTGCGGGAGTGATCCACAGGGCTTGAAAACACGCCGGACCTGTGGGAGTGAGCTTGCTTACGAAGGGGCCGGGGCAGTCGCTGAAAATCTATATATCCGTGACTACGCCTTCGCGAGCAAGCTCGCACAAGATCAGCGATGCTGCAGAACACCTATGTGGCTCGAAAACACCACCGACCTGCGGGAGTGATCCACAGGGCTTGAAAACACGCCGGACCTGTGGGAGCGAGCTTGCTCACGAAGAGGCCGGGGCAGTCGCTGAAAATCTATATATCCGTTACTAAGCCTTCGCGAGCAAGCTCCCACAAAGACTTGTGGATAACGGTGAGCGCTCCGCATTGCCACGATAGGCAACTCAGATCACCCCAGCATCCCGCGCAGCGCTATGCAATTCTCTGCATGCCAGTCAGTCAGCTCCGGCCAGGGATTGTCTTTCAGGTTGACCAGAATGGTCTTGGCGCCTGCCGCACGGCCGCAGTTCAGGTCATGCATGTAGTCGCCGATCATGACCATCTTCTCCGGCTCGACACTCCAGCGCGTGGCCAGCTGCAGTAAACCCGCCGGATCCGGTTTGGGAGTCGCCTCGTCGCGGCCCAGTACATCCTCGACGGCAAAGCAGTCAGCCAGGCCGATGGCCTTCAAGGTGATATACGCCAGCTCCTGAGCGTTACGGGTGAGTATGCCCAGTCGATAACCGCGCGCCGACAATTCGCGAACCAGCTCGACCGCGCCTTCGGCAGGCTGCGAAGCCAGTGCCAGCTCGCGCTCATGCTCCAGCAGCCAGGCGTGCTTGGCCGCCGATTCCTCAGCGGGCAACGCAGCAAGATGCCCGAGAATGTCATCGTCCTGGGGGATGCCCAATTCACGTTTGATGGCCGGGAAGTCGTGGATAGGGACGGTCAAGGTACCGTCCATGTCGAACACCCAGTGCCGTATACCTTCGAGTGTCATGCCCAATCCTTACGATGGCGGATCAGCCCTTCCTGACTGACCGATGCGACCAGTTGCCCGGTGCGGTTGAAGATACTGCCGCGCGAGAAGCCGCGCGAGTTGCCTGCCCAGGGGCTGTCCATCGCGTAGAGCAGCCAGTCATCGGCACGCAGGTCGTTATGGAACCACAGCGAATGGTCAAGGCTGGCGACCTGCATGTCGCGCTGCCAGACGGTCTTGCCGTGCGGCAGCAGGGATGTGGTCAGCAAGTTGAAGTCGGAGGCATAGGCGAGCATGTAACGATGCAGCGCCTGCACGTCCGGGAGGCTGCCATCGGCGCGGAACCACACGTATTTGACGGGATCGCCGGGCTTGGGATCGTACGGATCTTCAGCGGTCACCGGGCGGAACTGAATCGGCTTGGGGCGCAGAAACTTGTCGTGCATCGCTTCAGGAATCAGGTGCGCGCGGCGGGTCAGCAACTCCAGCTCGGACGGCAGGTCTTCCGGGCCGACAATCTTCGGCATCGTCGCCTGGTGCTCGAAGCCCTCTTCGTCGTACTGAAACGAAGCGCTGCAGGTGAAGATCGGCTTGCCCTTCTGAATGGCAGTGACACGGCGCGTGCTGAAGCTGCCACCGTCACGCACACGGTCCACCTGATAGACCACCGGCAAACCGGCATCGCCGGGACGCAGAAAGTAGCCGTGCAGCGAGTGAACATGACGGTCCTCTTCAACTGTCTGACTGGCGGCAGACAGCGACTGACCCAGCACCTGACCACCAAACAACTGGCGAAAGCCCAGATCCTGGCTATGACCGCGGAACAGGTTTTCTTCAATGGCTTCCAGCGTCAGCAACTCAACCAGATCATCCAGCACTTGGCTCATTCTCATTCCTCTCGTACATCGACTTTGCACTTGTACGGCAACAGCAGTCGCTGCATTTTCCCACAGGCCTCGGGCCCGTCCCCGCTGGAATGGAATGATACAGATTTAAGATGGTTGGCTTAATTCAATCTGCACCCGGATCAAGGCTTCAGCGTCTTGAGCCACTGCTCATGGCTGATCCGGTACAGCACGTGCGGTTTGAGCGGGTGGCCGTCCGCAAGATTGGGGTGATCGAAGTTGCCGGACTCATCCTGCTGCATGCCGATTGCCTGCATCACCTTTTGCGACGGCTGATTGTTGACCGCCGTGAACGACACGATCTCCTTCAGCTCCAGGCGCTCGAAACCACAGCCCAGCGCGGTCCAGGCCGCCTCGCTGGCAAAGCCCAGGCCCCAGTGTTTGTGCGCCAGCCGCCAGCCGATTTCCACGGCCGGGGTGAACGGTGCCTTGAAACCCACGACATGCAGCCCGGTGAAACCTATGAACTCGCCGGTGTCCTTGCGCTCCAGCGCCCAGAACCCGAAGCCCAGTTCGGCAAAATGACCACGCAGCCGCCCGATCATGGCAGCACTTTCGAGACGGCTCAGGGGGTCTGGAAAATAGCGCATGACACGAGGGTCCGCGCACATGTCGGCGAACGCCGGCAAGTCATCGTCACGCCACTGCCGCATCAGCAGTCGGGCGCTATCAAGCTTGAGTATCGGTTCCATCGATTCCCCCGTGTCACGAGACATGAATGGGCGTCAGTGCAGCCATCTGCTGCGCCACACAACTGGGCGTACGGATGCTTTACTGGCACTATCGGGCTTCGGCCCTCTAACGGACGCAAAATGTCCCTACCGCTTATCTACCATGAAGACTACAGCCCGGACTTCCCGGCGGATCATCGCTTCCCGATGGACAAGTTTCGTTTGTTGCGCGATTACTTGATCGACAGCGGCATGACCAGTGACGTTCAATTAATGCGTCCCGAGTTGTGCCCGGCGGACATTCTGGCGCTGGCTCATGATCCGTCCTACATCAGCCGCTACCTTAGCGGTGATCTGTCGCGCGAAGACCAGCGGCGTCTCGGACTGCCGTGGAGCGAGGCTCTGGCACGCCGAACCATCCGTGCGGTAGGCGGCTCACTGCTGACCGCCGAACAGGCCCTCAAGCATGGCCTGGCCTGCCACCTGGCGGGCGGCACCCACCATGCGCACTATGACTACCCGGCGGGTTTCTGCATTTTCAATGACCTGGCGGTGATCAGTCAGTACCTGCTGCAAAGCGGCCGCGTGGACAAGGTGCTGATCTTTGACTGCGATGTGCATCAGGGTGACGGCACGGCGCGCATTCTGGCCGATACCGAGGACGCCATTACCGTCTCGCTGCACTGCGAAAAGAACTTCCCGGCACGCAAGGCGCAGAGCGACTGGGACATCCCGCTGCCGATGGGCATGGGCGACGCCGACTACCTGAACGTCGTCGATGACCTGCTCAACTACCTGCTGCCGCTCTATAAGCCGGACCTGGTGCTGTATGACGCAGGCGTCGATGTCCACAAGGACGATGCGCTGGGCTATCTGCAACTCACCGACCAGGGGCTGGCCAATCGCGACGAAGCGGTGCTGCGTCATTGCCTGAGCCGCGACATTCCGGTCATGGGCGTGATCGGCGGTGGCTACAGCAAGGACCGCTTGGCACTGGCAAGGCGCCACGGAATCCTCCATCACAGTGCGCAACGGGTCTGGAACGACATGGGCCTGTGAGCCTGCGCGGTACTTCGCTTCAGTCTCCGCCAATGACGTGCGCCACACCTTGAAAGAACGCTCGGGTAGAATGCCCCACCCCTCTGCTATCGATACTTCGCTGACCATGACCGACCTTGCCCTCTCCGCTGCCCGAACCGTCGCCATCATCGGAGGCGGCCCTGCGGGGTTGATGGCAGCAGAAGTGTTGAGCCAGGCCGGACTGAAGGTCGATCTGTACGACGCCATGCCATCGGTTGGGCGCAAGTTTCTGCTCGCCGGGGTGGGCGGTATGAACATCACTCATTCCGAGCCTTACCCGGCCTTTCTGGCGCGCTATGCCGAACGTTCGCCGATGATCGCTCCGCTGTTGCGCGGTTTTGACGCTGATACCCTGTGCCAGTGGATTCATGCGCTGGGCATCGAGACTTTCGTCGGCAGCTCGGGGCGTGTGTTTCCCACAGACATGAAAGCCGCGCCCCTGCTCCGTGCCTGGCTCAAGCGGCTGCGTGATGCGGGCGTCACGATTCACACGCGGCATCGCTGGTCGGGCTGGAACGCCGATGGCAGCCTGCGCATCGCGAACGCTGACGGTGAAC
Organism: Pseudomonas sp. P135; assembly: GCF_020312125.1. Classification (NCBI taxonomy): domain Bacteria; kingdom Pseudomonadati; phylum Pseudomonadota; class Gammaproteobacteria; order Pseudomonadales; family Pseudomonadaceae; genus Pseudomonas; species Pseudomonas sp. P135. The sequence continues at coordinate 21,150 of NZ_JAGPYR010000007.1, forward strand.
GGGCGATCGAACCTGCAGCCACATTGCTGGCGCTGGGCGGCGCCAGTTGGGCGCGGCTGGGTTCGGACGGGGCCTGGCTGCCGTGGCTGCAGGCAAGGCAGGTCGAGGTTGCACCTTTGCAGGCCGCCAACTGTGGTTTCGAGGTGAGCGCCTGGAGCGACCTGCTGCGCGACAAGTTTGCCGGTGCTCCGTTGAAGAATATCGCGATGGGCCTGCATGGCCATGCCCTGCGCTTGGGCGAATGTGTGCTGACCGCGACGGGCGTGGAAGGCAGCCTGGTGTATGCACTGTCGGCGCAGATTCGTGAACAGATCAACCTCCACGGCTCAGCGATTGTGGATATTGACCTGCTGCCCGGCAAGACGCTGGCAGACATTCAAAAAGCCCTGAGCAAACCCCGTGGCTCGCGCTCGATGTCCAAGCACCTGCACAGCCAATTGGGCCTGGACGGCGTCAAGGCAGCACTGTTACGCGAGCTTGCGCCTCGTGAAGCGTTTGCCGATCCACTGGTGTTGAGCGAGGCCATCAAGGCGCTGCCACTGCCCCTGATCAAACCGCGCCCCATCGATGAGGCCATCAGCACCGCAGGGGGCGTCACCTTCGAGGCCATGGACGAGCGTCTGATGCTCAGGCAATTGCCCGGCGTATTCTGCGCCGGTGAAATGCTCGACTGGGAAGCGCCGACCGGCGGCTACCTGCTGACCGCCTGCTTCGCCAGCGGCCGCGCTGCGGGGTTGGGGATGGTCGAATGGCTGCAATCGCGCTGATCATGATCGTCGCCACGCTCCGCGCTTATCGTTATGTAAAAGTCCGCTTTTGATTCGGCCCGCAGGGCGTAGGAGCGAACCGGGCGACGCTTCGCTTGTTCGCGAAGAGGGTGTTTCAATCGATGCATTTTCGGCGATTATGCAGGCCCCTTCGCGAACAAGTTCGCTCCTACGGCCTCCGGCCAGAATCAAAAACGAACTTGCGTATAGCAATGAGCGCTCCGTCCGCTTTGAATGCGCACTGCGCCTCAAGGCTTCTTCTTGCGTGGGCCGGTGTTGAAGACCGGTACTTTACGCACCGGTTTGACCACCGGCGCAGGCTCGGAGTCGCCGCTGTCGACCCATTTGCCCAGGTTGCGCTTGCTGCCCGACACCTTGGGTTTTTTCGGTTTCTTGGGCTTTTTCAGGATCTGGCCGCTGGCATCCGTGCTCGGTACGCGATGCTCCGGCTCGAAGTCCTGCTCTTCCTTGCGCTCCAGGGTCTGGCGGGTCAGCACTTCGATGGCTGACAGCAGTTCGACTTCATCGGCACACACCAGCGAAATTGCCTCCCCCGTCAGCCCCGCACGGCCGGTGCGGCCAATACGGTGGATGTAATCCTCGGCCACGATCGGCAGGTCCAGGTTGACCACGGTCGGCAGGTCATCAATGTCCAGACCGCGCGCAGCCACGTCGGTGGCGACCAGAATCTTCACTTCGTTGCTCTTGAAGCGGTCCAGCGCACGCTGGCGAGTGGCCTGCGGTTTGTCGCCATGAATGCCGTCGGCGTTCATGCCCAGCGCCTGCAAGCGATCCACCAGTTGATCGACGCCAACCCGGGTCTTGGCGAATACCAGCACCTGACCCCAGCGATGCTTCTTCATCAGATGGATGAACAGATCCGCCTTGCGTTTCTTGTCCACGGTCACGACCCATTGCTTGACCGAAGACGCCGCGACGTTGCGCGGGCTGACTTCGATGGTCAGCGGGTCATTGAGCATCTGCGCGGCCAGCAGACGAATCTCGTCAGAGAACGTCGCGGAGAACAGCAGGGTCTGGCGCTGCTTGGGCAACACCGCGTAGATACCGCGCAGTTCCTCGGCAAAACCCAGGTCGAGCATACGATCAGCTTCATCGAGGATCAGCGTCTGCAACTGGGAGAACTTGACCGCGTTCTGGCGATGCAGATCGAGCAAGCGACCGGGGGTCGCGACCAGCACGTCGACGCCCCTGCGCAGCTTCATCATTTGCGGGTTGATGCTCACGCCGCCGTAAGCCGCGTAGGTGGTCAGCGGCAGATGCTCGGCGTACTGACGAATGCTTTCGTGAACCTGATCGGCCAGCTCGCGGGTCGGCGCCAGTACCAGCGCGCGAATCGAGTTGGGCGCGACTTTCGGGCCTTCCATGGTCAGCCGTTGCAGCAGCGGCAAGGCAAAACCTGCGGTCTTGCCGGTGCCGGTCTGCGCAGCTGCCATCAGATCGCGGCCCGCCAGTACCGGAGGAATTGCCTGGGTCTGTACAGGCGTCGGAGTCTGGTAACCGAGCGCTTCGAGGGCACGCAGCAAGGGTTCGATCAGGCCGAGAGAGGCGAATGTCATGGAAATACCGTAGGAAGATTCAACGCAAGGCGCGCAGTTTAACCTGTCCGGCGCGCCTCGGTTAGCTTGTGCGTGTCGATGCGACCTCTGACGGCGGCGACCGGCGCCATTGCGGCAGGCCAATCAGCACCACGGCACTGATGATCACCACCATGGCCATGCACTCTTCGACACCGATCGTTTCGCCAGCGAACACCACGCCGAGCATCACTGCCACGGCCGGATTGACGTAGGCGTAGCTGGTCGCCGCTGCCGGGCGCACGTTCTTGAGCAGGTACATATAGGCGCTGAACGCGACGATAGAGCCGAATACCACCAGATACAGCAGCGCGCCCCAGCCCGCCGCCGTCGGCATATGCGCCAGACGCTCGCCACTCAAGGCACTGCCGATCAGCAGCGTCGCCCCCGCCGTGATCATTTCCGCCGCACTGGCCATCGGGCCTTTCGGCAACGGCAAATGCTTGCTCAGCACCGAACCCAACGCCCAGGCTGCGGCGGCAAAAATCACCACGGCAGCGCCATAAGGGCTGGCTTGCAAATTGGAGCCGAGGTTCAGCAGGCCGATGCCGATCAGGCCCAGCACGATGCCTGCCCATTCAAGATTCGTGGTGCGATTGCCCCAGAACAGGCCGAACAGCAGGGTAAACAGCGGCATGGTCGCCACCGCCAACGCGGCAACGCCTGATGCGACGCCTGCGTGTTCGGCCAGGGTCACACCGCCATTACCGCAGGCCAGCAGCAGGAAGCCGATCACGAACGCAGCTTTCCACTCGCGCCAGGTCGGCGCAGGCACGCCGCGAAACCGCAGAAAGCCATACATCAGGCAGCCGGCAATCAGAAAGCGCACACCCGCCATCATCAACGGTGGCCACGATTCCACGCCGATGCGGATCACCAGATAGGTAGAGCCCCAGATCAGGTACAAGGCCAGAAAGGCACCGATGAGCAAGGGTGAAACACGAACGGATTGAGGCATGGCTAGGCTCTGGGATCATTGTTATGGTTGACCTATTGTATGAAGGCCGAAGTCGGATATTAAGCAGACAAACCTGTTTAAAACGCGCTGAAACTTACGATTCAATGCTTGTCAGGCCTGCTTTCCTTTTATTTTAAAAACGCCCATCGCTGGGTACGAGGCACGCCATGACCCTGGATAAATACGATCGGATTCTGCTCGATGAGCTGCTGAAAAATGGCCGGGCGTCTTTTGCGCAACTGGCGAAACTGGTCAACCTGTCCGCGCCCGCGGTGGCCGAGCGGGTCGCCAAGCTGGAAGCCAGTGGCGTGATTACCGGTTACGAGGCCAAGGTCGATCTGTCGAAAGTCGGCCTGCCGATTCAATGCATCATCGAACTGCGCATGGGCAGCCATGGCAATCAGCAGGCCTACAAGGAACTGTGGAAAGTCCCCGAGCTGATCCAGTGTTACCGGGTGACGGGCGACCCGTGCGTAATCATGCGCGCAGCGGTCGATTCGATGCCGCATCTGGAAGACCTGATCAACCGGATCGCCAAGTTTGGCTTCAGCAAGACATCAATCGTGCTGTCGACAGCCGTGGAGCGCAGCCTGCCGAGCGATTACTTGATCAGCAACGGCAAGCAGGAGCACTGACAGGTCAGACGCCGCGCTGGCGCTTCAGGGTTTCACTGATCTTCGCGGCCGGGACTTTCTGCAGGGAACACAGCATCTGGTGGGAGATGGCAGAGATGCCGTGGGTCTGGCGCAATTCGTTGGTCAGGTGCGCGGTCAGGTTGGCCGCCATTTCCGCATCGGCCATCGCCCGGTGAGCCTTGCCGGTGTCGGGCAGACGCGCATAGCGGGTCAACGTGCCGAGCTTGTGGTTCGGTGCGCCGGGCATCAGGCGTCGGGCCAGCAGCAGTGAACAGGCGAAGCTCTGTTCGCGCGTGCGCTGGATACGCGACAGCTCGTAGTCCCAGAACTTCTGGTCGAACGAGGCGTTGTGCGCCACCAGCGGTGTCGAACCGACGAAATCCGCCACATCGCCCATCACCCGCTCGGCGCTGGGGGCGGTACGAATCATGTTGTTACTGATGCCGGTCAACCCTTCGATGAACGCAGGAATACGCACGCCGGCATTCATCAGGCTCTGAAAGCGCTCGACGATACGCCCCTGCTCCATGATCACCACCGCAATCTCGGTCGCCCGGCAGCTATGGCCCGGGGAGATGCCGGTGGTTTCAAAGTCGATGACTGCAATACGTTCCAACACTGGCCTGACCCTGTTAATTCATTTCAGCAAAAACGCGCCTTCGATCGGCACGTAACGACTGGCGGCGCGGATCAACGAGTTCGCGGTCAGCCCCGGCACGCCGTAGGCGACCGCCTCGACCCCATGTTTGCTGATCACGCGTTCGAGCAACATGTCGAAGTCGCCATCACCCGACGCCAGCACGATTTCGTCCACTTGCGGCGCGAAATCCATGATATCGATGGTGATGCCGACATCCCAGTCCCCTTTGGCCGAACCGTCGCTGCGCTGGATATACGGCTTGAGCCTGACCGTGAACCCCAGATTGCGCAGTATCTGCTGGAACTGCTGTTGCTTGCTGTCGCCACGATCGATGGCGTACGCAAACGCGTGAACGATCTCGCCGCGCTTGCTGATATCCGCCCACAAGGCGGCGTAATTGAAATGACAGCCATGCGCCTGGCGCACGGTGTAATACAGGTTCTGCACGTCGGCGAACACCGCGATCTTCTTCACCGCAATTCCTCATGGCGGGCAACATGCCCACGGGTTACAGCGATCCGGAACGTGAATCGGTGCCCAGTATGCCAGTTTGAGGAAGGAATTGAGGGATGGATCGGTACCGGCCGCTGCGAAGCCCGCGCGTCATGGCACAGATCATCGTTCCCACGCTGCAGCGTGGGAATGCCGTTCTGGACGCTCCGCGTCCGTTCCAGAGCACGCGGCGCAGCGCAGATTCGTGACGCAGAGCGTCAAAAACATTCCCGCTGGAGCATGAGGAACGACCGTCACATCCTCAAACGAACGAATCATCATCCGAGAACATGTCGCCACCATCGTCGAAATTGTCGTCAGCCGTGTACTGCTGATCCGGCTGCCCCCAACCGCCCTGATCATTGAACGAGCCGGTGTCCTGCGCCTGTGGCGCGTCATGAATGACTTCGACGATTTCCTGCGGCTGGCTGTGGTGGCTGAACATGCTGCTGATACCTTCTGCCAGCAGCACACCGCCCGCTACACCGGCCGCGGTCTTCAGCGCCCCGCCAAGAAAGCCACTGCCGGCAGCCGGGGCAGGCGCGGCATAACCGCCCTGTGGCGCTGCGGGCGCAGGTGCAGGATTGAAACCGCCACCATCACGCCAGCCGCCACTGGATGGCTGGCTAGGTTGTGGCTGCGATGCGCGCGGTGCACTGCTGCCAAAGATACTCGACAAAAACCCGCCACTCGCTGGCGCGGACGAGGCTTGCCCCTTGGCCTGCTGGAGCTCGGCCTGCAACTGCTGAATCTGCTCGTCGCGCTGTTTTACCTGCTGATTGAGCTGATTGACGGCCGCTTCCTGCACCAGAATCGCCTGCGTCATGTAGTACGGCGCAGCGGGCTGGCGGGTCAGATGCTCCTTGATACGCGCCTCGGCCGCAGCATCTCGCGGGGCGGAAGCCGTTTCAGCGTCTTTCAGTTTCGAGAAAAGACCGTCAATCAGGGTTTGCTCTTCGCTGTTCATGACCACCTCACTGAGTTGCCACTGGAATTCTTCCCTGCCGCAATGGCAGGACCATGTGCAGAAAATGGGGCCTCATCGACGCGCTTCAATGACATGAAGAAAAAGATAACAAGGCGTGCGCCGAAAACCACTGCGCTTGGTTAGACCGGGGCCATGGGCTAAAGTGTGCGCCTGCTTTTAGCCTGCGATCTATCTCCATGAACCCGTTGAACGTCATCCAGGATTCGCTTTATTTCTTCCGGCGCAATCTGGGCAGCATCGCGCTGCTGTGCCTGCCTGTCGTGATCCTTGAAGTGCTGGCCAAACAAGCGCTGGGCAGCGCCATGTCCGCCGACACTTCACCTGCCTACGCATTGGTGATCGGGCTGTTTTTCTACCCTGTCTATACCGCCGCGCTGATCCTGTTTCTCGACGCACGCAGCCGTGGCGAGGACGTACATACCCGCGATGTACTGGCCATGGCCGTGCGCCTGTGGCCGACGTTCGCCGTGCTCTCGGCCATGAGCACCCTGCTGATCATGTTCGGCCTTTCATTGTTCGTCTTACCCGGCATCTGGGTGATGATCAAACTGGCGTTCAGCGAATACCTGCTGGTCCTCCGCAAACTCACGCCGTTCATGGCCATGCGCGAAAGCATGCAGATGACCACCGGACACTTCACGCGCATTCTGGTGTGCGTACTGAGCGTCTACATTCCCCTGTGGCTGCTCGAGGGCGCCAGCCTGTACCTGTTTCCGGAACCGCAAAGCGCAGCGGTTTCCGTGATCACCGACAGCATCGGCAGCTTCCTGCAACTGTTCACCACCATCGTGACGTTCCGCCTGTTCATGCTGATCAGCGAGCCCGCGCACCGCGCCTGAAGCAAAGGCTGACGTCAGGCGCGTCGATTCGGTATGCTCAACGCCGAATCCCTCACTGAGCGCCAGGCGCCCCAAGTCGAGCCGATGCCCCGTTTACTGCTACGTCTGACCCTGTACGGCTTGCTGCTGGTCGCCGTATTGCTGTTACTGGTTTTCCAACTGACCTGGCGCCCTCCGGCCCGTGAATTACTCACGGCCAGCTGCAACCCTGCAGTCGAGGCACCGAAACTGGTGCCGGGGCAAGCGCTGAAAGTCATGACCTGGAACATCCAGTACCTGGCGGGTAAGCGCTACGTGTTCTGGTACGACATGGCTGACGGCAGCGGCCCGGACGAACGCCCGACCCATGAAGACCTTGCCTACAATCTGGACGAAGTGGCGCGGGTCATCCGTGACGAACAGCCCGACATCGTGCTGCTGCAAGGCGTCGACGATGGCGCCAAGAACTCTGACTATGAAGATCAGTTGGCGCTGATCAAGGAACGTGTCGCGGACCTCTACCCGTGCAGCACGCAGGCCTTCTACTGGAAGGCAGAGTTCGTGCCCAACCCGCATATCTGGGGCAGCGTCGGCAGAAAACTGGTGACCCTCAGCCGCTTCCATATCGACAGTGCCGAACGCCTGCAACTGCCGGTGCCCGACGCCAACATCATCAGCCGTCAGTTTCAGCCAAAGGATGCGTTGCTGGTCAGCTACCTGCCCTTGCGTGACGGCGGCAAACTGGCCGTCATCAACACCAGCCTGACCACCGCCAGACACGCCGGCGACACCGCACAAAAACAGGTCGCGGCCACTGAAACGCAGCTGGACAAGCTGGAAAGCGGCGGCACGCCCTGGCTGATCGGCGGCGACTTCAACCTGCTGCCGCTGGGCCAATACCAGCGCCTCCCCGAGCAACAGCGCCTTGGCTATGCCGCCGACAGCGAACTGCACCAGCTATGGGACAAATACCCGATGATCCCCAACAACGCCGAATCCAGCGGCATCGACCGCAGCAAATGGCTGACGCGCTTCCCCAACGATAGCCGCATCAACGGGCCGGACCGGACGGTGGATTACCTGTTCTACAGCCCGAGCCTGAAGCGGGTCAGCGCGCGGGTGCGGCGGGATGATACGTTGCTGATCTCTGATCACTTGCCGGTGATCGGGCGATTTTTGCTGCCGGTTTTGCCTTGAGGTGGAAAGCGGCATTCAGGTTTCAATACTCTGGCTGGTCACCAGACTTCCGAATGACGTGCTTCAACAGCCGATTATGATCAAATACTTGGAACCGTTTCTGGAAGCGCTCGCCTAATGATTAGCCCGTGGATACTTCCATGGGCGACGTGCCAATACCGGCATACACCAAAGGGTGATCCACATGGCTAAAGACGACAAGAAAAGTAAAGGCGAAGCCTCGAAAGCCAGCAAAGACCTGAAAGACAAGAAGGCATCACCGGCCAAGAAATCTGAAGCGGCCTCGACGCTTTCCAAGTCTTCCGAAAAGAAAGACAAGAAGAAAGACGCCGAGCCAAAGAAAGCGGCCAAAAAAGCTGATAGCAAGCCAGAAAAGGCCAAGAAATCAGACAAGGTTGAAAAGGCTGAAAAGCCGGCTAAAAAGAAAAAGTGACATCTGCTGCCTGCCAGGGCGTTGCGCCCTGGCGTTCTCTGGGTCACTGTCTCGCTTGCAAGCTAAGTGACCAGAATAAAGAGGTTCTCCCTTTAGATATCAACTCAACGTTGCACGCCCTGAATTTTCTCAAGACGCATTTCATAACCTTGACCTGGCTGCGTGACCGTCTCTGTTTCAACGGTCTGCACAACACGGCCCGATGCATCCTTGGTCACTGCGATGCTTTTGCTGTAAGCGGTTTGAACGCAGCCCGAGATAGAGATGACTGCCAGCAACAACAAAGCGAAGTTAGTTTTCATTATGGATTCCTGTCCATTGGTTGAGTGGCGGGCAGCTTAACCGGATAGATAGCCTCTTGCCGTCATTTTTGCGCTTTTGCTTTATAAAGTCCGCTGGAAAAGCCGAGCCCCTAATTAGCCTGACGCCGTTCAACGTGATCGGTTGGCAGAGCTTGACGGCTTAGCCTCTCGGTCTACTGGATTACGAGCCATTGCTCCCGGACCTCACGTCCCCCTCAGCTTCACCCGCGCCCTCGCCTCCGCCACCAACGGATCATCCGGCCAGTAATGCTTTCTATCACCTAGCACCTGCGACATTGACAGCGTTGTAGCTTCTAAATTAGTGGACTTCTGGCGTTTTCGTCAGCAACACCGTTGACTGTCAATCTCGCTATGGAGGATTGACATTTTGAGAGGATATTTTTTGAGAGGATTGACACCCTCGGCAAGATCTGCCCATAACAAAGCGAAACGGCCCTAACAAGGCGGGCCGTTTGCTTGGGACCGTCACGTAGCGTTAGAGGGTTGAAGCAACAACTGTATATGTATACACAAAACCGCACCTATTAGATCCGTGCAAACCCATACTCAAGTCTTCGCACATATCAATCGAAATGTTCCGAGCATTCGCAAACCATCCTTTCTTCTAGCCAGATAGAGCTCATTCAGTTCAACAGAGCCATAGTCTCTCACGGACTGAAATCCTATACTCTGAAGCTCATTTTCAATGACAGCGGGGTCAAGCCATGTTTTCCATGGTTCACCCAGTTGCCCGATCAAACTCACAAGATAATCGCCTATGGCATTTTCAATGGGATCGAGCAACGTAGGGGTGACGCCGTAATCGAAAATTATGCCGCTTCCTTTTGGCAGTGACGCGACAAACGTTAGTGTGTCAAGTATCGCTTCCTGGGATATGTATATCGTCACGCCTAGCCAAGAAAAAAATGCAGGTTGATCTGCGCGAAAACCGGCTTTCTGCAGCTCTTCGGCTAAGGTGTTACTTTCAAAATCAACCGCCACGAACGTCAATGAGTCAGGTACTTTTATGGACGCTTCTTTAAGGAGACTTCTCTTCCATTCTTGGGTAGATGGATGGTCCACTTCAAATACCTGAAGGCCCTCTTCAAGATAAGTATTCCTGAGAGCGAATGTATCAAGGCCGGCACCTAAAACGACATATTGTTTCACTCCGGAGTGTACACATTTTTTGAGTTCATCTTCAGCTAATCGACTACGAATAACCACGGCAGCACGTATGCCTCGCGCATGGAGATCGTTGGATTGGAATGGATACTGTCGCAGGTCGGTTGCCGCCTGCTCGCCAAGAATCGGCAAGGCCAACGGGTCGTTGAATATGATTGGTTCGTCCAGCAGCTGATGAGCGGCCCGGAGTTCGGCAACCTGAAAAGCAGTTCGACTTGGAATACCCGTATTAATAATGTTTTTCTGTGAAGTGAGCATCATAGCTTTCCTGTATCGTACTATGGACCAACTAATATTTTCTGCATGATTATCCTTCACGTTTTACACCATCAATAGTTGCTGGTCTGCTATAGCTGGTTTTTTCGATCGACACTTGCAATTTGGCTTGCAACGTCCAGATTCCGCTTTAAGGACCTTTCGTGACCTGACTCCGCTGTCCTTGCACGCCCACCGGTACTTCGCCCTTGAAGGTCACCCGGCGTACGATGCGCTCTTGGGTTCCTTAATCATCCAGCGCGTAATGCTGGGTGGCGCGGTTATCCCAGATCGCTACGTCACCGCTATGCCAGCGCCAGCGCACAATATTTTCCGGCCGTGGGACGTGACTCTGCAGCAGGCTGAACAGGTGGGGGGGGGGTAATGTTGTTCGATTAAGGCTATAGCTGGCATATTCAGGCAGCAAATGACTTAAATTCACTCTCGATGTATTTGATTCAGCCTACGCAAAAAGATAGATGGTGCCGTTCTATGCTGTCGGCACTGCGGATGACCGAGGAAGGCTCGATGGAGTTACGATGTCACTGTCGGCAACGTCAGCATGAAAAAGGCGCAAAAAGGGTCAAGAAAAATGCCAGTATTTCTTGACCCTTATCTGATGAGGGCTTGATGTCAATAAATTTTACTTACGAACGGGACAGTCGCTGACGAATTTGCGCAACCAACGCGTCAAGCGTCCCGCTTTCATTGGTCTCCACGCGTTTGCTGAGCAGCAACTCTTCGGCGCTGAGCGGGTCACGATTGGCCTGCTGCCCTTCGATGACGGTCAGGGTGGCGTCGGACAGATCGTTGTTGTCTGTCTGACGTTGTGCCAGCCAAGCGGCGATCACGGCCTGTGGCGCATTGCAGTCGAGGATCAGGAACGGTGCGCCGGTGGCCTCAGCGATTTTCGCCGCAGCGTCGCGTTGTTCACGCTTGAGGAAGGTCGCATCCAGTACCACCGGGAAACCAGCGCGCAGTAAGGTGTCGGCGATCTCGTTCAAGCGCGCGTAGGTGGCGGCGCTGGCATCTGCGGCGTAGATCCCTGCCTGCGGCTTGTTCTCGACATGCTGCTCGCCGAACAGGCGCTTGCGCTCTACATCCGACCGTAGGCGAATTGCCCCCAGTGCTTCTACCAGGCGCATGGCCACGTGGCTTTTGCCGACGGCTGATACGCCGTGAGTGATGGCCAGGAAACGCGAGGGGGTGGTGCTGTAGCTTTCTGCCAGGTTGGCGTAGTTGCGGTATTGGCGCAGGGTGGTTGCGCGCTGCACCGCGTCTGCCTCGGAAGGCATGCTGAACAGTGCAACCTTGGCGCGTACCAGGGCGCGGTAGGCTTTATAGAAGTTCAGCAGCTCCAGGCCTTGGTAGTCGCCGGTAAGTTCCAGGTACTGGCTGATAAAGCGCCGCTCCAGGCTTTTGAGGCCACGGTCTTCCAGGTCCATCGCCAGGAAACCGGTGTCGGCATACACGTCGGTGAAGCGGAATGGCTCGTTGAACTCGATGCAGTCAAAGATCACCACATGGTCATCAATCATAGTGGCGTTGCCCAGGTGAATATCACCGTGGCATTCGCGGATGAAACCATTGAGCTTGCGTTGTTCAAACAGTGGCTTGAGGCGCTCGAAGCTGCTTTCGGCCCAGGCCTGCAAGGCTCCCAGTTGTGCCAGGTCAGCCTTGTCGCTGAGGAAAGGGCGGATCTGCTCGAAGTTCTGCAGCACCGGCACCATGACGTCGTGTGGCGTGCCGGCGGTGTGTGTGGCCCGCACTTTCGGGGCATTCAGGTGAAAGTGCGCGATCTGCTTGGCCAGTTCATCGATGTGCGCGCTGGTCAGTTCGCCGTTGGCTTGCAAGGTGCTGAGCAGCTGGCTTTGTGGGAACTGGCGCATTTTCAGCACGTAGTCGACTACCGGGCCGTCGCCGCCCAATTGCGGTGCTTCTGCGCTGCCGGTGATTGGCAACACTTCAAGATACAAATTATCGGTCAGGCGCTGGTTGAGGCGCAGCTCTTCATTGCAAAAGTGGCTGCGGGCTTCCAGGGTGGTGAAATCGAGGAAGCCGAAATTCACCGGCTTCTTCATTTTATAAGCGTAGTTACCCGTAAGCAGGACCCAGGAAATATGGGTCTCGATGACGTGGAACTGATCCACCGGATGGGGGAACAGGGCCGGTTTTTGCAGGGCAGCAATCAGGGACTGGCTCACGTGTGATCCTTCGGAGTTTGGGGAAATTCATGGAGGGTATGATTGCTGCTACAGACGGTTGTGCAAACCGCTGTCCAGCTCATATTGGTCATCAATATTATTAGCTCAGCAGGCTGGAAACACCTGAATATAATATAGCGCAAGAAAACATCATCAATACTGATGCTGATGCTGATGCTGATGCTGATGCTGATGCTTTAAGTATTACCCGCCTTGTGCCCCCTCCTTCCTGCGAATGGAGATTGACAACAGTTCCGACGCTCAGCCAAAAAAGGGTTGCCAGCAACATAACCCCAGAAAAGACCAGCATTTCCTGAGCAATTAAAAGCGGATCGTCGATAAGCGTAACGGAAAAGATGATCGAAGACACAATAAATGCTTTCGGATTAAACAACGTAGTAATAAATATATTAAATCCCAAAATAGTTTCGGTCGCTTTTAAAAAGTCACCTGAAAGCTTCCACGTCTTGCAAGACAGGTAAGATATAGAGCCCGCACAGAACACCTTCATGAAAAACAGACAACCTGTATTGCCCGAGACATATTCGATCAGAATGGAATAGAAGGTGATCGCAATCACGTAGCCGGAAAGCTCGAACAACGGTAAACCAGCAGACGTCAAAAACCCCTTGGACACGCCGGCCGCCAGCAATAACGTATTCGTCGGTCCCGGAACAAATAACAGTACAGCAGACTCAATCGCTACCTTCAGCAGTTCATGCATATCACACCCTTGCACAACAGCAACATTTCACTTGACAAAAATTCATTGAATACCTGGTCACTCACCGCGCGCCCCGCAACTCGACCCCGTCCGCGCGCGTACGTCCCCAAGGCATAAACACGCGGTCATAAAGCTTTTTCAGGCATGGTACTTAACGATGCATGCCCCCCAAAAAAACATGCCAAAACTCAGGCAAAAGGCCAAATCACCATCATCCATCGGGGTCCCCGTCAGATTCAACAAACTATCAATCGTAAAAACATGCGCTTTCGGAGGCCGCGTTGGCAGCCTGAGTGTTGAGGCGTCGCCGCCGACCTCCATAATGTACATTTTGGACAAGTGCATAATAAAGTTATTGGTTATGAAGTGGCTTATAGCACTTTTATCAAAATCAACTTTCAAAAAAATATCCCTAGACAGCGTACGAACTGCGGTCAAGGCGAGCCGTAACGCATCAATATTTTTCTTTTCAGCATAAGCCTTAGTGACTCGGTGGTCGGTGGCCTCCGACCGCGCGATAACCTCATAGCAGTTTCTGGTTTTTTCGCAGGTCACCAGACAAACTGCCACCCCGTCACTTAAAATCGCCGTTCCAGGATAATGCCGCTCCTCGTCAGTCATCAGCTTTTCTGCGAATACCAACAAAACCTTGCTGTCTGGGCGCTCCTGCAGGATCTGCCCACAAAAACGCAAGGCATGAACGAAATTACCGCACTCCCCCGCAGACAAGGCATACAACGTCGCCTTATGAATACCGATATTCGCTGCCAACTTCGAGAGGTAGACACTCAGGCCAACGACCTTGTCAATGAATTTGGTTGAGCTGATATAGACAATATCGGTCACATCCTCTCGACCGACATGGCTCTCATCCAGGACCTTCGCGGCTGCCTTTTCGCACACAGCATAAACGTCACGACTTTCATTTACATAATATTCAAAGCCGCCCGCCCGAAAGGCCTTAAGCTCATCAGGACTCATGCAAGATGACAAGCTATCAATTGACTTCGACTCGTCGAAATCAAACACGACGTTAGAAATAAACAGATTGGACATACCGGCATTCCCTGGCAATTAAATATATACAAAAAAGAGACAGTCCAAATACTCAAAGCCCTGGCAGCCTATACGCCATCCAAAAGAGCCGAGCTTAACTCAGCCAACGAGGGCTGTTTATTGACGAACTGAACCTTGAGCCATTCGGAAATGGCCAGATAGTTGGACGGTAGCAACCTGCATAGCGTTGGCCTTTGATCATCCGACAGCCAACCATGGGCGTTACCCGCACGCTGGCGAATCGCTGGATCATTAGTGATGTACGTCTTGGCTCGCCCACCAAAATGGATCGTCTTAGGATCTGGAAGATCCACTATAAAGGCGTCGCTTGCGGAAAAAAGGGTCTGCCTGATCAGTCCAGGCAAAAAAGACTCGCCTATCAGCACGTTCAACTCACTGCTGACAAAAAAATCTATTTGACTGAGCGTCCCTTGAGTGAAGTCGTTCGGGGCCGACAGCGCGCCTTCGATGCCAATCTTTATATCCAGTTCAGGGTGTTCAACCCTCAACCGGTTAATGCTCATCAATGCCTCCAGGTCATGCTCTTCATTATTGAGAATAATGGCATCACAGGCAGCGATGTTTTTCGCAAACTCAAACTGAGCAGCATCAATTCGCCCTTGCAGGTGCAAACGCTCAAGAACACCTTGCGGTAGCTTCTGGTAAAAGCCCTGAACACAGCGAGGATCATCCACGCTGATAAACAACTTGTTCTTTTGTGGGGTACTACTAAAACGCCCTTGGTAGGCCGAAATAACCCGGTAGTAGACCAGTTCAGTCGTCATACCGTAGACGCCGGTCAGGGCGACAGCGTTCAACTGATGCGCCAGAACTTTTGAAAACAGAACCTTATCGTTTTCACTGTGGGTAATAGCCACCCCCACACACCCGGAGTCATTGGATCTTTTGGCGCCCAATCTCGACAGAATGCTGTCCAGGCTACCGGAATCAATCGCCTCAGCGGTCCAAGGAACTGCCTGAAAAGCTAGATGTCCGCACGCCTGTGCACGCTCTATAAAAGAATAATCCAGATTATCTTCCGAGAGCGTCAGGACATGAGGGTAAGCCAGGCCAAAATAACTAGAAAACTCATCCCCCCGGCTCCAGCGACTTTTGAAAGCCTTACCCAACCCGTCTTTCGCAGGCTGCCGGGCAACCTTGCTTTCCACGCTCTCTGTGCTGCCTGGCACCTGGCGAATGACTTTCTCACCCAAGACTAATGGCGAGCATTTATTGCGGATCTTGGTGGTCAACTTGGTGAGCACATCACCAGGACCGATCTCTACGTACTCATCGACCTCCAACCCCATCAAGTAACGAACGCTGTCCAACCACTGCACTGGGCTGTACAGTTGCTTCACCAGTTGGCTCTTCAGCGTTTCATTCTGATGGGGCAAACCGGTGACGTTACTGATCACCGTTTTATTCATCGGTCGAAACGTGAAAGGCTCGAGAAACCGCTCAAAATCTTGTGCTATCGGCTGCATGTAGCGCGAATGAAAAGGTGCCCCCACCGGAATAGGAATGTAGGTGCCCGCCAGCGAGTTGATAATGCCTTCAAACGCCTCCAGCGCCTGATGCGGCCCTGCAATCACCAACTGATCCGGAGAGTTGATGTTTGCAACATCAATGCTGGTAATGCCGTTATCGTTGAGCAGTTGCTGCAGATCCTGAGCTTTATAATTCAGGATCACGGCCATGGAACCGGCATTCGCGGAAGACATCAATTCCCCGCGGTGCTTGACGATGCGCAGTCCCGTTTCAAAGTCAAAGACATCCGCGGCGAACAGCGCCGCATATTCTCCCAGGCTGTGCCCGGCCAGGAACTTGATCACCACCTCGTTATCTTCCCGATAGGCGAGGTACTGCAATGCACACACGGTATACAGCGCAGGTTGCGTGTACTGTGTTTTGTTCAACTGCTTCTGTGGGTCTTCCAGGCACAGCTGCTCAATGGAATATCCCAGAATATCACTGGCGATTTCAGTCTGCCGACGGAAACGTTGGAACAATTCACGCCCCATGCCCACTCGCTGTGAGGCCTGTCCTGGAAAAACAAGGGCAGTGTTCTTTGCTGGATTATTGCCGACCACGCTTGTTCGAGTCTTTTCCATAGAATGATTTACCAAGGTAGTGTCTTGAGGCCCGGGTTGAGCGATAGCGCTTTCGCTATACGCCTTTGCAAGGCGCTTTAGGGTCAGCACGCCGGCCTGGTATTGAGTCGTGTCGTTACTCATCAAGGACATCAGCGTCAGGCTCACAGGGACCTGCTTTGCCCTGAACGCACCCAGATGCTGTTTGACAAATCCATGCAACGATCCGGAAGGACTAAGATCAACATACACAGGCGTCGCGCCTGTGGCGCTTGCCTCTATCAAGTCGATGGTGTCTGCAAAGTTGATGGGTGACTCAACGATCCCCCAAAAGTGCTCGGCGTCAATCACACGACACCGCGCAACCGTTGCACAGGAGTAAAAAGGCAGCGTGAATGCCCCGGTTGTGTACTTTTTTATCGACGCTAAAGAAGCCGCTTTTAACGGGCGTATGGCAGGCGAATGAAAGGCGTAGTCCACAGCGATCCGCTGATATAAAAAAGCTCGTTGCTGGCAGCTCTTTTCCAACGCATCAATCACCCACGTATCTCCCGAAAAGGTGACGTGTCGTGAGTGATGCACACCCGCAACAGCAACTTCAGGAAACTCGGCGAGCAGTGCGTCCCTTTCATCCGGGGTAATCAATGCCGACAGCATGCCGCCTTTCGGCAACTTGCCTTGTCCTGCAAACTGCTCGATCAATAAGGCTTGATCACAGATTGCAGCCAATAAATCCGTATCCGAAATGGCACCGGCAACACAAGCGGCAATGAACTCCCCCAAACTCGTGCCGATCACCGAGTCAGCGGTGATCCCTTCAGCAGCGAGGGTTGAGACCAGTGCCAGTTGCACCATCACGATGCTCGGATGAGTGAACGTGATAGAGGAGAAGTCATCGCTGCGAGACTTGTCTTTACGATAAATCTCCGCGATTACCGATTTACCCAGTATGCGTTGGCCTATCAGATCCAGCCGCAGCATGGCTTCACGAAACGTTGAATGCGTCAGGAATAGATGGCTCGCCATCTGATAGTAATGACACCCCTGCCCGCCGAACATAAATATCCTGTGCAAGGGATAGACCATCCCCTGGTTCAGCGGCGAGGCGGTGTCTCTGGCGAGCGCATCGGTCCTGACATTCATTGCATCAGCCCTCCACGTCGGTTTCTAACACTTCTTCAATCTGGTCGCCGTGCTCAGCCACCAGGTACTGTGCCAACGACTGAATGGTGTCGTGCTCGAAAAACACCACCACAGAGATCGCCAGCCCCAGACGGCTGTTGATCAACTCACACAACCCAACAATGCTGATCGACTCGTAGCCGTTTTCAGTAAACGTTGCTACAGGACTAAACGAAGCTGACTCCTTGTCCAGCAACTCCGAGGAGATTGAAACCAACCAGGAAACCGTTGCCTGCAACTCGTCGCTGGCGCCATCAAACGAATAGGCTGGCTGTTTTTGCGCGACCGCTGCCAGTGGCGCAGGCGATGCAACGGGAGGCTCCACGGTTACCTGCGGTTGAATGACTGGCGTGTTGTCAGCGAGAGTTGCGGCCTTCCAGATGAACGCGAATTGCTCATCCGAATGGTTTTTGTCCAGGGCGTGAATAAATGCAGTGGCAATGTCATTGGCCGCGTTGCCCTCCACTTCCAGCGCTACGGTCTTGCCTTCGCGGTAACCAGTACCCTGCAACGCCGCGCGATAACGACCAAAGGTTTTTGCCAGGGTGTTGAGCTGTTTACTGTCGTGTTCCTCGACGGTCATGACGATGGAGAACGATTGCAGCTGGGAGTCAAATGAGTAGGTCGCCTCATCTAGGTTAATCAGTGCCGCGAGATGACGAATAAGCGCCTTGTCTTTCAACGGTTCCTTATGCTGCTGAACCTTGTCATCGGCCGGAACAATGTAATGCACACCCTGGATATCGCCCAGTTGGTCTTTTATCAGCAACAGTGCATTGAACACGGACTTTCTATCGTCAAGTTCAGCCGCGTAGTAGCCGACTTTGGTATTGTCCAGGCTGTTCTGAAGTAACCCGATTTGCTCATCGATGTCTGGCGCTGAAAGCGCGTCACCCAGGATTGCGATATGGCATCCGCTGGTTTCATCATCAATCGCACGAATCACACTTTGGCCCACCTCATTCAAGCCGTTTGCCAGGACATAGACACAGTTGTCATTGAGTAACGAGCCTGATTCCGGCTGGCTGACTTTCTGCACGCTGCCGGCATAGATACTGTCGTGGGCACACAGGTATTCAGCGATGTGAGTCTGTGTGTCTGCTGCACGGTTGATCAGCGTCGAAATGTTGGCAAACGAGCACAAGGCTTCACAGTAAATAATCGTCAGTTTGACATTGGCAGCACCCAGCACGTGCTGTTCCAACGCCCCGGTCAATGCTGCATAGAGTTGATACTGGCGATCGAACGGCATGATGATTTGCAGGTGCAAAGGCTGAGTGCTGTCCGCCAGCCAGGCTTTGACCTTCTTCGCTAGTTGACGTGAGACGGACTTGGCCAGATCAGCGAAGGACTGGGCAAAGCCGTTCGGCAGGACTTGCTGCCATTCTGAAGAGCCGGCATCGAGGCCGCAGGTCTCCAGATCTCGCTGGAAGTAGTCCAGGGTGTCCAGGCCAACGACACAGATTTTCGTATCGGCCTGCGCCGGTTTCGGATGTGGGCTCACGTCCACCTTGTTCCAGCGATGAATAAACAACGACTTCGGTTCGGCGGTGACTTTTTCGACCGCCACCGGTGCCGTAATGAACGGCTTGCCAACCACCGGCTCAACGGTTTTCTGAACAATCTTCCCTGCGACTTTTTCAACGACCGGTTCAACCATAGCGGCTACGGTTTTCACCCGCTGCTGCACAGAAGCTGCCTCGACTTTTTGAGACACGCCGGCCGTGTGGTTGCCCATCGGCAACCAATGACGGTTTTGTGAGAACGGGTAGGTCGGCAGGCTGATACGTTGCCCTCTTTTCCCCAGCAGGCCGCCCCAGTTAATCACCACCCCTTTGGCCCAGAGCGCGACGATGTTCTGGTATTTACCTTGCTTCAGCCATTCAGAAAGAATCAGCTCAAGGGAGTTATCCTCGTACAACAGCTTCGCTGTGGCGTCCATCTCGCTGGCATAGCAGACATGCAGCGGGGATTTGCCTTTTTTATCATTCAGGAATGCATCGAGGTTGTCTTCAAGGTGCTCGATGGAGTCCGCCAGGAAGCTCAGGCGGTACGGCATTTGAGTGCGGCCAGTTTGCAGCGTATAGGCAATGTTGCCCAACCAGTATCGTGGCTGGTTGTTCAGGGAGGTGTTTTGCTGAGCGTTGTAGTGGATGTAGCCCAGCAACTGCGCAGCTCTCTGGTGTAGCGCCTCCTTTGATTTTGCGGACAACACGATCAGTTCCGGGTAATCCATCGTGTAATTGACCTGATTCGACACTTCCTCGTGCTCTTCGATGATGAAGTGCGCATTCGCACCGCCCGCGCCAAAGGACGACAGGCCGGCAATCCGCTTTTTGACCTCTTTATTCGGCAGACGCCAATGGGACAGCAACTGGGGGATCGAGAAGGAGGTTTTTTCGATCTGCAGGTTTTTATTAATTTTCTTCGAGTGGAGCGAAGGGACGATTTGCTGGTATTTCAGTTGCAGCAGAATCTTGGTCAAACCGGCCATGCCTGCGGCACTTTCGCAATGACCGATATTCGATTTCACCGAGCCTACCGAGCAGAACTTACCTTGTTGTGCCGAGTCTTGATCGATGGAAAACGCCTGCCTCAGCCCATGAATTTCGATGGCGTCGCCCAGATGGGTGCCCGTACCGTGCGCTTCAATGTACGAAATGTCCGCAGAACGAATGCCGGCCTGTTGGACCACTTTTGAGATCAGCTTACTGTGAGCTTTCGGGCTTGGAACGGTATACCCATTGGTCTTGCCTGCGTGAACGATCAGCGACCCGGTAATCACCCCATAGATGTGGTCGCCATCGCGCAGCGCATCCTCGTAGCGTTTCAACAAGACCGCACCAACACCTTCTCCCGGTACATAGCCGTCTGCACTCTCGGAAAAGCTCGCACATTTACCGGTCTGCGAAAGGTCGCCGCCCTGTTTCAGCACACCATATTTGTTGGGATGCAAGGTCAGATTGACCCCGCCGGCAATCGCGTAATCAATCTCCCCAAGCTTCAACGCAGAGCACGCCAGGTGCACGGCGGACAGCGATGACGAACACATGCTGTCTATGGCGACGCTAGGGCCTTCCAGGTTCAGGATGTAGGAAACACGGTTGGCAATGGAGGCAAAGCTGTTGGAGATGGCCTGCCCTTCGTACAGACCTTTAGCCGTTTCGCTGTGCAGCTGATACTCCTGGTACATCGCGCCGACATAGACACCGGTGGTCATGTCACTTTCGGCCAGGGACTCTTTGGTGTAGCCCGCATCTTCCAGCACCGAGAAGGCACATTCGAGGAATTTGCGTTCCTGAGGATCTGTCAGCAGCGCATCGGTTTCACTGAAGTCGAAGAACTCCGCGTCGAACTGGTCAAAGCCGTCAATAAAGCCGCCCTTGAAATTTTCCGGATTTTCGACCCGATTAAAGCCGGTTTGCTCCCACCTTGCCTTGGGCACTGAGGTCACCAGGTCACGACCTTGCGACAGGTTTTCCCAGAACTCGTCCAGGGTCCGCGAGCCAGGGTAAGTACCATTCAGACCGATGATCGCGATATCGCCGGAACGACGGGGTTCAGGGTAGGTTTCCTGGAAATCAGACACCTGAGGCAGTGACGCCGACGGGGCGTCAACCTCTTGAAGGGAGAATGCGCCCAGGTCGATCACGTCAAACTGAGTAACCGCAGGTGCGCTGGCAGGGGCCTGGGTGTGAGAAGCAACGGCAACCGGGGCAGCACTAGGTGGTTGTGCATCGCTGAAATCAATACCCAGCAACGCCGCCAAGGCCTGTTTATCTTGCTCGATAAAGTAATCGATGATGCCTTCGACGCTATCAATATCAAACAGCAGGGAACTGCTGACCTGCTCGAAATGCTCACGCAGTTTATTGGTGAGGGTGACGACCAGGATAGAATCGAATCCCAGTTTTTCGAGGGAGAGGTCCAGCGCGATTTCATCGACAGGAAGCTGAACGACGTCGGCGATCAGATCAGTGAAAAACGCCTGGCTCTTGGCTTTCAACATTGCAACGTTGACAGCCGAAGGGGTATTTGACGGGGTAAGCATGGAGGATTCGTTCCCTGATGAATGACTGGATCCGGACTCAACGACCTTGGGGGCAAGGGACGCGGCGTGCTTTTGCGCACGCATCAACATCACGAACTGCCCCATGTCGTGGGCCAGCTCGGCGGGGAACTGCGTAGAGCCGTAACCCACTTGCAGGGCGGTGTTGTGCCACGTGGCAGGCTCCAGAACCGGAGAGCCCGGCACCCTGATGTGATCGTCGTTGTACAACCACCAACCGTCGAGGAAACCAAACGTGAGGTGGTTGAACAAGGTATTGCGGCTGAGCTCGTTGACGATCAATGAGCCCTGATCTTTCAAAACTTCCCAGACCCGGCGAATCGAGGCGGCAATGTCACTGGTGGCGTGTAACACGTTGGTGGCAACTGCAATATCGTAGTAATCACGCTGCAGTGGTTGGTCATCGACCGACTTTTCTACGTTGAAAATCTCGTAGCGCAAGAATGGATTGCCTGGCCCGTATTCCCGCTGGGCATGAAACAGAAACGACTTCGAAAGGTCGGTGTAGCAGTACTCTGCGATGTTGGCGTGAAACGGCGCCAGGTGCTTGAGTAACACGGCGGTTGTACCGCCGGTGCCAGCGCCCACTTCCAGAATGCGAATTTTCCGCTGAGGGTCAGCGGCCAGCAGCGTGTTGATTTCGTCAACCACCGTCCTCGAAAGCACCAGGTTGAAGTAGTCAGCAACGCGGTTGTTTTTATAGATACCCTCGACCATGCGCATCGAAGAGTCAGGGAACATGATGTCGGTGGCCTTTATTTTCCCGGTCAGTATCTCCTTGGTATGGATCAGCAGGGCTTCAACCAGTTTGACTTGAGCGGATTTATTATCATCCAGCAGCCATTCAACTTTTGCGGTGTTCCAGGAGAGCCAGGCTGCGCTGGCATCGCTCTCAGGAAACTCTGCCGTTTTGCTGAATTGACCAGCGTCGTGACGAAGGTAGCCCTGGCGCACAAGGCTCATCAGGGTCTCCGTCAACCAGCGCGAAAAACCTGCGCGAATATCGGTCTTGCGAAGCACGTTTTCAACGGAAAACTCAGTACCGGAAAACACGCCCAAGGTTTCAAGATCGGCAGCGACGATCCGGCAAAGGTAGCTGTCCATGTCCTCCAGGTAAAAAACGCCTTCCTCCCTTAGGGCCATATAGTGTTCATTCCGATACACATATTCCATCATACAGCCCTCCACTACATTGTTATTTAACTGAGTTGTTGATTGCACAAAACCAAATTCTGTAGTGTTCTGATGAAGTGTCACCTTATCTATCAATGTTATTTTTTCTGGATCGTAGGCAGCGATAAAACTGGCCTGTAAATGATCCCCTGCCATCAACGCCTCAAAGGCCAACATGCCGATGGTCGGGTTGATTGACGCCATCCCGCTTTTTTCCAGCACCTTTTGATACGACGCATCACTGACAATGCCGACGGTTCCCCAATACCCCCAGTTCATGGTTCTGACATGGGTAGTTGCGCACTTGGCCTGCAAGTAATGGGCAAAACTGTCTTTAAAGGTGCACCCCGCAGCGTAATTACTCTGCCCGGCCTGGCGAGCAAAGCTCTGGATCGAGGAATAGAAGGCGATGAAGTCGAGGTCTAGATCGGCAAAGTAATTTTCGATGTTTCGGCAAATATCCACTTTCGCAGCAAGGGCCGAACTAAAGGTTGTTTCAGACATATTGGCAACCGTCTTGTCCTCCAGGACGATTGCCGAATGAATAATGCCGTCCAGCCGGCCATATTGACGGAGGATGGTGTGTCGTAATTGCTCCATTTGGTGTGGCTGGGTGGCATCAACCGATACGTACAGGGGAGCACGACCGAGTCTCTCCATGGCACGCAATGAATGACGGATTTCATCATTAATGGCTTTTCGACCTGCCCAAATGACTTGGCTATCGTGCCGTTGCAAAAGACTTTCGGTCCAGGCCTGGCCCAAGCCACCGGCACCACCGATGATCAGATACACCCCGTTGTCACGGTAGATCGGCTTGACCGGCTCACTGCCGTTTTCAACCGGCAACACCTCCAGGTGCTCGGCATACCATTGATCGTCGCGGCAGCAATACGTCTGTCCTTTGACTTTTCTTTTTTCAATACCTTGCGACGAGCGCACCAGCGAGGGGTTTGAGGTCGCACGCGCCACAAAGGCGTCATCGACATCAAGCAAGCTTATCGTCCAATGGCTGTATTCTTTCGCAGCGGCACCGACCAACCCGTGCAACCCGGCGTTGACCGCTGTGTTAGTGCCTTCGTTGTTGACATTGAAGTTATTCTTGGTGACGACTGTGATCGACAACCTGACTTCATCAGCCTTTAATTCCAGCAACGCCTTGAAGAACCTGAAGAAGATTTTTTCTTCGATACCATACTGTAAACCTTGATCCTCTGCGTGCACAGAGACATCAAGGCTACCGCCGATCCAGAGGATACTTTTAATCTTTCCCGGGATGCAGTCCGCCAGTGTCGCGGTCATACGTTCCAGCGTATCCAGCGCAGTAAAGCTGCAGTGAGCCTGACCGCCAACCCACGACAATAATCTCTGCCTGTTTGGCGACACACCCGCCGCAGCAGTGACTGGAATAATAACCAGAACGCTTTCATCGGTCGCCAACGACGGGCTGCCCGCTATTGGCCGCCAACGATTAACGGCATAAATGTTATGCACGGCATTGCTCATATCAAACCTTCTACCCAGAGGTAACAATCAATAGCACCCAAACACCAGGACCTGTTTAAGCTTCAGACAATCGCGGCACACCGGACAGTATCCGTTGGCGATAACCATCCAGCACCGCACAGACATTGGATTGCGCGTCGTAGATAACAATGGTCCAGATTTCTTTCTTGCCATCATTCAGCACATGCCCAACCGACCAGGCGTTGAGTGGAATTTCCCGATACTGTTGAAAGCGGTCTATTGCAAAAGGAACCCGGGTTTGCACCCCACCCTGATCCCTGGTTTGTTTGGCTTTTTCCCGCGCTACAGCGAGAATCGAGATGGCCTGAAGTGCAGAGTCTGCAAGGCAGGGATGAACCGAAAAAGGCGACTGTTTATTCGCCAGGATCGACGGCAGTTGCAATTGAGCGATGACCGTCGAGGGCGAAAAGTAGAGGGCCTTGATACCTTGCAAACGGGTCTTGTGGGTAATGCCATGGCGACGCAACAAGTCATAGCATTGCGCTGCCGGTACTTTTCGATACTGGGCCAGCCCTGCCGCGCTCAGGTCAATCTCATCGAACCGGATCCCCTGTGCTTTCAGGTGACTGAACGACTGATCTTCTGCCAGCACCTGTTGACCTGACGACAAATCACAGATGGCTTGGGCATACAGCTGCTTTTTATCTCGGCTCAGCACCTTCAGGTCAGCGTTGTCGCCTCGCTCTGTCACTTCCACAATAATCGGTAAGCGTGGCGTGGCGTCGGTAAAGACCATCGGCTGAACCCAGGCAATATCGTTCAGCGCTATTTGGTAGGCATTCTTGAACTTGTCGCCATACACCGCGCAAACACTGCGTTTCATCAGCTCGATATACATCACGCCGGGCAGGACTTTCTGCCCCATAACCAAATGATCCGCGATGAAGAAATCATCCACCGTCAGGGTGAATTCACAGTACTTGCTGGCGGCTTTTGACCTTGTCGCCGTGGCTCGTGGGGCTGATGCGGGAGGACTCGGACGTGCAACGGAGGCCTGTTTCGCCGGCGCTTTATCCTTCGAAGACGCCCAGAACGACATGGAATTGAACGGACTTGCCGGCAGGCTACAAATGCTGCCCTGGAACGAAGCGTCGTTGACCTGGCCGTTTTCAATATAGACGTGCGCTTGTTTCAGCAAAGCCTGGGCATTGCCCTGCCCCAGGTCGCTCGGCGTAAAGATTTGCATGCTCGGCTTGGCTGCTGACAGCAGGGAGCCCAGTGCATTGGCCAGTTCAGAAACCGAGCGGCTAAGAATCGCCACGCGCTTGCCGAAGTGCCTGCGCCCGCAGGCCAAGGTGTAAGCGATGTTGGTCAGCGACACCGTCGCGTCAGACTCGAGGTGCTCACGCAGTTTCTGCAGGAGTTTGACCAACTGTGGGTCAGAGTTCGCCGACAGCAGAATCAACTGCGGCCCAAACTTCTCCGCCGTGTGCCGTACCGGCTGGGGTAAATCACCGAGCACCACGTGTGCATTGGTGCCACTGGCACCGAAGGCACTGATCGTTGCCAGCCTCCGGCCATTTCTGGCTTGCCACGGTTGTGAAGATTTCGCGACATAAAACGGGCTACCGGCCAAATCAATTCGCGAGTTGCCTTTGGTGTGGTGAATCAGCGGCGGAATGGTGCTGTGTTCCAGTGCCAGCACCGACTTGATCACACTCGAGATACCGGCGGCAAATTGGGTGTGGCCAATGTTGGCTTTGACCGAGCCCAAGGCGCAGTAATTCTTGTGCGCGGAGTCCGTGGTGAAGGCTGCACAGAGTGCGTTGAACTCAATCGGGTCGCCCAGGTTGGTGCCGGTGCCGTGGGCCTCCACCATGGAGATGTCGTTAGCGGTAATACCGAAATCCTTGTACACCCGTTTCAGCAACTTCTCTTGCGAGACGGCGCTTGGGGCCGTGATGCCGTTGGTTCTGCCGTCCTGGTTGATGCCGTCACCGTAGATGACCGCGCGAATGTTGTCGCCATCGGCCAAGGCATCGTCCAAACGTTTAAGAATAATCGCCCCGACCGCTTCGCCGGGGACAAAACCATCGGCGTTTTCATCAAATGGCGAGCACGTCCCGGTGGGCGACAACATCCCGGCTTGTGTCGCCTGCACGTACAAGCGCGGCGTCGTCTGTACAAATACACCGCCCGCAATCGCCGTATTGGTGATCCCCAGTCGCAGGTCTTTACAAGCCTGATGGATCGCCACCAACGAACTTGAACACGCAGTGTCGATGGTCAGCGCCGGCCCTTTGAAATCCAGGTAATAGGCAATCCGCGACGCAATCATCGAGCCCATGTTGCCCCACAGCGCTTGCGCCGGTGCCTCACTGGCCTCGAACACTTCGTTGTAGTCGCCAGTCCAGCCGCCGACGTAAATGCCGAACTGATCTTTCACTTCAGGGGTCAGGCGACTGCCTGCATAGCCACTGTCCTCCAGGGCATGCCACGCCTCTTCGAGGAAAAGGCGTTGTTGTGGGTCCATATACGTGGCTTCAACCCCGGAAATGTTGAAGAAGATCGCATCGAACTTATCAATTTCATTGAGGAATCCACCGCGCTGGCAAACACCGTCGCGATACTTTTCCTGATTGAGATAGTCCGCCAGGTCCCAACGACTCACCGATTCGGTGCTGTCTTTGCCGTCGCGGATATTGTTCCAGAACGCCTCGGTATCATCGGCACCGCCAAAACGGCCACTCATGCCGATAATTGCAATCGGCTTTTGGTTGCGTTCCTGGCCAGTTGCAGGCGACTCGCTGAGTAGCTGAGGCGCTGGCCGAGCGAATTTAGTCGACGAGTCGACGATCGTCACAGGCGTAATCAGCCCATGGGCATGGCGGGATAGATCCTCGACATTCGGATAATCGTAGATACACGTGGTTTTCAAACCGAGACGATACTGTTCATTAAGCGAATGGATTAAATCAACGCCCAGAATGGAGTCCAGACCGTAATCGACAAACGACACCTCATTGTTGATCGACGCCTCATCCATCTTGAGTACATTGGCCAGTCTTTCTCGAATGAATCCGGCAACGGCCGGCACTTCAAGGCGAACGGGCACGTGACTGATGATTTCGGCGCTCACCTTCCCTGCTTCTGATGGCTGATCCAGGTGTCTGACGGCCCTTGCGTTCGAACCGACTTTGTCCAGGAAGCTATGGGTGTTGGCCGCAAAGGCATACTCGGGTATCCGGCATTTTTTCGGTTGCAGCCCATCGCTGTACAAACCTTCCCACTGCTCAAAGCTGCCATTGACCCACAGTTGCGCCAAGGCGTCCGACTCGTGGTGGGCAAAAGCAATCTGAACGCGGTCGTGGGCCAGCGCTCTTTGCTTGGAAAGCTCTTCAAACCGGTGAGTTTTCACCCCGGCATACAGGCCGCTACCATTAACCTGAGGGTCTTCCTCGCCAAGGAAGCGCTGGAGACGCTCGATAAAACCGGCTAGATCCCTGGCACAAATCGCGACGCGATGTTGATGGGCATTTCGACACGTCTGCAGCGTGAACGCGACGTCACGCAACGCGGGTACGGTCGACGATGAAGCGCCGCCCTGAATAACCGCCACCAGTCGCCCAATCGATACGCTGCCTTGCCAATTGAGCATCGACAGATTCAGCCCGTAGCGGGTGTTGACGGCCTCGAATAGTCGATAGAAATCAAATGGTTTGAGCCCGGCATCGACCAAGGGGGTTGAATCGTCAACCTGATTCAACGAGAGATTGTTATCCAGCCCCCGAAGCGTGGCGCGAATAAACGTCGCAATATCCATTGCAGTGGAGGCTTCAGGCGCTTGCGCCTGAAGGAAATCCAGGAACCGACGGCAGTTTCTTTTCAGGCCTTGTTCGGTATTCGAAGAGAAAGGGAAAACCAACGCCTGGACATGTTCTTGCCCGACAGGTGCGCCAACGACCTGTTCCTGCGGCGCTGTGTACTCCTCCAGAATAACGTGGGCATTCACCCCCGCCGCACCGAACGACGAAACACCGGCGATACGATTGCGGTTGTTGCGCGATGGCCACTCGATCAGCTCCCGCTGCAAATAGAACGGCGACTGGTCGAACTCCAAGTTAGGATTGATCGTCTGTGCGTGCAGGCTGGGTACCAGGACCCGGTGCTGCATCTGCAGCACCACTTTGATCACACCGGCCAGACCGGCGGCGGCTTCCAGGTGGCCGATATTGCTTTTTACCGAGCCAATCGCGCAGGAAGACTCAGGCAGGTCATTACCTGAGAAACAGGCTTTGAGTGCGTTCAACTCGATGGGGTCACCGAGTTCCGTCCCGGTGCCGTGAGCCTCGATGTAGCTGAGTTCGCCCGCTGTGATATTGGCGCTGTTCAGGGCTTTCTCGATCACCGCCGTTTGCGCCTTGGGGTTCGGCACGGTGTAGCCTTTGGCGGCGCCACCATGATTGACCGCCGAGCCTTTGATTGTTGCGTAAATCCGGTCGCCGTCTGCCTGGGCCTGCCGAAGCGGCTTCAGAATAAGCGTCGCGACACCTTCACCCGGTACAAAGCCGTCCGCCTGGTCGCCAAAACTGTGGCACTGACCTTTTTGCGACAGCATGCTGGACGCACAGAGTTGTACATAGCTTGCGGGGTGCAGATACAGGTTCACGCCACCGACAATCGCCATCTGGCAACGCCCAGCCTTGAGACTATGGACCGCCTCATGAATCGCCACCAGCGACGATGAACACATGGTGTCGATGGGCATGCTGGGCCCATTGAGGTCGAAGAGATAAGAAATACGGCTGGCGACAGAACTGAACGAGGTCGTCGGAATCGTGCGTTCGTCTTGATTCCAGAGTGCCGGGCCGTAGAGATTGAAGCCAGTCTTGGTAATGCCGACGTAGACACCAACGTCGCCGTCATACTGCTGCTTGATTTTATCTTTGGTGTAACCAGAGTCCTCCAGGGCACGCCAGCAAGACTGCATAAACAGCCGCTCCTGCGGATCCATGGCGAGGATTTCTCGTGGTGAGAGCTTGAAAAACTGCTCATCGAAATCATAAGCCTGTTCAAGAAACCCGCCTTGCTTGCAGTAGGATTTACCGTCTCTGATGGCCTCGATTTTGTCCGTGGCATAGAAGTCTTCCAGGGACCAGCGCGACTCAGGAATCTCGGTCACCGCGTTCACGCCGTTGCGCAACAGCTCCCAGAACGCTTCGATATTCGCCGCTCCCGGAAACTGCGCGTTAATACCAATAATGGCGACCGCATCACCGGCCTGCGCATCCACTGCGCGGGGCACTGCCGGACGCGGCTGAGCGTCCTGACGGGCAGAGGCTTGCGGAGCCTGTTGGCTCGCTGCCGGGGCAACCGCGCCGAGCCACGCCTGCACCGCGTCGGGTTGCAACTGGCTCAGTGTGGTGGCCAGGTCATGAATGGATTCCACTTCGTACAGCAGCGTTTTCGACAGTCGAGAGAAATGCTCACTCAACGCCTGATTGATCCGCATGATGGAAAACGAGTCGAGGCCGTAGCTTTGCAACGGCTCGAAGGTGTCGAGTTTGCTTGTCTCCAGCTTCAGGACGCTGGAGATCAACTGTTTGAGGTGAGCGACCAATGGATCATAGGCAGTCTCAACCGATGTCACTGCGCCCTTCCCGCTGGCTGCTTGAGCCGTTTGCTGACTGAGCGCCGGGGTTTGCAGGTTCCGCTGTGGTTTAGCGTTAACGTACTGGCTATCAATTTTCACCGGATCGCCATAGGTCACCAGAACATGGTGGGTATCGGCGGCCAGTAACAACGTATTCACGTGATTGAGGGCCACATCGACCGGCAACGGCAACAGACCGTACTCGACGTGGAGTTCTTTCAGCGCCTGCTGGTCAACACCCATACCGGCGTTTTCCCAGAGCGGCCAGTTCACCGACAACAGGCGATCAAAGCCGTTACGCCCGACCTTGTTTCGAGCGTCGCTGAAACCATCAATGAATCCATTGCCGGCCGCATAGTCGATCTGGCCGACAAAACCTAACTGGCCTGCACAAGAGGAGCAAAATAGAATGAAGTCAAAGCCCGTTTCAGTCTGTTGACTGACGTCGTTTGCAGCCTGAATCAGATGGAGGCTGCCACTGACTTTGGCTTCCAGGGTATTTTCAAACTGCTCGACGGTTTTGTTGACCAGAAAACTGTCATTCAACGTGCCGGCGCAGTGGAAAATCCCTTCGAGGTGATGGGAGGCGACGACCTTGATCAACAGCGACTTGAGGTCCGAGTAGCTCGCCGCGTTCGCCGTGAGATAGGAAACCCGGGACTTTCCGTAGGTGTTTACCAATTGCAGGTACGGCGTATTACTTTGCAGATCGGCTTCACTGCGGCGCCCGGTCAATACGACGCGGGCCTGCTGCCCCTGGCGCAAAATGTAATCTGCCAAGTGCAAACCAATACCGCCTACGCCACCTATAATCAGATAACTCGCATCGGTTTTTATAAAGCTTTGCAACGACGCACCATCAGAACGGTCACTGAGCGTTTCAAACACCTGAACATAACGGACATTCTTGAGGTAGCGCACATACGCCGCGTGACTGTGCTGTTCCTCGGCCAGGCTATTTTGGCTTAACTGACCCAAGGAGGCTTCATCAAGCGCCACCAGTTGAGTGGTAATGCTCGGGTGCTCCTTATTCAGGGTTTTCAGCATGGCTGAAATAGCCGCTTCCACTCCGACATACACAGATTCGTGCGCTACTTTGTCTTCAGCGTAACTATCGGGCCTCAGAAAAAACACCTGGAGCAGCGTATCCGCCGAGCTTTTCCGGCCTTTACCATGCTGCAAAATGGCCGTGACCTGCGCCTTCAAACTGAGGAAAACGTCGAGGATCATCGCACTGGCCAAACCGCTCATCTGGTCGGCAAGCGTGCCTTTGGCGGCCGCCTCTTCGGGAGCCGACACTACCGTCATCCGGGCCAGCAGGCGTTGATCCAGGCGGGCTTTCAAGGTATCCACCAACCGCTCATGACCGTGCTCCGTTACGACCACCACGCAATGCTGTTCGTGAGCCTGAGCCACATCGAGCGCGCGCCCAAGCGGCGCATCGCGCCACACCGGCACATAACGCGTACTGCCCGGCGGCCCGGACTGCTCTTCACGCATACTGCCCCCGGTGGCGTCGGTTTTGGCCAGCGCCTGAACCGCTTGCTCTTTAGTAATACGACCCGCTTTGAGTTGATCAATAATGTAACGCTGAAAGTTAGCAACCTCATTGGAGTTATTCATGACGACACCCTTAATCCTTTCTCAATAGCTGCAGGACCGTCTCGGTATCCAGATCGTCCAAAAGCACTCTATCCAATAAATCTTCATAAAATGAGTGCGCTACAAATTGCTCATTTGAAAAATTATCGACGTCATACCAGGTGGTCACTTGGTCTTTAGGCAGCCAATACCGCTGCTGTTCGAAAGGATAACCAGGCAACACAACCCGATTAGGCCGTGCGCCTCCGTAGAGCAAATTCCAGTTAAACTTAACGCCTTTAACAAACCGCTCCGCCACCATATTGGCATTGTCCAAAGTGAGCAGTTTTGGCAGTGCCTCGTTGGACATTTTCTCGGTTTTCGAGCCCTTGATATGCCCGGTAAAGATGGACACGTGGTTTAACTCATTGGCCCCGGTCGAGAAGTCTGCATCGGACAGTGCGGCCTCACTTTCAATAAACCGCGTGAGTTTGCTCAGGCCATCCGCGCTATCCATGGCCACAATCGACAAACGGTAAGACAGCTCGGCACGCCCAACCTGGAGGGTGTAAGCCACCTCCTCAATCTGCTCGGGATGACTGGACAGGTGCTGGCGTAAATTGATCGCTTGCGAGACCAGCCCACGGCGAGTTTTCGCCGACAGCACCAGAACCACCTCGTGCCCGGAAAACGCCCGGTGCGCACGAGCAGTCGTCCGATTGCTTTCATAACGGCGCAGAACGACGCTGGCAATCGAGCCGCCAAATCCGAAACTGCTGACCGCCGCGAAAATCCCCTGATCACTGGCCTTCAAGCTGGACTGGCGTTCGTTGATCACGAAGCGGCTGTCATGCAGCTCGATATAGGGGTTCAACGGTGAGCAGTGAAGATTGGCGGGCACCGTCCGCTCGCTGAGTACTTTCACCGCTTTGATCAGGCCGGCCACGCCTGCGGCTGACTCCAGATGCCCGATATTGCTTTTCAGCGCGCCGAGATAAATCGGCAAACCATGCGTTTCCGTCACCGCCTGTTTCAGCGCATTGACCTCTACAGGATCGCCAAGCTCGGTGCCAGTACCATGAGCCTCAACATATTGCAGTTGGCTCAAGTCGATCTTTTTAAGGGTTGTACGCAACAGCTCAGCCTGGCTCTTGGCATTCGGCGCCGTCAGCGACTTGGCCCGGCCGCCATGCTGATGCGCGCTGCTTTCAATCACGGCCAGGATGTTGTCGCCGTCTTTCTGTGCCAGCGAAAGCGGCTTCAGGATGACCACGCCCACACCCTCCCCTCGAACATAACCATTGGCATTGCGCGAGAAGGTGTTGCAACGCCCATCCAGGCTCAACATGCCTGCATGGTCAGGCTCGGCGAAGCCCTGGATGTCGAGTAACAGATTGACCCCACCGGCGATGGCAAAGGACGCCGAGCCGGAACGCAGGCTTTCACAGGCATTATGGATAGCGACCAGTGAACTGGAACACGCGGTGTCAATCGACTCACTCGGGCCGTGGATGTCCAGGAAGAACGACACACGGTTCGCCAGCATGGCGTGAGAGTTGCCCGTGGCGATGTAACCGTCCAGCTCCTGGTCTTTTTGCAGCAATGCCCGGTAGTCATTGTTGCTGACCCCGATAAATACCCCGGTGTCCGAAGGCAACTGGCTGGGGTCATAAGCGGCGTTTTCAACGGCGTGCCAGACCACCTCCAGGACTTGGCGTTGCTGTGGGTCCATGAACTCCGCTTCAACACGCGAAATATTGAAAAACGCCGCATCAAACCCGTCCACCTTATCCAGGTAGCCACCCTTTTTGACGCAAGCCACACCGGCGAACGCCGCTTGGGTGTCCTGGTTGTAACGCTGGTAGGGGAAGTCTTGAATGCTGTCTTGGTTATTGAGCAGGTTCGACCACAACGCTTCAACCGACGCGGCCCCCGGGAATCGTCCGGCCATACCAATGACCGCGATGGATTCATGAGGGTGCGGCAGACGGTGATTCCGCTCGGCCTCTGGTTTCTCGACGCGAGAAACCGGCGTTGCAGCCTGGTTCACTGCAGAGGCGCTGTTCTGTGGCGCCTCTTCACTGGTGCCGCTGACGCCTTGATCCTTGAGGTAAAAACACAAGGCCTCAATATTTTCGCAGTCAAAGAAAACGGCCGGGGTGATTCTGGCGCCCAGCATCTCGTTAATTTCTTTGCTCAACTGGGTTAAGCCGATGGAGTCAAAGCCGAACTCGTAGAAGCTGGTTCTTGCGTCCACTTCGGATTCATCAAACTTCAAAAGCTTAGCGACGATGGCAGACACGGCTTTGCCGAGACCGTCGGACTCCGTGCCAGCGGCGGCGACTGGTCGTGGAGACTCGGCAGTCTCGTGGCGGAAAACGGGTTGACTGCGGAAGCTGGCCGTCTCAATGGTCTTGGCGGCACGCGGTTCAATGGCTTGGCTATTGGCGATATACACATCGTCCAAGAGGGACAACAAAGTGCCATTCTTATCAGCCAACGCAATCGTTCCGCGCAACGCTTGCCCCGACGATTCGAGGGAGAACAGCAGGCTGCTGACCTTCGACACAGACGCTAAATCCAGCTGGACATTGCAGGCGCAAAGCGCGTAGTTGCTCCAATGGTCCAGTCCTTGGCGCAAGGCGATGTAGAGGACGGCTTGTTGCAACGCCGAACCGAGTTCGGATAAAAACGTCGTGTTGCGGGCAAAGTGATTGTGTCGATAATCAGTATCTTTCAAGTGCACGCGATAGCGCTGTTCACCGATCAACTGCAGCTCGCTGATAGCATTGACGTAATCGCCAAAAACGATTTTGTGCTCTTCCAGCGCTTTGCTGACCTGTGCACCGGAAAGGCTTTCCCGAACGGTCGCATTCGCAAACGCGGGAAAAGGCTGCTGGAGAACCCTGCGTCCATCGCCAGCTTGCACGGCAAATTCGACCCGTGCACACAGTTGATGCGGCGTCGACGCATCCGCTGTGGAAGAGATGTAAACGTCAGAAAATTGCCCCGTTTGATCATTCAATGCCACCGCATAACACAGCTGCGAAGGCACAACAGGGATAGGCGCCAGCAACTCCCAACGCACAGAGGTGTAGCCGCTTTGCGGATCAGCCTGCTTCATCACTGCAATCGCCGCATCGAGCAGGCTGAACGTGATTAACTGCGGCTGTTTCTTGACCCGGTAAAGGTAGTCGAGGATTTCAATCTCGATCAAATCAGCGGAGTAACGGATGCCGCTCAGGTCGGAGGTGTTGTCACGGACCAGCGGGTGATATTTGTTGCGGTTGCCCAGAGGATCAATAACGCTTGGGGCGTCTTCCAGAACCTCAAACCAGCAGCGTTTCTTCTCGAACTGATAAGCCGGAATGCGTACTTTAATCATCGCACCCAAGGCCGCTTGGTCATTCAAGCCATGCAAGGCAAACCAGTCCACGGTCGAGCCATTGGTCCAGTACTCGGCCAATGCCTCAAGCTCAGCGCTCTCGATAGCCTGACTCAGTTCCCTCCTGGAGAACTCCTTGGTCGCACCCGACGCACTGTCCACGAAGCGCACGGAACGGTTGCTGGAAAGACCACTCAGCCAGCTATCAATCGACCCAATGACCTCATTGACGCTGTCTGCGCAGAATGCCAGGCGGCATTTCATCTGGTTCTTGGCCACTTGCAGGGTGTAGGCCAGCGAGACGGGCGATACATCACGGTGGTCTTTCAGGTAGCTTGAAAAACCCTGCAGGTTCCTGACCAGCGAATCACGATTGGTCGCCGAAAATACAAACAGCTGTTGCTGGGTCTGGCGCGGGCTGCGGCTGGTCGTCCGAGGGTCGACATACTCCTCCAAAATCATGTGCGAGTTCATCCCTCCAGCACCGATGGAGGTGATCGATGCTCGACGCGGTAAGACCAGGTTGCTTTCGGAACGAGGAGCTGGCCACGACTGCAGTTCTTTATGCACATAAAACGGTGAGTCTTCGAAACGAATATTGCTGTTGAGCGTATCCGCACCCAGCGACGGCACGATCTGCTGGTGCTTGAACTGCAGTAAGATCTTCGAGATGCCGGCGATACCAG
The DNA here is from genome assembly GCF_020312125.1 of Pseudomonas sp. P135. Lineage (NCBI taxonomy): Bacteria > Pseudomonadati > Pseudomonadota > Gammaproteobacteria > Pseudomonadales > Pseudomonadaceae > Pseudomonas > Pseudomonas sp. P135. The sequence goes on from NZ_JAGPYR010000007.1 coordinate 56,688, forward strand.
CGGCCGCTAGAAGGTGGGCAAGGTTCGACTTGATCGAGCCAATCGGACAGAACTGCTTCTTATCGGTGTATTTTCGGAAGGCCTGGGTAGCGCCTTTTATTTCGACCGGGTCGCCCAGTTCGGTACCCGAACCATGGCCTTCGAAGTAACCAATGGTTTGCGGGTCAATTTGCGCATCTTCAATCGCTTTTTCTATCGCCAGAGCCTGCATATGCGGCTGCGGAACGGTGAAACCATTGCGTACGCCAGCATTGGACAGGGCCGTTCCCTTGATAATGCCCCAGATGTTGTCGCCATCACGCTTGGCATCTGCCAGGGTTTTCAGGACCACGGCACCCACGCCTTCGCCCAAAATAGTGCCATCGGCGCCAATCCCATAGCTTCTGATGACATCTGAGGTTTTGGTGGTGAAATGTTCCTGGGAACTGGAGATCAGGTTGTAAGGGTGCAGGAGCAAGTTCATGCCCCCCGCCACGACTATTTTCGACTCACCAGACCGCAGCATTTGCACAGCCACATGAATGCAGGTCGATGTCGCCGAGCACATGGTGTCGACAAACAAGGACGGGCCGGTGAACCCATAAAAATACGACAGCATGTTCGGGATCGTGCCGGTGTAGCTGCCGCTGGCAGAACCGCCCCGCGTGAGGTTGTTTTGGAAACCATACAAGTTGTAGTGGTTGCTCATGGTGCCCGCGACAACACCCACGTCGCCTTTATACAGCTGTTGCAACGACTCTTTTGAATAGCCCGAATCTTCCAGGGCCTCGACGCCCACTTCGAGGAACAGCCGGACTTCCGGTGACATCTTCTCGGCTTCGAGTTGAGAAATCTGAAAGTAACGCGGATCAAACTTGTCTATGTCGTCGAGGAAGCCACCGGTCTTGATCGTCGACTTACCCCACACATCGCGTTCTTTGTAGTAAATAGCGTCGTGCTTCCAGCGATCCGCCGGGATCTTCTCGAACGCATGCTGGCCACTTTTCAACAACTCCCAGAGTTCATCCATGTTTCTCGATTTAGGATAACGTCCGGACAGACCGATGATCGCAATATCATGCTGATCACGGTCATCGGCGGCGACCTGACTGGCGACAGGTACTGCTTCAATTTGCTTGTTGATCGACGGTGCCGGTGCGGCAGCCGCCTCTTCAGCGACCTGTTTGTCTTTAGAGGGCGTGTCTGTATGAGCTGCGACCTCGACGACAGGCGCTCTGCCCTCCAGGTACAGGCTCTTTAGTTTATCGCTGTATTCATCCATCAGATAATCGGCCACTTCATTGATCGTGAAGTATTCGAAGAACAGCGTTTTTGATAACTGACCGAATTGCCCCTCGAGTTGACGGATCATTTCTACCGCCATAATCGAGTCAAAGCCGTACTCTTCGATTTTCTGATCGCCTCGGATCGTCTTGGCGTCGCGTTCAATGACGATAGCCAACTTGCCCTTCAGATAGTCCTGGGCATATTGAAACAGGGCCTCATTATCGACGTCATCACCGCTCTTCGAGGGATCAGGACTCTCCTGACTGCCCCCCTCAGGCACAACGCTGCGCTGGTTAAGGCCTGCGATGTAAGCGTGGATTTTCTCCTGGTTGCCGTACGTGACGAGGATCGGAAAATCATCGGTGGTGGTCAGCGCATAACGCAACGCGTGCATCGCTTCATGGGTGGGAAGCGGCTCCATGCCGGTTGTTTCATGCACCGATGCTAAAGTGGCGGCGTCCATTTTCATGCCACCTTCTTGCCAAAGCGGCCAATTAATGGCGATCGTCTGCCCGGTCCCCTCCCCCTCGCGCACCCGTTGATTGCGATCAATCGCGAAGGCATCCAAAAAGGCGTTGGCTGCGGCATAGTCACTTTGGCCAGCATTGCCAAACGTGCTCGCCACCGAAGAGAACAGCACGAACTTGCCTAATGGCAGACGCTTGATCGCCTGATCAATAGCCAGCGTCCCATCGAGCTTTGGCGACAGCACTGGCAGCGAATCCTTGACCTCTTTACGCAAGATGAAGTTATCGGCAATGTGGCCAGCGGCATGGAATATGACATCAACGCTGTGATGAGTATGCTTCAGTGCAGCGACAAAATTCTCGACCTCAACGACATCGGTAATATCGAGTGGCTGATAATCGACCTTGCCACCCCGTGCTTGTATTTCACTTTTCAAGGCAGAGAAAACAGCCTGCTGCTCGGCGGCGGTTTTGCGCCCGGTCAAGTAGAGCGTGCACCCCGGAAAATCCGCTGCGAGCTGCCTGGAAATCAGTTGACCAATACCACCCAGCCCGCCGGTTATCCAGAACACCGGCTGTTCATTAAGCACCGGAATTTTTCCCTGAACAGGCCTTACGGGTTGCGCTGTAATCCGTTCTATCCGACGCAGGCCTTGCGCATCATGACGTACGCTAAATGCTCCGTCGGCGATGAGAAACTCACGGGCGATGATCGATCCGGAATCGACCAGCGGTGAGTTTTCTATCGATACAAAGCGGCCCTGGATCCGTGGGTTTTCATTGTGCGCGACCCGCAGCAGCGCAGTCAGGCTGGAGCGGATCACATCCGGCAGTGTCGAGGAGGCGCAGACCAAAAGGTGTTGAATAGTTTTAGGCTTGGTTTCCAGGAGTTTCTTAATGTATGAAAACACGTGGGAGTACGCTTCAATCGTCGGTGCGCTGCTCACTGCCTCAGGGGAAGACAGCGCCATCGACTGGAACGTGCAGGACGTTTGCGCAGACACCTGATTACGATAATTGGCGATCCAGCGATCATCCTGAATCGTACTGCCCACATAAAGGGCAAGCACGTGATTAGCACGATCTGCGGGCGCTGTTGAGCTTATTGGCGGCTGTTGATGGTCTGTACTGTCAACAACCCACTGTTTCGAAAAATAAAGATTCTGGCTACTCGGTTCATTCGAGCCACTGTTATTCTTGCTGGTCATTTGCTCACCCACGGGACTGCGCAATAAGCACATCGTAAAGTTTTTCGCCGACGCTACCTGTTCGCCTTGTTCGGTAAAAATATTCAGGTCAAAGGTCAACGAGGCTTTAGTGCCGGCAAATCGATTTTTCTCACTGATACGAGCCCAGACGGTCGTGGGGCAAATCTGATAGACCGATAAACTGTCGAGTGAAAAAGGAACATAGGGGTAACGTGAGGCGTTATTGGACAACGCCGTCGCAATACCGGCCTGCAATACCGAGTCGAGAATTGCCGGGTGGGCAGAGAATGATTGTTGACTCCCAGCGATTGAAACCTTTACCCAGACTTCATCCACGCCGACATGGATTTGCTCGACACCCTGCAGCCTCGGGCCATGGTAAATACCTGTGCTCTGAAGGTATTGATAGCATTGATCGCGGTGAATTTTCTTGAATGGCGACATGTCCGGCAGGTCAATACGATCGGCTACCGTTGAACCCGGCTGATACTCGCCTTGCACATGAACACGAATTTTATCTTTAGCCTGCCCTTCGATATTTTTGGGATGGGTATAAAAACGAAAGCCTTTGCCTGGCTGCCCAGAGGCAGCGTTTGCATCAGCCTGCTTACTGTCGAAGTCGAGGTAAATCGACTTTCTGATATCGACGTCGTCGTCGGACAGTTCGATGGCAAATGGCGATAACCAAAATACGTTTGAGAAGTCGACATTGATCATTTTATCGGCACGGGGAATCGTCGATAAAATCATTTCCAGATAGTGCACACCCGGCAATATAGATTGGTTATTAACCGTGTGATCTTCCAGGAAGAAGGCTTTACTCGACAGCGTAAATTCGACTGTACCCGGCTGTTTTGGCTTGGCCACATCAGCGTTCTTTTTGGGGAACCAGTAAGCCGTGCGCTCAAATGAATAAAGCGGCAAGCGGACTTTCGCGGGGATCAGGCCAGCGTCGAGATAAAGGTCATTCCAATCGACGGCAACCCCAAAAACCCAGTACTGGGCCAGGCTGAGCATATCGTGATTGGACATCCAGTTTTCAGTCAGTGACGCTCGATTTTCTTCGGCGTAACTCCTAAGTTTCTTGCCTTCTCCGGCATCGTAAGAGTTACCTACAAATGTGTGCTCGGCAGCAGCGCGTGTATCTATAAAGCTCCGAATCGCCAGTTTCAGTTCGTCGATAGACTCAACCACAAAGCACACGCGTTCTGTGAGCGCGTCGCGCTGGCACTGTAATGCATGGGCAATGCCGGGCAGGTTAGGAGGGTTGTCCTCCAGAAACGCCAGCAGGCGCTGGGCATACGCCACCAACGACTCACTTGACTTGGCCGACACAGGGATCGCAAACACGGGATGGTTATCAGCGACTGCACGGGCTGACAACTGCGCGGTTTCAGGAATGAACTCCTGGATCACCGCATGGGCATTGCTGCCACCAAATCCAAATGAACTGATACCGGCGATGCGCCCTGTCGAGCCATCCGCAGGACTCGCCCAAGGCTGATGCTTGTCGACAATATAAAAAGGCGTATCTGTCAGTTCTATCTTGGGGTTGATGCTTTTAAAGTTCAGGTTTCCGGGCAGTTCTTTATTTTTTAACGCGGCTAAAATCTTGATAATCCCGGCAACACCCGCTGCACCTTCCAGGTGTCCAATATTTGTTTTAACCGAGCCAATACCGCAGTAGTTTTTCCTGGACTGCGGGTCATCGACAGCGTGGCTCGCCTGAGCGAAGGCTTTCTTAAGCCCGTGGATCTCGATAGGGTCACCCAACGGCGTGCCGGTGCCATGGGTTTCGATATAGCTAACATCGCGAACATCAATATGACTGCGTCGATAAAGCTCTGCGATCAGGTCCGCTTGCGCCTGAGGGTTGGTCACGGTCAGTGAGCCGGTTTTACCCCCATGGTTGTTGGCAATACCTCGCACCACGGCGTAGATGTTGTCCCCGTCCTCAATGGCCTTGTCCAACGCTTTGAGCAGCAAAAGCCCGCCGCCCTCACCGCGTACATAACCATTGGCGCGGTCATCGAAGGTATAGCTCTTGCCATCTTTAGAGAGCATTCCATTTTTGGTAAAGGCGATAAAATGCTGCGGACTCCAGATTAAATTCACCCCCCCGGCCAAGGCCAGCTCACACTCGCCGGACTTGATGGCATTGACCGCTAACGCCAACGACACCAGCGAGCTTGAACAGGCGGTATCAATGCTGATACTGGGGCCTTTGAGGTCAAAGTAATAAGAGATCCGGTTGGATAAAATCGAGTACGCCGTTCCCGTCGGAAAGTAAGGATCAATCGGCGTGTGATTCAGCGCCAACAGCTCAGCGTAATCCCAGTGACACACCCCCATAAAAACGCCGGTGTTCGTCCCCTTCACGCTGGATGGGCATATCCCTGCGTCTTCAAAGGCATGCCAGGCCATTTCCATGGCAATACGTTGCTGGGGGTCCATGAACTTGCTTTCACGGGGCGAAATCCCGAAGAAATTGGCATCGAAGCACTCGATATCATCGACGAACCCGCCCCAAATACTCGATGTTTTATCGCCGCCGGTTTTAGGATCACCGTAAAGCTCAGCCTTCGACCAACGCTTTTCATTCACCTCACTAATCAGGGACTTTCCAGCTTTAAGCTTGCCCCAGAAGGCATCAATAGAGTCTGCTTCAGGCAGGCGAAGGCCAACCCCGACAATAGCGACCTGGGTGCTATCTAGGTCAGTTTTTGTGCTTGACATAAACGTTGTCCCTTAGGTTTCTAGTGCCTTGCGTCTACGGCTTGCACCAACAACTTATCCACCCGGCAAGGATTGATATAAGCCGCGCCCTGACGTTTGACAAACCATTTATCCAGCTCGATCAAGGACATCAGATAGACAAACGCCTGGTTGTCTCTGACTGTTATGTCTTCACCGCCGGCAAGGGTTCGTTCGACCACTTTTTTGATCAGTGCTTTTGCAAACACCGGATTAATCAGCTCGATGGCGTCCAGCGCATTTGACTCGCAAAGATGATTGAGATAATCGAGGGCGTGTTCGACAAACGGCCCGCTGTCCGGCGCACGATACGGTGTTTTGGCTTTATGAATGATACGACCCGGCAGAATTCCATCGTAGGCCATGCGCAGCATGTACTTTTCAGTAAAGCCATCGTCAAAACGCAAATTGATGGAGGAGGCGAGTTTCTGCACATTGATGTCGAGGAATGGACAGCGGTTTTCAATACCATGAGCAAGGCCCATACGCTCGCCCTGGCTACTGAGGAGATACCCGGAAAGCAAGGTATTGAACTCCAGCCACTGGGCTTTTTGCGTTGGGCTTAACGCGCTGTACACCGGGTCTTTCGCCACCCATGCCTGAATGCCAGCAAATGGATCATTCTTGGTTTTCAGCAACCGACTGGCAAAGCGCCCATTTTGAAAACGTATTTCGTGGGAGAACAACCCAGGGATTTTTTCTTTCGCATAAGCGTTATAGAAACCCATCAAGTTCGAGTCATTGTCTTCACTGAAGCTTTTCATGTAAGGATACAACTTGGCCAGCAAGCGTTTCTTCTCATCGTGATCAGTGGTGTCCCACTGGGAGCGCAACAGAGTCTCTTTAAAGATGTTGTAGCCCAGAAATACTTCATCCGCTCCCTCTCCGCTCAGAATCGCTTTGATACCGGTCGAGCGAACATGCTTGGACAACATGTACATCGGCACGGGCGCGGTACGAAACAACGGCATTTCAGCATGGAAAACCGTCGCCGAGAAATTATCAACAATGTCTTTATGGTTAATAATCAGCCGTTCATGCTTGGTCGAGAACAACGCAGAGACGAGTTGTTGATCACTCGACTCATCCAGGTTCTTATCTTCAAACTCCACAGAAAACGTGCGCAGCGGCTTTTGCTTGATGATCCTTGCCGCAATACTGGTCAACACGGAGGAGTCAACACCACCACTGAGGTACAGCCCCATAGGCACGTCACTGCGCAGTCTGAGCTTGACCGCCTGCTCGAGGGTGTTGCGGATTTCTTCCTTGGCTTCATTTTCAGTGCCATCAAAATCCACAGCGCGAAAATCCAGGGCGTAGTAGGGCCGGATCTCACACTGAGCCCCTCGCAAGGTCATGATGGACCCAGGTGGCAGCTGACGAATGCCCTGAAACGGGGTTTGCGATGGCAGGGGTGTCCAATGGGCGAGGATTGAGGACAAGGACATTTCGTCAAACTTGAACTCAAACCCTGGAAAGCCAAAAAAGCACTTCATCTCTGAAGCAAAAAGATAACCACCGTCGGTTTGCGTATAAAACAGCGGGCGCTTGCCAAAGCGATCGCGCGCTATAAATACTTCATCTTTAACCGTGTCATAAATGGCGAAGGCGAAAGCGCCATTAAATTTTTCCAAGGCCTCATCACCCCACTCCATCCAGCTGCGCAACACCACCTCGGTGTCGGACTCAGTGGAAAAATGGTGTCCCAAGACCTGCAATCGACGCCTTAGCTCGATGTAGTTATACAGTTCACCGTTGTATGAAATCCAATACTGACCTGTGCCATCGCTGAGGGGTTGAATACCTGCCGCAAGGTCAATAATACTTAAACGCATGGTGCCGAGACCCATGGAATTATTGACATAATACCCTGCCTGGTCGGGGCCTCGATGTTCAATCATTGAAAGCATATTTTTTATGACGGTGGTTTCATCGAGATTTTTATTTTTAACACCAAAGAAGCCAGTTATCCCACACATAAAAATAAACCCACCAAAGTTTAAGTTGGCACCCCACACAGAACTGTAGCGCCCTACCGCCTTAGCGAAGGTCGAAAGTCCCAATCACGGCTTGGAGTTTTTTTGCCAAGGCCAACGCGCACGCGCCACAAACACCGAATAATATTACGGAGAAAAGCATCGACAAACTTTAGCTGTCCTGCCTGACTGACAACAGTATCTGATGGACTGGTGGGCCTCTCAACCGCACCTCGGAACTACCGGGTGGCCGTTGCCCGCTTCTCGACAAACTCTACCATATTCTGGATAGAAACCAGCACATTGCCCATCATATCTTCCTGGGTGAACACAATACCAAACTCCTTCTTCAAGAAAGAAATAAGTTGAATATAACCTACCGAATCGATCAAGCCGAGTTTGATGAGATCATCTTGTTCTGTTATATCCTCGTCGAACTCAAATAAGAAATTTTGAGTCAGATAGGATTTGATTTTTTCTTTCATGTATTCACTCTTTCATAGCCATTGCACATTCCACCGCAACGGAGGGACTTTTAAACGCACCCTCAACGAATAGATCAAGCCGACCCGGCCGACTCCAATTCTGCGCGTTCAAAAGGATATGGATGCCAGTCTTCATTATCATGACTGGTCACTGCCAGGCTTTTATCCCGTTCGTAGTAACTGGTAAACTCCGGAATAATAGCTTGAGTCCGACGCATGATCCTGTTGTGGTTCGAGACCAGCGCACCACGCTTGTGCATGGTGCCATTGCAATTCCAGATCAGAAAATCGTCCTGCTTCCAAAAGTGCTCATAAACGTATTGATCTTTAATTTGATGATCAAACAGAAACTTTAAGAGCCTGTAGCTCTCTGACTTACTCAGCCCTTCAACACGCTCCATAGTGTTGTAGTTCAGATAAAGATATTTTTGCCGGGTGATCGGATTGGTTTTAACTAATGGTTGGTTGACCGGTTCAGTACGCTGAGGATCGACAAAGTAGTGAAGCACTCGAAGATTATCAATACGCTTTTTCAGGCTGTCTTCCAAGTCATTATAGGCGGCAACGGTGTCGCAAAATAACGTTGCTCCGCCTTGTGCGGCAGCCAGCTCTGCATATAAGCAATTAATCGTTTCAACGTTTATGGCTTCCGAGTCACCAGTGTGCCAACACGAAGTTCCCTTACCCTTGGTATGATTGTCTTTCTCATCCCATATCGCATGCTCATCCTGAGTTTTGTCGCAAAAATCCGGGCCATTCACAAAATACAAAATCTCCCCATGATTAATGAGCGGCAGCCCATTAGGAATCACCTCGTCATCACCAAAAGTAGTTGTCTCTATCTGCGGCGCCCAAGAGTGTAACTTTAGGTTCGGATTGCCCAGCAGTCGCGTGACTGCGACTTGCTCTCTTCGTGTAAGATTTTGATTCCTGAATAACACAAACCCGCGATATGCCAAGCATTTTTTTATCGCTGCGATTGTGTCAAACGACAGATTTTTGTGTAGTTTTAAATTCTCGATTTCGACGCCAAAACTCTGAGCCGGGTATGATATTTCAAAAGGAACACTTGATAATTTTAAACCCATGACACCCCCCCAGAATTTTAATCTACACTGATTGAGTTAACGCTTATAAATACCTTGAAGCTCGGGTCTGTAAGAATCACCTCACCGCCCTCCTATTCAGATTTCTTTCAGCATGGAGTCAAGAACATCGCCTTGGCCGAACCCAGGGTTTTCGACTGGCTTAACGCTTCAGCAAAAACTATCACTGAATGAAAACACCAAAAAATTATATAAATTCATCCTTGATGTATTTTATTCATTCCGCTTGATCTATTCCTTGATGGCTTCTTGCTCGCCGTTTGCGGGCCACACATAGATAGCCAATCAATATCACTTCATTCAGCTCTTTAATCAGTCCTCTATCCCAGCCATCAATCGTATTCCCCATAGGAAAATCGGCGCCCTTATTGGCACTGTCGGTGGTGCCACCCAAGGGGTCACCTGGGCAATAGCCTTCTAAGGTGACGTCCTGCTCAGAAACCACGATCACCCCACCATCACCCAGTTATCTTGCCGCTGATAGCCTGGAGACGGAGCTTGGACCTCACCCATGCGCCCAGTGTTGGTCGCAGCGGAGAACGGTGCATCGCCCTGAAATAGACAAATTCATCGGCACACTGACCCGCCAGCGAGCACGCAAGGGTGTGTTCATTACCACTTCGGATTTTTACATGGGCGCGAGAGACGGCACTCGGCCTGGATATCAAGGCTGTATTAATCGATGGTGTCGAGCTCGCCCGGCTTATGGCCCGGGCACAACCTGGGCGTGAGCGTTAAGCAGAGAGACGAAATAAAGCAACTCAAAAGCGATTATTTTACTCAGGAGTGACGCGCGGGCTAAAAAGCTAACCACAAGCCGGCTTTTTATTTGTCCGAAGTAATCGTAACGCGTTCGAGAATCCTGCCGGTAGCCTAGCTATTCCGGGGTTTCAGGCATTTCCCTGTCCGATGGTGTTCAATACCATTCGACCTCATCCGACGATGAAGTGGAGGGACAGGTGGGGGGACAAAAGGGTCGACAAGGGAAACCCGCGGCTAAGATAGACCGAGTACCAGAGCGTGAAGTTGCTCGGCATCCAACCGGTAACCACCCCAGTTCGCAGCCCGCAGAACAACGGCATGGCCAAGAGCTTCATGAAGACGATCAAGGGTGGCTGCGTGGCGTAAGCGTCCAAGCCAGATCGAGAAATTGGCTCTGTATAACCTGGCAATGCCTTCGAATACTACAATGAACAGCATCCGCACAGCGCCTTGAACTATCGCTCACCGAGAAAGCTCAGGCGCTTGGAGCCGTATCAATTTGGCAGGGATTGGTGTACGGCTTTACGGGGACAAGTCCACGGCAAGATTGACATACCAAAATAACCGGATAAACACTATAGCCCATGTAGTCGCCCAAACAATGGAGTGCTGGCTAATATGTTTTCAAAAATCCCCTTAACGTCTCTACGATCGTTCGAGTCAGCGGCTCGACTAAGCAGCTTCAAAGCGGCTGCCATTGAACTTTTTGTTACTCCTTCAGCGATTTCACATCAAGTAAAATCACTAGAACACTGGCTCGGCTTATTGCTTTTTGAGCGAGTAGCCAAGGGAGTCACCCTAACGACTGAAGGGCTTGATTTATACAAGAATATCCATCAGCATTTTTCAAGCATAAACCAAAGTCTTAGTCAACTACGCTCACAGACCGACGAGAACGCAATCACCGTCACAACCACCCATGCATTTGCCTCATTGTGGCTCATTCCCAGATTAGGAGATTTCTACCGCCGCCATCCAACGATGCAAGTCAACATCATCACCAGCAAAACACAGGCAGACCTGCACAGAGATGCCAGTATCGACGTGGCTATTAGCAGCGTTTTCAAAGAGGTCCCTGATACCTATCAGCTACATCTAATGGACGAAAGCTTTCTGGCCTATATGCCCTGCAGGACGCCCTTATCTGGAGACACAAGGTCCCCACTCATCAACGTTCGTTGGGAGGCTGATGGCCATAACCCATTCGACTGGACGACTTGGTGCCAAGCGGCGGGACACGACGATTGGCTGGCCAACGCCACGTTCAGGGAGTACGACGATGAACATCATGCTTTGCAAGCTGCAACTTCTGGCTATGGGATGGTGCTCGCCAGCGACGTCTTAGCCGTCGACAGTGTTACCCGAGGCTTTTTAACGCCATACAAGCCCGAGGTTAAACTAACGGGGACCCATTATATCTCGGCCTGTGTACCTGGCAGAGAACGAAATCCGCCCGTCAGGTACTTCCTTGACTGGCTCAGTAAAGAAGCCTCTAAACATCTTGTACTGCAACGCCTCCTCACAGAGTCCATAGACTTTAGCGCACACAAAAATCCATTGAGGAACGACCGGAATCAAAGCATGCTCAAGCTCCAGATATACTAACAATGAGACTGGGAGTTCGATGCTCTGCCCCCCCATCGATGGCAATGGAGACCACGTAGATAGGCATAAATCGCCATTTGCCATCAGGCAGTGACAAGTCACTGAGCTACAGTTGCGACACCGCAAACCATTCAACATCACCTGTACACTAAAACCGCGCAGCCGTACACACACGTTTCTCCAATCGTCGCACACATCAATATCCATCCGTATGCGTCCGACCAAGTCATCTACCCAGCCCCACAAAGCCAGGGCATGGTGTGCACTTAAATTTAAGTGGACACCCGTTCTAGCTTTTTAAGCGGGTATTTCATGCAGCCAACACGCCGCTCCTATTCCAAGCCCTTCAAAGCCCAGGTCATTCAGGAATGTGCCCAACCCGGCGCTTCGATTGCCAGCGTCGCACTCAGCCATAGTCTCAACGCAAACCTCGTCCACAAATGGATTCGGCTGCAAGCGCAGAAAAGCCCGGCGCTCCCACCTGCATTTATTCCGTTAGCCATGCCGCCGGCCGGTGCAAACTCCCATGGAGATGCAGTACATCCACAGATCCCGCTCGTTCATGCAAGTCATCAATGTTTTGAGTGATAACGGAGACGTTATACCCTGATTTGGCCAGTCGGCTCACCGCGAGGTGTGCATCATTGGGAGCTGCTTTAGAGACCTGTTGGCGCCGCCACAGGTACCATCCCCATACCAACGGAGGATTTTCACGAAAGGCCTTGGCTGTTTCCATATTGCGCGGATCGTATGAAGCCCAAGTACCGGTCAATGGATCGTTGTACGTGGGGATGCCACTTTCAGCTGAGATTCCCGCACCCGTGAAAATGACGATCTCGGGGGCTTGGGACAGGGCCTTCGCGGCGCTTCCAAATTCAGGCACAGAACATCCAGTCCATAAGGTTTAACCAGTATTTTGCCCTCTAAGTCCCCCTCGGCTTCACCCGCGCCGTAGCCTCCGCCACCAATGGATCATCCGGCCAATAATGCTTCGGATAGCGCCCCTTCAAATCCTTCTTCACCTCAATGTAGGTCGACCGCCAGAAGTTAGCCAGATCCTGCGTCACCTGTACCGGGCGGCGTGCCGGGGACAGCAAGTGCAGTTTCAGCACCTGCCGCCCATTGGCAATGCGCGGGGTATCGGACAGTCCAAACAATTCCTGTAACCGCACCGACAGAATCGGCGGATGTTCGCTGTAGTCGATACGAATATTCGAGCCAGAGGGCACTTGCAGAGTCTGGGGTGCCTGCGCCTCCAACTGTTGCGGCAATGGCCATGGCAGGAGGTTGCGCAGGATTGATGACAGGTCGAGCTGGCTGAAATGGCTGAGTCGGGTGACTTTGCCCAGGTAGGGCATCAGCCAGTTTTCGAGTGTTGCCAACAGTTGCGCGTCACTCAGATCAGGCCACTCGCTTGCTGAGCTTTTCTCGATATCCAGGCCGCGCAACAGTGCGACACGCGCCTGCCACTGACGCAGTTCCGCCGTCCAGGGCAGCAGTTCCAGGCCTTTGCGACGCACCAACGCCAGCAGCGCGTGACTGCGGGTTGCGTCGTCGAGGCCGGTCAGTGGTTCGCGACTGATGATCAACTCACCGACTTTGCGCTGTCGCTCGGCGCGGAATACGCCTTCGCGTTCGTCCCAGTCGATCTGGTCCACGCTGATGACTTGCTCGGCCAACACCGAATCGAACAGTGCCGGATCAAACTCGGCGGCGAGGTAAATGCGTTCTTCGCGCTGGCCCTGACGACTGCCCAAATCCGCGATGACCAGCCATGGCTGTTTCATCAGCGCATCCGCCTCGGCGAACAGTGCCGCGCGACCATTGGCCAGTCGGTATTCGGCTCCGCCCGCTCGGCGTTGCTGTGCGACGCGATCCGGGTAGGCCAGCGCCAGCAAGGCGCCCAGCCAGCGGGAGTGGTCCGGATCGCTGACCGGGCTGTTCGCTGCGCCGCGCAGATAGCCGCGATATTGCCGCGACAGTTGTCTGGCCCGTTGTATCCCGCCTTGTGCGCCGCGCGCCGCGCGTTCGGTGCCGGCCAGCAGAGTCAGGCGGCTGTGCAAGTCCGCCCCAGCTCCGCGCAAGATATCGCGCTCGCCCAGCAAGGCCGCCACGTCGCACGCCAGTTCTCCCAGCCCAAGCGTATGGCCGCGCAACAGCAGATGGGCGATGCGCGGATGAGCAGGCAGCTCAGCCATCGCCTGACCGTGTGGCGTCAGGGCTGGCGGCTGGCCCGGCTGATTGTTCAACGCCTCCAGACGCACCAGCAAATCCTGCGCCTGTGCATAAGCCGCGGCTGGCGGCACGTCGAGCCAGACAAGTTGCGCAGGCGTAACGCCCCAGCGGGCCAGTTGCAGCGCGAGCCCGGCGAGGTCCGCCTGAAGAATTTCTGCTGCCCCGTAGGCGGCCAGTTGATCGTGCTGCGCTTCAGACCACAGCCGGTAACACACGCCCGGCTCCAGCCGCCCTGCCCGCCCGGCACGCTGGGTGGCGCTGGCACGAGAGATGCGCTGAGTCTCCAGACGCGTCATGCCGCTGCCCGGATCGAAACGCGGCACCCGCGCCAACCCTGCATCGATCACCACACGCACGCCGTCGATGGTCAGGCTGGTTTCCGCAATATTGGTCGCCAGCACCACCTTGCGCGTGCCCTTGGGAGCCGGTTCGATAGCCGCGCGTTGCGCATTCAGATCAAGCTCGCCATGCAAAGGACACAGCAGAATGTCAGCACGCTCGCCCAGTGCTTCCGCCAGTTGCTGGTTGACCCGACGAATCTCGGCCTGCCCTGGCAGAAACACCAGCAGGCTGCCGGACTCGCTGCCCAGCGCATCCAGTACCGTCTGCACGACACGCGGCTCGACAAACTCACCGGGCTGAAAAGGACGCCCCCATTGCATGCTCACCGGAAACATCCGCCCATCGCTGCGCACCACTGGCGCATCGTCCAGCAGCGCCGCCAAGCGCTCGCCTTCCAGGGTGGCCGACATGAGCAGAATCTTCAGCGGTTGATCGTCCCGAAACAGCTCCCGGCCGTTGAGGCTCAGGGCCAGGGCCAGATCGGCATCCAGGCTGCGTTCGTGAAACTCATCGAAAATCAGCAGCCCCACGCCTTCCAGCGCCGGATCGTCCTGCAAACGCCGCGTGAGAATCCCCTCGGTGACCACTTCAATACGCGTCTTCGGGCCGACCCGGCTTTCCAGACGAATCCGATAGCCCACCGTCTCGCCGACCTTCTCGCCCAGCTCGCTGGCCAAGCGCTCCGCCGCCGCCCGTGCTGCAAGGCGACGCGGCTCCAGCATCAGAATGGTCTGCCCAGCCAGCCAGGTTTCCTCAAGTAGCGCGAGCGGCACGCGCGTAGTCTTGCCCGCACCGGGAGGGGCTTCGAGCACGGCTTCATGGCGTGTGGACAAGGCCTGGCGCAGGGCTGGCAGTACGGAATCTATGGGTAACGAGGTCATGGGGGCTCCCGGAGAGATGCGGGAGAGTATACCGGGGTGGGGTTGGGGAATCAGGGAGAGTATTGGCATAACGCTTTAGAAAGCCCTCTCTCTACTCACCCTTCTTAAAAATTTGACACCCCATAACCCTAGACGATTTTCTAGCCTTACATAAACGTCACTAAGCTGCACTTAATGCCACTGACCTTTGTAAATCCTGATACCAGAGCCCGTTGTCATAAGCGATTGTCACCAACGTGGTCTCTGCGTATTCCGGAAGGCAGGCAAGACGCTGAGCGACTGCCAGACATGCCGCTGCGGTATTGCCGACAAAAGTACCGCTCTGAATATAGAATCCGCGTTGCGCTGCCAGCATCTCGCCATGTTCGACTTGATAGCATCTGTTTACCAAGGACCAGTCCAGAAAGGGTGGGCAGACGCCAACCGCCATCCCTTCAAAACGATGGTCTGAAAAAACACCATTCTTGGAGTCGCAACCCGAGGGGTCGACCAAGACAGTAGATACATCGAAACCATTGTCCTTCAAGCCCAAGGTAATACCGGTAAAGCTCGCCCCCGTCCCTGCGCAGCCTATAAACAAAAGCTCTTTGTCGGCCTCAGCTTCTTCTAATTGGCAGGCAAGCTCAAATGCAGTCTGGTAGCGATATGCCTCGATCCCGATTTGGTTATTAAACTGATCGGTATAGTAGTAACACTTGTCCATTTCGACCTGATGCTCCAAATGATGGGCAACGACATCCCTCGGCGATGCGCCTGCGATCAACATATCCTTACCAATCAATTTGGCACCAAAGCATTCCAACAAATCTCTTTTGGTCTGACTAAAACCGAGGCCAACTGCCAGTTCAACCGGAATACCATACGCGTGGCAGGCAGATAACAGACCAAAACCAAAATTGCCACCCGTCTTTTCAATTACAGTAGTTATACCAGGAATAATTTTCCCATTGCGTAGCGCATTTTTTACAATTAAATTAGCTGCGCGATATTTGTGACTACCTCCTGGGTTATTCATTTCCAGCTTGGTTAAAACTCGATCATGAGTTCTGATAAGCACACTCATTTAATGCCTCCCTCCATGGCGTGGCCCGTTTTTTTTGATCCAACAGCGCAACAATTACAGCTAACAAAAAGATGCATAGCCCAATACAAATAGCGTTGGTACCAAACCAGCCTACCGTGCTGAGCAACAGCGAAGGAGTAAACGCACCGATCGTTGCGAAAACAGCGATAGCAAGGTCGTTTTTTCCCTGCATGCGCAAGGCTTGCGAGCTGCTCTGAAGGGCTTGAGCCAACAGAGCTCCGCCTCCCACATAGGTTAGATTCCAGCCTGAGCCAAGGATGATCAGAGCGAAGACCATGGCGCCGTAAGAGCTTGATCCCATGTTTATGGCTGAGCAGCCGGCCAGCATGAGGACGCCCAAGCAGAGGGTGGTTTTGATCCCTAGTTTCTGGATAATTGCCCCCGTAAAAAAAGACGGAGCAAACATCGCTATCACATGCCACTGGATCGCCAAGCGCACATCCGAAAAATCCTCGTGCATGTGCTTCATGTGCATTGAAGCCTGAATCATCAGCACGTTCATGATTGCGTAGCCTATTGCGGCAACAGACATAGCGATCAACATCGTCGACGTCATCACTTGCGGCGGCTTGGTCTCTGGGCTTCCTCTGGAAACTAATGGCATCACCGGATCGTCAGGCAGGCAAACGGTGACCAGAAAAGATAGTACAGCCAGACCGATGAACGAGGCGTAGCACAATGAAAATAGAGAGTAGCCGCCCAAGTCCCTGAGCACCTCAGTCAGTGTCGGTCCCACCACGGCGGCGATAACCCCACCGGCTACAACCAGAGAGATGGCTTTGGGCTTTAACTTTTGATCAAGGTTGTCGGTTGCAGCAAATCGGTTGAAGTTGGCAAAAGCGATATAAACCCCGAGTGCCGAATGGCTAAACATCAGCATCGGAAAATGCTGGTGCTCGACTGCCCAGAAGCCACTCAAGCCGGATGCCACCAGAGGTATGGCGCCAAACATGAAGGCTTTTTTCCGACCGATCCGGCTCATCAGCCTGGAAGCGGGATATGTGGCCAGCATCAGGAACAGGAACTGTAAACCATACGGCACCGTTGAAAAACGGGCTTCAGGTGCCAGTGCGGAGCCGACAATAGCGGCCATGGTCACGGACATTACAGCGGTGGTCAGGTTAATGGATTGCGCGATGAAATACAGATAGGTGCGTCGCGGAAGCGTACTCATCGTAGGGCGCGCTCATGATAGGGGGACAAATCAATTTCAGCGTTGGGAAAGTCACAGATCAGTCGTTCTTTACCTTTACCCAACCTTTTTCGACGTACGTTCAGGCGGCCTATGGCACTAGGATTAACGAGATGAGTGCCACCGCAGGGAATCTCGATGCCTTGGTAACTCCACATGCGCGCATCCTCAACATCAAAGACCGTATAGCTCTTGATCACGTCGTCGTGGGCGATCAACTCATTTGCGAGTCGTTCTATTTCACTGATGTCATCGCTGCTAAAGGACTCTTCAACAAGAAAATCAAAGCGTGCCGAGTTTTCTTTAATGTGACAGCCGATGGTCCACTGCTTTAGTTCCTCGCTCAGGCTGGTGGCAGCGGCATACAGAAAATGGCTAGCGCTGTGAGATAGACTCAATCGTTCGCGACGCAAAATATCAATTCTAATCAGAGCAGCCATGCCTTCACTTATTGAGTCAAGGAGGTGAAGATCCTCAGGATGTATCATATGGAGGATAACTCCGCCTAACTTTCCGCCCTTGAAGCCTTCCAGGTGAATGGGGGTGCCGTAGAGCTTTTTTACCCAGACAAATCGCACGGTACCAATGGGTAATTCTATAGTACCGAAGTCAGCTTCCTGCCCACCTCCCTCGGGGTAGGCAACCGTACAATCAAGCTCAATAGCGTCTGGGTACAACCGCGTCACTTTGGTATTTGTAGACCCCAAGTACCGATCCTTGTAATACAGTTTTTCCGTGTTACGCAACACATCGTGAGTCGTGGCGATCATTGCTCAATTACCACCTGCAGTGATGTTTTCACTTGCACTCGAGCACCCGAGGGAACGTCTTGGGTGATGATACAGCGCGGTCCAATGAATGCATCGTCACCTATGTTCACCGGACCCAATACGCTTGAAAAAGCGCCTATCTGCACGCGACTGCCTACTTTAGGATGACGCGGTATCGAAGGATTACTGCTGATACCTCTGGCTCCCAGTGTTACACCTCCGAGAATATAACAGTCGTCGCCAATTATGGCGGTCTCGCCAATTACAGTACCGAACCCATGATCGATGATAAGTCGAGCACCTATGCTGCAGCGGAAATGGATTTCTGCGCCAGAGAGCATTTTTCCTCGCCTGGAAATGATGGCTGCCAGAGACTGTTCGTGGGAGTTACAGCTTCTTTTTGCATTTTGGTATACACAGTGGGCCAGGCGGTAATGCATTACCGCTGCGAAGGACGTGTAAGTCCTTGCAATGACCAAAGGATCGCCGCAAGAGGCCGGGTCCTTGCGCGCGAACATCAATAGATCCTCGTGCGACTGCTCGGTAACGTACTCAATGAGAAGGGTTTCTTTTAATTCATTGAACTCCTCTACAGAACAGCATTCCAGCAATGCTGCGATGACAAGGTTCTTGACCAGTTGAAACGATTCCTGACCACCTGCGACGGCGAGTCGGGAAGAAGGTACTGATCGTATGTCCATATTTGGCATTATCTCGATATCCAGTCTCTGATTTCAGGGGCTTCTGCGCAGCTGACGCCCTGCTGGCTCAAATGCCAGCAAGCGCATAATCGCACTCACCCACCCCACAAGCGCGCACAGTCGACAAGCTTTACAGTTAACTGTTAGGGTGTTTTTCCTATCAGTTTGCCGGGTGCTTATGAGCGTTGATGCCCTTTATGACTCGCTGAAACAGCGCCTTGAGTCAGGCGAGTGGCTGGCTGGACAACGTATGCCGTCGATAAGGAAGCTGGCCTTGACTGCCGAAGCGAGCTACCACGATGCCGTCTCGGCCTATGCTCGCCTGGTGAGTGAAGGTGTGCTGTCGGCTTCTCCCGGACGCGGTTACTTTGTGAGCAGTCATGTCACCCATGTGGATAACGTGCGGGAAATAGAGTGCATGAGCGCCGACCCACTGTTCAGGCTGCTACAGGCAGGGCCGCACTACACCAAGCTGGGATGTGGCTGGCTGCCACCGGCATGGCGAGATACCGAATTGCTGGCCAAGGCCATTCGACGCACGGCGCGGCTGGAGCAAAGTTCGCTGGCCGAATACGGCGACATTTCCGGCTATCTCCCGATGCGTAAACAGCTTTGCGTTCACCTGAAGCGTCTCACCCGTATCGACATCAGACCCAGTCAGATCCTCACCACCCTGGGAGCAACGCAGGGCCTGGATCTGGTTGCCCGCCTATTGATCAAGCCCGGTGACCATGTATTCGTGGACGAGCCGGGCAATGGCAACCTGATCAGGTTGATTCAGTTGGCGGGCGGACATGTTGTGGGTATAAAGCGGACTCAGGACGGGACGGACATTGCCGAGATGGAGAGTTATCTGGCGAAGCACACGGTCAAAGCGTTCTTCTGCAATAGCACCTTCCACAATCCGACCGGCAGCAACATCAGCCCGCACAATGCTTTCAAGGTTCTGCGTCTTGCTGTAGAGCACGAGTTCTTTGTGGTCGAAGATGATGTCTATGGTGACTTCAGCCCCACTGTCCGCCAGACGTTTGCCGAACTGGATAATCTGGATCGTGTGATCTACGTCGGCAGTTTTTCCAAATGCCTTTCTGCTTCGCTGCGCGTGGGTTATATCGCCTGCTCGCAAGAGCTCATCGAGCCGCCGACACGCTTGAAACTCCTGACATGCGTTGCCGTTCCAGCGTTCTGCGAGCGGTTCGTCAACACCATTCTTGCGGACGGTACTTATGCCCGGCACATGCAGGATGTTCAACAGAGGCTTATCAGCCAGCAGGTCCAGACTCAACGCGCCCTGCGAGCAAGAGGCTGGCAATTCGATATAGCACCGCAGGGCGGCATGTTCATCTGGGCCTATCACTCGGACATCCCTAACCTGGAGCCCTTCATAAAGAAACTTGAACAACACAAGATCCTGCTGATGCCGGGCTCGGCGTTCTCGGTGTCGCGCGACTACCAGCGTTTTGCGCGAATAAACTGCACGCATTTTTCCGAGGCAATAGAAGAACGCTTTTCAGTGTGATCAACGAAGAGCAGCGTTTAGTTATCGGGGCTACTTGCGCGTGGAGCCCACTGCTCAATAACACTGCCGCCAGCACGCCTCACGCCGAAAACTCAGGTCTTGAACTCGTTACCGTTCTCATCAATAAGGCCATTGTCGTATTTCTTGCGCAATTCTGGATCGGACAAAATCCTGAACGCATTTGAAATTTTTTTGAAACGCTCATTCGCCTCGGCCACGTTGCCGGCGTTTTTATCAGGGTGGTACTTCAACGCGGCCTTCTTGTAAGCCTTTTTGACTGCGGAGAGGTCCGCCGTCATGTCCGAGAGGCCCAAGTGCTCGTACAACTGTTTGACGGGTGGTTTGGCGGGGGCGGAATCGTCCACCTTCGCGGACGCGCCAGCGGGGGTTGTGTTGTGGGGCCGCTCTGTTGATGGCCGCTGAGCGCCCGCATCGGGCTGTGCTTTCGGCGGTGGCGGCGCGCTATTGGCTTGGGGGCGAGTGCGTGGAGGCGTTTGTGGGCGTGCTTGCTGTTGAGTACTTTCAGGTCTCCAGGATGGGCCCGGTATGGGTCGTCGCACGCGATCGGTGTTCTGCTGACGAATCTCGTTGATCACCTGGTCAGCGATGTCATTCATCAGTTTGTTGAGCTTCAAGTTGCTGGAGAAGAACGCATAGTTCGCCTCACTGTTGTGCTTGCCATGCTCAGGTTCGGGTTTGACCATCGCCTCGGCCAGCGTCTTGCCCAGAGAGAACAGCAGGTTGCCCTTGCTATCATTGATGCCCAAAAAGCTCATCACGTTGCGCATCGACTGGTCGCGCTCCCAGACAACGCTGGCCACGTCGAAGGCAGCTCGCGCCAGATTGAATCGGCCTCCCCCTTCGTGCGTCTCGACATTAGTCACCGGTTCCTTGCCGAGCAATGCGTCGAGGATCACCTCGAGGCCTTTCTGCTGGCGCTCGTTGAGCCGGCCTTTCTGCTCCAGCAATGAGCTGTTGACCTGCAACGCCACTTTGCCAGCGATATGGCTGACGACGTTCATCGCGCGGTCTATCGTTGGCTTTGTCGAATCGCTGAGCGCCACTCGCGCCAACGAAGATGCAAGGTTGGTGAGGTTGATCATCTGCTTCTCCGGAAACTCATACCGCCTTGGTGGCAAGCAACGAGATCCGGTTCCACGGGATGTGCAACTCTGCACAGGTGCAAAGCGCTGACGCGAGCATCAGTCAGGCGTGTGCATTACGGTCAGCCCGCCCTGGCCGCCATCGCCGTCACTTCCACCCGCATCCCTTCAACCGCCAACGCCGCCACGCCCACCGCTGCGCGCACGGGCCACGGTTTTTTGAAGAAGCGTTTGTACACTTCGTTGAAGGCTGCGCGATCGGCCATGTCGGTGAGGTAGATGGTCAGGTGCATGACCCGGTCCATCGAGCTGCCGGCGCGTTCGAGGGCGTCTTTCAGGGCTCGCAGGGTGCACTCGCTCTGCTCGGTGATGCCGCCCAGTTCCAGGCTGCCGTCGGGGTGGGTGGGGATTTGGGTGCTGACCAGCACGCCGTTGAAGTCGGCGACGTCCGAGGAGATGGACTCCGGGTCGGGATCGGGGGTGAAGGTGATGTCTGCGTTTGCCATGGGTTCTCTGCTTTGCAAAGGATGGAAAACGCCAAGCCTACGCGAGCGAAAGATGGGGGTCGAGCCGTGGGCTTTGGCGTGGAAAGTTGAAATGCGCCGCGTTGCTCTACAGAATCGCGCCCGGACCCGGCCATGCTGTCGGGCGTTTGGGGTGGAAGGGGTTGCCGTTGAACGAACAGAGATTGTCCATGCGCCTTGAGCGTGTGGCGACGCATGTGCCAGCCGGTGCACGACTGGCCGATATCGGCTCGGATCACGGCTATCTGCCGGTGGCGCTGCTGAACCGTGGCGTCATTGCGGCAGCGGTGGCTGGCGAGGTGGCGTTGACGCCGTTCTGCGCAGCCGAGCGTACCGTGCGCGATAACGATCTGCAGGATCAGGTCAGTGTGCGCCTGGCCGATGGTCTGGCGGCGATCGAAGCGGAAGACGCGATCACGGCGATCAGTCTCTGCGGCATGGGCGGCGAGACGATTCGCGACATACTTGAAGCGGGCAAGGCGCGCCTGAGCGGTCAGGAACGCTTGATCCTGCAACCCAACGGCGGCGAGCAACCGTTGCGTGTCTGGCTGATGGAGCATGACTACCGCATCGTCAGCGAAGAGGTGCTGCAGGAAAACCGTTTCGACTACGAAATCATCGTCGCCGAACGCACAGGCCCCGTTAAGTACACGGCTGAGGAGTTGTATTTCGGCCCGCTGCAGATGCAGGCGCGCAGCCCGGCGTTTCTGCTCAAGTGGCAGCGTTTGCTGGGCAAGAAACACAAGACGCTGCACAACTTCGAACGCGCCCAGCAAGCCGTGAACGAAGAGAAGCTGCAGGACGTTGCGCAACAGGTCCGCTGGATTACCGCGTTGCTGGCGTGAAAATCGAACTCATGCCCGAACCGGCTCTCCAACCCGCATGATCCGCAGTTCAGGCTTTAAGGGTGTCTACATCTGGTGCAGCCTGAACCAGGCGTCAACGCTGCAATGTGTGACGCGGAGCGTCACCAACTGCATTCCCACGCGGAGCGTGAGGAACGAGAAGTGTTCGGGAGAACACTTCCAGTGCCTACGCGCAGCGCGCCTTGTGTACAACCTTCGACGGGAGTAAAACGACCATGCATTCAGACGCACTTTCCTGGGGCCACGGGCCTCGTCTGTTCGAAGTCTTCCTTGAGCCGACCTGCCCTTTTTCGGTCAAGGCCTTCTTCAAACTTGATGAGCTGCTGGCTCAGGCCGGAGAAGACAGGGTCACGGTCAAAATCCGCCTGCAATCGCAGCCCTGGCACATGTTTTCGGGTGTCATCGTGCGTTGCATTCTGGCGGCTGCGACCCTTGAAGGCGGCAAGCAAAGCGCCAAGGCGGTCATGACGGCGGTTGCGTCGCACCGTGAAGAATTCGAGTTCGAACACCACGCCAGCGGCCCGAACATGGACGCAACGCCCAACGACATCATCGCGCGCATCGAGCGTTACAGCGGCCTGGCGCTGGCGGAGGCATTCGCCAATCCCGAGCTTGAACAGGCCGTGAAATGGCATGCCAAATACGCTCGCCAGAACGGCATACACGTCTCGCCGACCTTCATGATCGACGGTCTTGTGCAGCCGGGCTTGAGCAGTGGCGACCCGGTATCGAAGTGGGTCGCGGAAATAGGTTGAGCGGCGGGCTCAACCCAGCGCATCGATCCGCTCATTGATCCACTCGCGGCTGCGCGCCAGCGCCTTGCGCGCCAACGTGGTCGGGAAGTGGATGAAGCCGTGCGGCGACTCGGGCATGAGGTGCATTTCGACCTCTGCCGAGTTGGCCCAGCGCTCGGCCATCTGCAGTGTGTCATCCAGCAGCGGGTCGATCTCTCCGACGAACATCAGTGCGGGCGGAAGGCCGGTCAAATCGCCATACAGCGGTGACAATGGCGGCTCGCGGCGTTTATCGTCGCTTCGGTCGGGGGTGAGCGCGCGCATGGCGCCGACCATGCCCGGACCGTCCAGCACCAGCGTCTCGGGCCCTGCGGTACGCACGCTCATGGTGCCCGTCAGGTCGTAGACGCCGTAGTACAGCACCGTACCCACTATGCGCTCGAGCAGATCAGGTCGGTTTTTCAATTTCAGGAGGGTGGCTGCGGCAAGATGCCCGCCAGCGGATTCGCCGACCACGATAACCGGCAGGCCGGCAAACTCTTCGCAGTCTTTGCCCAACAGCCAGCAGGCGGCAGAAAAACAGTCCTCCATCAGGCCCTCGATGGGGGTTGTCACAGCGAGTCGATAATCAACCGAAACAATGGCCACGTCGCAGGCGTTGACCATGGCGACGTTGAGATCATCGTTCATCTGCGCGTTGCCGATCACCCACCCGCCGCCGTGGATGTCGAACACCACGCCTCGGGGTTTGCCTTTGGGGCGGATGATGCGCACGGGCACCGGTACGTTATCCGAGCTGACCGTTCTTTTCTCAATGCGCAGGTCATGCCCTCCCGGTTTCAGGGCGCTGCCGATCTGAGCTGCACGTAACAGCGCCTGAATCAGCCGGGGCGTGACGCGATTGCGAATCTGGAAACGCGGCATCCGCGAGAGGGTTTTATTGAACCGTCGTACTTCTACCAACTCCTGTTCACTGCAAGGCCAAAGCTGTTTTGTGTCCAATTTCTGCTCTCTTGTCAGGCTGACGTATGCGGGGGCGCGTAATTCGGTTTGCCCCCACCTGTAGCTGAGAGGCTTTTAGTCGTAGAACGGTTCAACGGATGCCCGACCGCCCACGAAAAAACTGTCCGCGACCAGCCGCAACGGTTGCAGGTCCAGGTCACTGGCTTTATCGCCGATCAGCTGTTGGAAGTGTCGATACACCGCTGCGTACTCGCCCTCCTCCGAAACAGCCTGGCGCACGCCATCGATACTCAACAGCGCACCGCCGTTGTCCAGGCGCAACGTGCCTTCGGCGCAGCAAATCTCGATGCTCCAGAGTTCGTCGTGACCATGATCGAAATCGAACTCGGCGCGAATATCGAGATGGCGCGTGTCGGACATCTTGATGGACGCGGCGATAGGCGACTGGCAATTGCTCGGCACGCGCAGTTCGGCAGATTCGACGAACAAGGGCAGTGGCAGCAGGTGGGTCACGATCGACAGGGCATTGATGCCCGGATCGAACACGCCCAGGCCACCGGGCTGCCAGATCCACGCCTGACCGGGGTGCCATTTGCGCACGTCTTCTTTCCAGTCGATCTGCACGCTCTGCAGGGTGCGGCTGCACAACCACTCACGCGCCGCTTCGATACCCTGCGCGTAACGCGAATGCCAGGCGAACAGACCGCTGACGCCCTGCTCTTGCACCTGGGCCACCAACGCCATCGCCTCACCCAGGGTCGCGCACGGCGGCTTCTCGACCAGCACGTGTTTGCCGGCCGCCAACGCCTCTTGCACCAGGGCAAAGCGACCTTGCGGGGGCGTACAGAACGCAATCGCGTCAACCTGCAGCCCGCTCGCAAGCAGTTCGCCCAGGGATTTGAAATTCTCTACCCCGGCGCACGGCTGGCCTTGCGTGGCCACGGCCACCAGCTCAAACGCAGGGTTGGCGTGGATCGCAGGGACGTGTTGATCCTGCGCAATCTTGCCGTAGCCCACCAGACCGAGACGAATCGGTTGCATACATGACTCCTGGGTTTTTGTAATTATCGTGCGACACAGTAAACCAGATGTTAATCGTGGTCGGTAAGAGGCATGGCGATGGAACTGTTTTCCTGGCCGGTCTCACATTCGATAATCTTCAGCGCCCGCTCAGGGCCCTGCGATTCTGCAGCTCAGAATGCTCCGCGTCCCATTGGGTTTAACTTCACGAGCGCAGAACCACGCCATCACTCAATAGTCTTAGCCTTGCAGTCATTGCCTTGTATAGTTGCCGTCTTCATCTCAGGAGCTTTCCATGCGCATTCCTTCTCGCTTGATCGGTGGCGTTCTGGTCGCCACGTTGCTGACTCAGATTTCCGCCTGCGGCAGTATTTTCTATCCTGATCGTCGTGGTCAGATCGATGGCAAGGTTGACCCGGCCATTGCGGCGCTGGATGCTTTTGCGCTGCTGTTCTATATCGTTCCGGGCGTGATTGCGTTTGCGGTGGACTTCGCCACTGGCGCGATCTATTACGGGCCCGGCGAGCACGCGCAGATCGATCCGCAGAAGCTGCAAAAAGCGCTCAAGGCTGACGGCAGCGTCGATAACACCAAGCTGCAAGCCATCATTGAAACCGAGCTGGGCCGTTCCCTGCCGTTGAACGATCCACGCCTGATCCAGCATAAAGGCAGCGTGGAACAACTGGCAGCACTGGGCCTGGTCCCTGCCGCCTGATATCGATCCCGTTCAAGGAAGCGTCATGAGCACCACTGCCGAACATTCCCGACTGCTGCGTCTGGCGACACGGGCCTCGCTGGCGGTTGCCACGACGCTGATCCTGGCCAAGGGCGTTGCCTGGTGGCTGAGCGGCTCGGTGAGCCTGCTGGCCGGCCTCACCGACTCGCTGCTCGATGGCGCAGCCTCGTTCCTCAACCTGCTGGCGGTGCACTACGCACTCAGGCCTGCCGATGACGATCATCGCTATGGTCACGGCAAGGCGGAAGCGCTGTCGGGCATGGCGCAGGCGTTGTTCATTACCGTCAGTGGTGTGCTGATTGCCGTTCAGGCGGTCGAGCGCATTCAGAACCCGGAACCGCTGGGCGCGCCGCTGCTGGGCATGGTCGTGATGGTGATTTCCATCGCGCTGACGATCGCACTGCTCACCCTGCAATACCGGGTGATCAAGGCGACCGGCTCGGCAGCGATCCGCGCTGATTCGCTGCACTACCGTTCAGACCTGCTGCTTAACGCCAGCATCCTGGTGGCGCTGACGCTGGCGTATTTCGGCTGGCAGCAGCTGGACGCGTATTTTGGTCTGGGCATCGCGCTGTATATTTTGTGGAGCGCCTTTCAAATCGCCCGCGAAACCATATCGGTGCTCATGGATGCGGAGTTGCCCGCCGATGTCAGCACTCAAATGCTGGCATTGGCATGCGAAGTGCCGGGCGTGCTCGGTGCGCATGATCTGCGTACACGAATCTCCGGCAATCACTGGTTTGTGCAGTTGCACCTGGAGCTGCCGGGCAGCCTGACGCTGTCGGTCGCCCACGCCATTTGTGATCAGGTGGCTGACGCCATTCACAAGCAATTCCCGAAGGCCGAGGTGCTGGTACACGCCGACCCTCAGGAAGTCGTCAAACAGGCCAGTGCCTGACCGATATCAGTTGACGGTGTAGCCCCGCCCCGCCAAGCACGCGCCCATCGAGCGACGATACAGATCGACCACGTCAGGCGGTGGCTGGCTGGTGACATTGGCCGGGTCGAAACCGCTTTGCTCCGCAGCCCAGCGGTAGCACTGATATTTATCCAGCTCAACCTGCTGCGGGCTCTGCCCGTTGGCAGGGTAGGCCACCGGATCGTAGCCATTGCCCTGTTGTTCGGCCGGCGGAGCCTGATACACGGCTTCGTTCTGCGGCGGATTGACCACCACGTAGTCCTGGCTGTCCGGCTGGTAGGCGTAATAGGTCCCGGCAGCCAGAAACAGCAGGCTGCTGCCGATCCATACTTCCTGAGAGTAGGACGGTAGTCTGCTGACACGCACGCCGTAGGGCGGTGTCACCACGACATAACGCGGGCCTTGCGGGCGATACCAGTAGCCACCCGAGTAGTAATAGTCCTGACCACGATAGGGAATACGCGAGTAGCCACCCGGTACGCGATCTATCGCATAGCCAGGCCGATATTGCGGACCTGGCCCCCAGCCATTGCCGTGCCCGTCGGGACGCCCTTCCCAACGGTCATTCGGGCGACCGTTGCCGGCCTGCCAGTTGCGGTTGTTGCCGCGTGGAATGTCTTGGTAATAGCCCTGCCGCGGCGGCTGGGTTTGCCAAGCCTCTTTCGGGCCGCTCTGGATCGGCAGGTTGTCCTGAGCCTGGCGCAACTGCTGACGCTGCTGGTTTTGCTGCTGCTGAATCTGGCGCTGCTGATCGCGCTGTTGCTGCTCGATCTGCTGTTGCTGCTGGCGTTCGATGTTGCGCTGCTGAAGCTGCTGTTGCTGGATCTGCTGCTGTTGCTGACGCTCGACCTGACGCTGCTGATTCTGCTGCTCCTGAATCTGGCGTTGCTGATTGGTCTGCTGCTGGTTGATCTGCTGTTGCTGCTGACGCTCGACCTGGCGCAGCTGGTTTTGCTGCTGTTGGATCTGCCGCTGCTGGTTGTTCTGCTCTTGAGCACGCTGCTGTTGCTGCTGACGCTGCTGCGCGTTTTCACCAGGGCTGCCGTAAAGCGGATTGCGCGGTGGTTCATCACGTTCGTCGGCCAGCGCCTGAGCACCGATGCTCAGACACAACAGACTTACACCCGCAAACTGCCAGATGCCAGATTTCATGCTTTCCTCACTAGAGCGCGGGTTGACGTCATTAAGACTGTTTAAGCGTAGCGCCGTTCTGCACACTTTATCAGCAGACAAAGAAAAGGGGACCAAATGGCCCCCTTGAGATACTTCGTCCTGGCGCAACGCTTTTGACGCTGGCTCACCTCATGCCGTCTTCTGGACAGTATGTAGCCCGGGGGCCTGACACACCCTGTCGGGTGGGAGGCCGCGACTGGCCTGATTCGGCGGGTCGCGCTGGACGCTGTGTCCGGGCAGTGATTCTGTTTAAAAGAATAGGCCTGAGGCTAAGGCAGAAGATTGCTAATATTGCGGATTAAAACATTACTTGCGCAATTTTTGACTTCAGATGAATAATCCAGCGCAATTGAATTGATAATGGGGTGCATCGTGAGCAAGCTCGACAGATACGACCTGAGCATTTTGGCTGAATTGCAACGGGACGCACGCATATCCAACCAGGAATTGGCCGAACGCATTGGTCTGTCGCCGTCACCCTGCTCGCGCCGGGTCAAGCAACTGGAAGACGACGGTTATATCGTGCGCCAGGTCGCCCTGCTGGATCGCAAGAAACTGGGTCTGAACCTGACCGCCTACGTGCTGATCGGCATGGACCGGCACACGCCCGAGCGCTTCGAGAATTTCGAGCAGCAGATCCGCAACCTGCCTCAGGTTCTGGAATGCAGCCTGGTGACCGGCATGGACGCGGACTATCAACTGAAAGTGGTGGTGCCGGACATGGATCACTATCAGAAACTGCTGTTGGGCCATCTGACCCGCATCGAAGGCGTGACCAGCGTCAAATCGAGCTTTGTGCTCAATCAAGTGCTGGCCAGCACCGAAATGCCGCTGACTCACCTGCGCAACTGAGCCAGCACCGGCTTCACAGTTTTGCGGCGACTTCCCTGTACTGGCCCTGATCCAGGCCCTCCAGCGTCCAGTCGCCAATCCTGACCCGCACCAGCCGCAGGGTCGGCAAGCCGACGGCAGCGGTCATGCGCCGCACCTGCCGATTACGCCCTTCCTTGATCACCAGCTCCAGCCAGCTTGTCGGCACGCTCTTGCGAAAGCGCACGGGCGGGTTGCGCGGCCAGAGTTGCGGTCCATCAAGCTGCCGCGCTTCGGCGGGCAAGGTCGGCCCGTCGTTGAGCTGAACACCGTCGCGCAGCTGCTGCAACTGCTCATCGCTCGGCTCGCCTTCGACCTGCACCCAGTAGGTCTTGGCCAGCTTGTGTTTCGGATCGGCAATGCGCGCCTGCAACTGGCCGTCGTTGGTCAGTAACAGCAATCCTTCGCTGCCGCGGTCCAGACGCCCGGCCGGATAGATGCCAGGGATCTTGATGAAGTCCTTGAGCGTGGCCCGCCCTTCCTCATCGCTGAACTGGGTCAGCACGTCGAAAGGCTTGTTGAACAGGATCAGCCTGGGCTCGGCCGGTGGTGCTTTGGCGACACGCCGGGCAGCACCTGCCGGTTTGGAGGCAGGACGGCGGGAAACGGGGCGTTGGGTGCGGGACATGAGAATTCGGCAATCGGCAAACAGAAAGGGCCACTTTAGTGGCCCTTCGTGCAAATACCAATCTATTAACGGCAAGCCATCAACGGAATGGCGGCTCGTCGAAGCTGCGCAATTTGCGTGAGTGCAGCGAGTTCAGCTCGGTGCGCAGCAGGTCCAGCGCAGCGATGCCGATCTTCAAGTGCTGGCTCACCGCACGTTCGTAGAACGCATTCGCCGAACCCGGCAGCTTGATTTCGCTGTGCAACGGCTTGTCGGATACGCACAGCAAGGTGCCGTAAGGCACACGCAGGCGATAACCCTGAGCGGCGATGGTGCCGCTTTCCATGTCGACCGCCACTGCGCGCGACAGGTTGATCAGCGGACGTTCCTGCGCCCAGCGCAGTTCCCAGTTACGGTCGTCATAGGTCAACACCGTGCCGGTGCGCAGGCGCTTCTTGAGCTCTTCGCCGCGTTCGCCGGTAATCTGCGCAGCCGACTCCTGCAGGGCCAGCTGCACTTCGGCCAGGGCCGGAATCGGGATATGCGGCGGCAGCACACGGTCGAGAATCCCGTCGCGACGCATGTAGGCGTGGGCCAGCACGTAATCGCCGATGGTCTGCGACTGACGCAGGCCACCGCAGTGACCGATCATCAGCCAGCAATGCGGACGCAGTACAGCGAGGTGATCGGTGATGTTCTTGGCATTGGACGGGCCGACGCCGATGTTGACCAGCGTCACGCCATGACCGTCTTCGGCGATCAGGTGGTAGGCCGGCATCTGATAGCGGTGCCAGACCACGCTGGCGACGATGGCCTGGGCTTCGTCCTGGCCCATGCTCTTGTCGACTACCACGTTACCCGGCAGGACCATGCGCACGAAACGCGGGTCTTCGCGAAGCTTTTCCAGGCCGTGCAGAATGAACTGGTCGACATAGCGGTGATAGTTGGTCAGCAGAATCCACGGCTGTACGTGGCGCCAGTCGCTGCCGGTGTAATGCACCAGACGGCGCAGCGAGAAATCCACCCGCGCAGCGTCGAACAGCGCCAGTGGCAGCGGGTCGACGTTGGCCCAGTCATACAGGCCGTCGGCAATGCCATCGGTGGCGGCCGACAGGTCGGTACTCGGGAACACCCGCGCCAGCGCCGCAGCGGTGACACCCGTGCCGGCCAGTTCATCGCCCTGCTCGACCACGTAAGGATAAGGAATGCTCTGCTCGCTCATGCCGACTTCGACCGTCACGGTGAAATCGTTCATCAGCGGAACGAGCTGTTCGAGCAGGTACTTTTTGAAGGCTTTGGGCTGCGTGACGGTAACGCTGTAGGTGCCCGGCAGCTGCACCTTGGCGTAGGCACGGGTGGTCACCGGCACTTCGCCCTGGCATTTGTAGATCAGGCGCAGTTCCGGGTAGCTGAATTGCGCGCGCTCTTCGGCGGTGGGTTCGACGCGGTCTTTCAGGTAGCGCTTGAGCGCCTGACTCAACGCACTGGTAGCGCGTTCATGCAGCTCGGCGAGCCGTTCTACAGCCTGCTCGGCGGTGTCGACAACAACAAAGGCTTGGGTCACGATTCATGTCCTGTCTGATCTTGCAGACGTGCATCGTAACGGGTTCGCGTGCTCATGCCACCTGCGGCGAGGACCTTTGCAGCAATGTTTCTACGTCAACGCCCGTGGGCAATGCGCCATACACCCGCCCGCCGGACGCTATCCGACCGGCAATGAAGCCGTCACTGACCGCCGCGTTACCCGCTTCCAGCAGCAGCTTGCCCTGCAAGGCGATGGCGATGTCTTCGGTCAACTGGCGGGCGCGATACTGAATGTCGCCGGTGTCCTGAAACGCGGCCTTGAGCGTGCCGATGTGCGCCGCCAGATGCCGGTCGCCATGCCCGTCGCCCAGCTCGTCGAACAGCGCATCGAGTGCGCCGGGCTCCTTGGACAGGGTTCGCAGCACGTCCAGGCATTGCACGTTGCCGGAGCCTTCCCATGTCGAGTTGACCGGCGCTTCGCGGTACAAGCGGGGCAGAATGCTGTCCTCGACATAACCGGCGCCGCCCAGGCACTCGGCGGCTTCGTTGATCATGGCCGGGGCGCGCTTGCAGACCCAGTATTTGCCCACTGCGGTGACCAGGCGCACAAACCGCTTTTCGTGATCATCATTCAAGTGGTCAAGCGCGCGCCCCACCCGCAGGGTCAGGGCCAGCGCGGCCTCGCTTTCCAGTGCCAGGTCAGCCAGCACGTTCTGCATCAACGGCTGCTCGGCGAGCAACCGGCCACTGACCGCACGGTGCGCGCAATGATGAGTCGCCTGAGTCAGCGCCTGACGCATCAGGGCACTGGAGCCGATCATGCAGTCGAAACGGGTCATGGCGACCATTTCGATGATGGTCGGCACGCCGCGCCCTTCTTCGCCGATCATCCACGCCAGCGCGCCGCGAAACTCAACCTCGCTGGAGGCGTTGGACCAGTTGCCGAGCTTGTTTTTCAGGCGCTGAATGTAGAACTCGTTACGCGTATCGTCAGGCCGGTGGCGTGGCAGCAGAAAACAGCTGAGACCCTTGTCGGTCTGCGCCAGGGTCAGGAAGGCATCGCACATGGGTGCCGAGCAGAACCATTTGTGCCCGACCAGTTCGTAGGCCTGGCCGGGGCCGCCGGCCCCCACCGGGAACGCACGCGTGGTATTGGCCCGCACGTCGGTGCCGCCCTGCTTCTCGGTCATGGCCATGCCGATGGTCGCGCCGTTCTTGTGCGCAATGCCCACATTGCGCGGATCGTACTCAGTCGACAGCACCTTGGGCAGCCAGATTTCAGCCAGATCCGGCTGCAGCCTGAGCGCAGGCACGCTGGCAAAGGTCATGGTCAGCGGACAGCCGCTGCCGGGCTCAGCCTGGGTGTGCAGATAGCTCATGGCCGCACGCGCCACGTGAGCACCGGGCTGCGGCTCGGTCCAGGGCAACGACGGGATGCCATGCGCGATGGCCGTGCTCATCAACTGGTGATACGCCGGGTGGAATTCGACCAGGTCAATGCGATGCCCGTAGCGGTCATGGCTGGCAAACTCGGGCTTGTGCTGGTTGGCCAGAAAGCCCGCCGCCATCAGCGGGCCACCTGCCAGCGCACCATAGGCGTCGATACGCGGCTGCGCCCAGCCCGCACCGAATCGGCTGCTCCACTCCTGAAGCGGCACGTCGATACGGTAAAGGTTTGCCCCGTCCAGCGGCGGCGGTTGATTGGTGACTTCGTGGGTTTCGGCGAATTGATTCAGGTTCATGAGTCATCTCCTGCCTGCATACACACGCAATATGCACACAGTGAATCACGCACCCGGCCCTCGCAAAAGTGCCGTAGCCGCCTAACGGTCGGCGCTTTAAGCTGATGGCGCTATAAGGCCGCTTATATGCCCCATTGAGCCTTGAGTTCAGGCGCCCTGCGCACTGCGCCCGGTACGACCATCAGCATCGGGACACTCAGCGTAAAACAGCTGCCTTTGCCGGGTTCGGAACGATGACTCAGCTCGCCGCCCTGCAACTCGATCAGTTTCCGGCAGATCGCCAGACCGATGCCCAGCCCACCGTACTCACGGGTCATGGAGCCGTCGACCTGAAAGAAATGCTGATACAGCCCGGCTTCGTCAAGGCAGCTCAAACCGATACCGCTGTCCATCACTTCGACCCGCAGGTACAGGCGCTCCAGGTCTTGCGGATGGCCACTGAAACGCACCTGCACTGCGCCTTTTCGGGTGAATTTGATCGCGTTGTCCACCAGGCACTCGATGCACTGGTAGAGCTTGCCCGCGTCGCCACGAAGGCTCGGCGGCAGTTTATCGTCCAGATCAAGTGTCAATATCAGGCCCTTGGACTGAGCCGCACCGCTGAAGCGTTCACGCAGCCTGTCGGCCAGATCCTTGGGCGAAAACGCCTCGCAGTCGGCATACAGCACCCCGGCCTGCAGCTCGGTGAGGGTCAGGATGCCGTTGATCATGCTCATCATGTCGCGTGCCGAACTGGCGGCGGTTTGCTGATACATCTCGACTTCGTCGTCCATGTCGAGCGTCTGCATGACTTCCAGCGACCCGATCACGCCGTTCATCGGCGTGCGCAGCTCATGGGTGAGCGTGGCCAGGAACTCATCCTTAAGCCGGTTGCTGTTGGCCAGTTGCTGGTTGAGACGCTCCAGATCCTGACCGGCAGCCAGTAAGGTTTGCGCCTGCTGCCTGCGGGCGTGGTTGATACGGTCGGCCAACGCCATCGACAGGAACGCCATTTCCAGCACCGTGCCGATGTGCGAGGCGTACATGGTCAGGAAGGTATTAGGCAGATAGCCAAGCAGCATCAAGCCGAAGATCAGTCCGCTGACCATGAACACCGACCAGGCGAGCACAAAATAGCGCCCGACCCGCTCGCCTTTGATGACCGCAACGATACCCGCCAGATAGATCGTCAGGGCGCCTGCCATGACCAGTTGAGCGGCGCCGCGCAAGGCTGGCCCGTAGCTGAGGAACAAGGCCATACCCATGACCAGAACGGCAGCGCCGATGACCGCCAGCAACAGCCGGTCCAGCCAGCGGCTCAGTTGTGCCGTGCCCAGGAAGCTGCGCGAAAACTGGCACGCAAATAACGTCGCCAGCGATATCAGGAAGGGGGTCGACGCATTCGCCCACCACGGGCTGTCAGGCCACAGGTATTCGATCGCAACGCCGTTGATCGACATCTGGTAAAGCCCGAACGAGGCGACGTACAGCAGGTAATACAGGTAATCCACCTCACGAACGCTGAGGTAGATGAACAGGTTGTAGACCAGCATGCCCAGCAGCACGCCGTAGATCAGACCGAAGACGTAAATCTTGGTGGGCTGCGCATCCATATAGGCGTGGGTGGACCAGAGGTAGAGCGGTGCCTGAACAGCGCCTTCGCTGCGAATACGCATGTACAGGGTTCGCGTCTGGCCAGGCGGCAGGTCCAGCTGGAAGAGGTAGTTGTTCTGGGCGAACTGACGGCTGGAGAACGGCAGCATATCGCCGGTATGCCAGGCGCGAGTGGGCTGCCCGTCGGCATCCGGGCCGTAGAAGTCAATGTGGTCCATCGGCGGATAGGCCAGTTCCAGCAGCCAGTCGTTATGGATGCTGGCATCTGTGGGGCGATAGGTCAGCTCGACCTTCAGCCAGAAGGCAGAACGCGAATAGCCGGCGTTGAAGGTTCCGGGAGGCACGGGCTTAAAGGCACTGGCATGAGCGGCAGCGCTGACGCTTTCGATGGTCGCCTCGCCGGTGGGGTCCTCGAATACCTGAATGGCACGGCCCAGCGGCAGAAAACGAGTGTTTTCATCAAACTCGACTGCATGACTCTGCAACGGCAGCCAAAGAGCCAGAATGATCAACAGATAGCGCATTGAAGCCCCAAGGTAGGTCGTCGCGTTCAATCCATCCATTGATTACGACGTCCCGCAAATTTCTATCCTTGAAACAGGCTAATGATTCAAACACACCATTGAACGTGCACATATACCGGCAGACATCAGTAAACACCCGAACCGTCACTCGTCAGCCTTGCCAACCAAGCATAGCCGCTAATAGCTGAAAGACAGTATCGCGATCAAAATCAAGGTAATAGCTCTATATCGGTGACTGCAGAGCAAACATGAGTACTTTTTAAGGTTTTGTCGAGCCTGCCGTCGTCGCCGACTGACCTCGATCCGCAAGAAAAAACCGGCCCCCCGAGCGGCCCGCGAAAGGTTTAGTGATAAGCTCGCGCACCATGAATATCTATAGCTCCCGCCCCGTAGTCCTTTGCCTGTCCGGCCACGACCCTAGTGGCGGTGCCGGCATGCAGGCCGATATAGAAGCCCTGCTCGCCCAAGGCTGCCATGCCGCTCCGGTGATTACCGCGCTTACGGTGCAAGACACCGTCAATGTCAGTGATTTCCGCGTGCTGGATCGCGAATGGGTGATGGCGCAAGCCAATGCAGTCCTCAACGATTCGAGCGTAGCAGCTGTCAAGCTGGGCATGCTCGGCTCACTGGAAATGGTCGATACGGTCGTCGATCTGCTTCTGGCTCACCCGCACTTGCCCATGGTCTGTGATCCGGTGTTACGCGCTGGCGGCGGCGGCAGACTGGGCAAGGACGACGTCGGCTACGCCATGCGCGAACGCCTGTTGCCACTGTCGACCATCGCCACGCCGAACCTTCCGGAAGCCCGCATTCTTGCCGAGCTGCCCGAAGGTACTGCGGATGAGTGCGCTGACAAACTACTGCCGTTTTGTGAATATCTGTTGATCACTGGCGGTCATGGTGATGAACAGCAAATCCATAACCGCCTGTACCTGCGCGGCGGCCAGACCCACACCTTCGTCTGCGAGCGTCTGCCCGGTAGCTATCACGGTTCCGGCTGCACCCTGGCCAGCGCACTGGCCGGGCGGATCGCCCAGGGGCAGGAGCTGGTCAGCGCGGTGAAGTCGGCACTCGACTACACCTGGCGAACGCTGAGGGATGCCGAACAGTTGGGCCGGGGGCAATTCGTGCCACGTCGGCTGCCGCTGGATTTTTGCTCGTAACACATCGCCATGAGGGTCGATTCATGAAACTGCGTGGCCTGTACGCCATCACCGACAGCCAGTTGCTGTCCGGAAAATTTCTGTCGTACGTCGAAGCGGCGCTGGACGGCGGCGTGACGCTGCTGCAATACCGCGACAAGAACAGTGACGAGTCCCGCCGTTTGCGCGAAGCGACCGAACTGCTCAAGCTCTGCGAACGCTACAAGACCCGGCTGATCATCAACGATGACGCTGAACTGGCTGCGCGGCTGGGGGTGGGAGTGCATTTGGGACAGTCCGACGGCTCGCTGCCCGATGCCCGCGCCCTGCTCGGGCACAAGGCGATTGTCGGGGCTACTTGTCATGGCCGCGTGGAACTGGCCGAGCAAGCCAAGGCTGACGGCGCGACGTACGTGGCATTTGGCAGGTTCTTCAACTCCCTGACCAAACCCGGCGCCCCGGCCGTGCCGCTGGACCTGATCGCTCAGGTGCGTGCCAGGGTCCACCTGCCGATTGCGGTGATTGGCGGCATTACCCTGGAGAACGCACCGCAACTGGTCGAACACGGGGCCGACCTGCTCGCCGTGGTGCACGGCCTGTTCGGCGCTGAAAATACTCAGGAAGTGACGCGCCGGGCACGTGCATTCACGGCGCTGCTGTAGAGCGCAATCACTGTGGGCGCGAGCCGGGCGACGCTTCGCTTGCTCGCGAAGGCGATGGTTTAGACGCTATTTTCGGGGCCTGCATTGCCCCCTTCGCGAGCAAGCTCGCTCCCACAAGTCATTCGCAGCCGCGCTTCATTTGATATAGTGCGCGTTCCTGCGCCTTCTCTGGCTCATGCCACCCAATAAAGCAGCCCACCCTGAAGCTGCCCGCCTCGGCTGACCCCAGCGTAGACACGAATTCCCCGCTTCAAAGCAGAGACCCGATCATGTCCCGTTCCGAAACACTGTTCGCCAACGCCCAAAAACACATCCCCGGTGGCGTCAATTCGCCGGTTCGCGCCTTCAAGAGCGTGGGTGGCACGCCGCTGTTCTTCAAGCACGCTGCGGGCGCCTACGTGACCGACGAAGACGACAAGCGTTATGTGGATTACGTCGGCTCCTGGGGCCCGATGATTCTTGGCCATAGCCATCCCGACGTGCTCGACGCCGTGCGCAGCCAGTTGGAACACGGCTTGTCCTACGGCGCACCGACGGCCATGGAAACCGAAATGGCCGACCTGGTCTGCGAACTGGTGCCGTCCATGGAAATGGTGCGCATGGTCAGCTCGGGCACTGAAGCAACCATGAGCGCGATCCGCCTCGCGCGCGGCTTCACCGGCCGCGACAGCATCCTCAAGTTCGAAGGCTGCTACCACGGTCACTCCGACAGCCTGCTGGTCAAGGCCGGCTCCGGCGCACTGACCCTGGGCGTTCCCAGCTCGCCTGGCGTACCTGCAGCATTCGCGAAACACACCCTGACCGTGCCCTTCAACAACCTTGACGCCGTGCGTGACCTGCTGGCCGAAGTGGGTCAGGAAGTAGCGTGCATCATCGTCGAACCCGTGGCCGGCAACATGAACTGTGTGCCGCCCGCGCCTGGCTACCTGCAAGGGCTGCGCGAGCTGTGCGACGAGCACGGCGTGGTGCTGATTTTCGATGAAGTGATGACCGGTTTTCGCGTAGCCCTCGGCGGCGCACAGGCTTATTACGGCGTGACGCCCGACCTGAGCACCTTCGGCAAGATCATCGGTGGCGGCATGCCGGTCGGCTGCTTTGGCGGCAAACGCGAAATCATGTCGCACATCGCACCGCTCGGCCCGGTCTATCAGGCCGGCACCCTGTCGGGCAACCCGCTGGCGATGGCAGCCGGCCTCACCACGCTGCGCCTGATCAGCCGTCCAGGCTTTCACGATGAACTGAGCGACTACACCCGCCGCCTGCTCGAAGGTCTGCAACAGCGCGCCGATGCAGCCGGTATTCCGTTCGTGACGACCCAGGCCGGCGGCATGTTCGGCCTGTATTTCAGCGAAGCCGACGAAATCGTCACGTTTGAAGACGTGATGACCAGTGACTCCGAGCGCTTCAAGCGTTTCTTCCACCTGATGCTGGACGGCGGCGTGTACCTCGCGCCAAGCGCCTTCGAAGCGGGTTTCACCTCAATCGCCCATGGTGATGCCGAGTTGAAACTGACCCTGGATGCCGCAGAAAAGGCATTCGCTGCGCTGAAATAAGCTCCTCAGGCATCACTCGCGCAGGGTGTCAGTGAACCGGCGCGAGTGATGACTGCAAATGAAACTGAACGTTAAGTATGCATTTTGCTTCTACAATGCACTGCGAACGCTGCATATACACGCCGACAACAACCCTGTTTCAGGTAATCCGCCCGTAAAGAAGGGTGTTTTCAGGCCGTGCAGCAGAAAATCCGTAAAGACTTTGTAAGGTTGGCTCTGCTTATTTCATAATGCGCAGCCAGCACGTTTAGCTGGTCGGGCATGCCCGCACCTTTTTCAGAGGTAAGTCGACTCCCATGAACCGCACCGGCCGCACCCTTGTATTGGGCTGCCTGTTGCTTGTCTATCCCCTGCTGGCAACTGCCGGCGGCAACTCGTTGTTAGTACCGGCGATGGGTCGTTGCACCCTCAATACCCAGCCAGAGAACCTGCCTGCAGCGCTCGAAGCCTGCCAGCAGGCCGCCAAGGGTGGGGACGCGCAGGCACAGTACGAGTTGGGTGAGTTCTATTACGAGGGCAAAAATGCACCTCGCGATTTGCCGCAGGCGCTGAATTATTTCGAGCAGGCTTCACTGCAGGGCCATGCCCAGGCGCAGTACCAGCTGGGCTTGATGTTCAGCCGTGGCGAAGGTGTGCAGGCCAACAACATTCAGGCGTACATCGTGCTGAAGATGGCCGCGGTCAACGGTTCGGAAGAGGCGCTGGACGCTGCCGACGAAGTGTCGGCGAAGATGCCGCGTGACGAGCTCGAAGTGGCCACTCAGGTACTGGGGCAGATTTTCCGCAAATACCTGCTTGAACTGCAGACCGCCGAAGGGCGCAGTCCTTTCTCTCCGTTGCCCTGATCAGGAATCTTTCAGGGCAGTCGCGATGCAAACCTGCAACGCTTACTTTTCCGGCATCGGCATGGGGAACGGCATTACATTGCTGGTACCGCGCGCCTCGCTGATCTTCGGCGTGCCCATGCGTTCGACTTCATCGATGCGCACAATCGAGTGCATCGGCACAAAACTGCGCACCACGCCTTCGAACTGGGCCTTGAGCTTCTCTTCGCTGGGGTCCACCACCACGGTCGTGCGCTCGCCGAAGACGAATTCTTCAACTTCCAGAAAGCCCCACAGATCACTTTGGTAGATCTGCTTGGCGTACATCTCGAACACCTGTCCCTGGTTGAGGAAAATCACCTTGTAGATTGGAGCTTCGCGTTTGGTCATAACGGGCGGGTAACGATCAGAGATGAAAAAGGGGCACGGACTATAGCATGTCCGCCCGCCTCGTCGGACAGCCGACGCTAGGAACCCGAGCCCTTCATCCTTATAATGCGCGGTTCACTGACACGGTTGATCATCACGCATGGCCAAAAAGCTTTATATCGAAACCCACGGTTGCCAGATGAACGAGTACGACAGCTCGCGCATGGTCGACCTGCTGGGCGAACATCAGGCCCTGGAAGTCACCGCTCGCGCGGAAGACGCCGACGTGATCCTGCTCAATACCTGCTCGATTCGTGAGCGCGCCCAGGACCGGGTGTATTCCCAGCTCGGCCGCTGGCGCGAGCTGAAGCTGGCCAATCCGGAAATGGTCATCGCCGTCGGTGGCTGCGTGGCCAGCCAGGAAGGCGCAGCCATTCGCGATCGCGCACCCTATGTGGACGTGGTGTTCGGCCCGCAGACCCTGCACCGCCTGCCGGAAATGATCGACGCCGCACGCGTGACCCGCTTGCCGCAGGTCGACGTTTCGTTCCCGGAAATCGAAAAATTCGACCATTTGCCCGAGCCACGCGTCGATGGCCCGAGTGCTTATGTGTCGGTGATGGAAGGCTGCAGCAAATACTGCACCTTCTGCGTGGTGCCCTACACCCGTGGCGAGGAAGTCAGTCGTCCGTTCGACGACGTGCTGAGTGAAGTCATCCACCTGGCCGAAAACGGCGTGCGTGAAGTCACTCTGCTGGGGCAGAACGTCAACGGTTATCGCGGCACCACCCACGACGGCCGCGTTGCAGACCTGGCGGACCTGATCCGCGTGGTCGCCGCCGTCGATGGCATCGACCGCATTCGCTACACCACCTCGCACCCGCTGGAATTTTCCGACAGCCTGATCCAGGCCCACGCGGAAGTGCCGGAGCTGGTCAAACACCTGCATTTGCCTGTGCAATCGGGTTCCGACCGCATCCTGGCGGCGATGAAGCGCAACCACACCACGCTGGAATACAAGTCCCGCTTGCGCAAGCTCAGGGCCGCAGTGCCGGGCATCAGTATCAGTTCCGACTTCATCGTCGGCTTCCCCGGCGAGACCGAAAAGGATTTCGACAACACCATGAAGTTGATCGAGGACGTGGGTTTCGACTTCTCGTTCTCGTTCGTCTACAGCCCGCGTCCGGGCACGCCCGCCGCGGACCTCAAGGACGACACGCCGGAAGCACTGAAAAAAGAGCGACTGGCCGCGCTGCAACATCGTCTGAACCAGCAGGGTTTCGAGATCAGCCGACAGATGGTCGGCAGCATCCAGCGCATTCTGGTAACCGACTACTCGAAGAAAGACCCGGGCGAACTGCAGGGGCGCACCGAGAACAACCGGATTGTCAATTTTCGCTGCGACAACCCCAAATTGATCGGGCAGTTTGCCGATGTACACATCGATGATGCACAGCCTCACTCGTTGCGCGGCTCGCTGCTACAGTAAAGCCTGAGTGTCGGCGCAGAAACGAATCGCCGAATGAATTCGTTTCTGCGCGGTCCCTACCATTGAGCACGGTGAATCCCTGGCGCGGCCTTTAACAAGGCAAAGCTTTCGCACAATCAGCGCTAGGGTTATTCTTCAATACATCTCAATTGCCGCCGGACGGCCATTAAACGACCTTGAACGCACCCATAGAACCTCATCGCTTCACCCTCGAGCCTTTCGAGGCCCATCGTTTCGCCAACTTGTGCGGGCAACTCGACGAGCACTTGCGCCTGATCGAGCAACGCCTGGACATCGAGATCCGCAATCGCGGCAATCAATTCGAGCTCATTGGCGACCCCAAACAAAGTCATTCCGCCGAGAACCTTCTGCGCCGTCTGTACCGGGAAACCAAAGGTACCGAACTGACGCCGGACATGGTCCACCTGTTTCTCCAGGAATCGGGTGTGGACGGCCTCGACAACCACCCTGCCGCCGAAGTCGGCGTCTCGCTGCGCACCAAAAAGGGCATGATTCGCCCGCGCGGCCTGAACCAGCAGCGTTACGTCAAGGAAGTCCTCAGCAACGATATCAACTTCGGCATCGGCCCGGCGGGTACCGGCAAGACCTACCTGGCGGTGGCCTGCGCGGTGGATGCACTGGAGCGCGAGCAGATCCGACGCATCCTGCTGGTGCGCCCGGCGGTCGAGGCTGGCGAGAAGCTGGGCTTCCTGCCCGGCGATCTGGCGCAGAAGATCGACCCGTACCTGCGCCCGCTGTATGACGCGCTTTACGAAATGCTCGGTTTCGAATACGTCGCCAAGCTGATCGAGAAGCAGGTCATTGAAGTGGCACCGCTGGCTTACATGCGCGGACGCACCCTTAATAACAGCTTCATCATTCTCGACGAAAGTCAGAACACCACCGTCGAGCAGATGAAGATGTTCCTGACCCGTATCGGCTTCGGCTCCACGGCCGTGATCACCGGCGACATCACCCAGGTCGACCTGCCCAAAGGCACTCGCTCCGGGCTGACGCATGTCATCGATGTGCTCAAGGACGTGCCGGGCATCAGCTTCACGCACTTCAAACCCAAGGATGTGGTTCGCCACCCGCTGGTACAGCGCATCGTCGAAGCCTACGAGCGTTTCGACGACCGCCTCAGCGATGGTCCGTCGGGCAACAACAGTTACCCACGGGACAAACACCGCGATGCTTGAGCTGGACCTGCAGGTTGCAAGCGAGACAAGCGCCCCTGACGAAGCCCGATTGCGCCTCTGGTGTGAAATGGGCTTGCGTCAGCGCAGTGCCGACTCCGAGCTGACCATCCGCCTGGTTGACGAAACCGAAGGCCGTGAGCTCAATAACACCTGGCGACACAAAAATTACGCAACAAACGTGCTTTCATTCCCGGCGGACGTTCCGGACGACATGCTGGACATCCCGTTGCTGGGCGATCTGGTCATCTGCGTTCCGGTCGTCAACCGTGAAGCCGTTGAACAGGGCAAGTCCGTCGACGCGCACTGGGCGCACATGGTCATTCATGGCTGCCTGCATCTGTTGGGTTACGACCACATCGATGATGAAGAAGCCGAAGAAATGGAAGCACTGGAACGAACGTTGCTTGAGGAGCTGGGCTATCCCGATCCTTACGCCGACGACGAAAGTGCCGACCCTCCCCATTCAGACACACCAAGCAAGGACCACGAGTAAGGGCTATGAGCGAAGACCGATCGAGCAACGGGCAAAAGTCATGGTTGGGTAAACTGACCCAGGCCTTTGTCCATGAGCCGAAAAACCGCCAGGAGCTGCTTGAGCTGCTGCGCGAAGCCCACCAGAACAAACTGCTGGACAGCGAAGCGCTGGCCATCGTCGAGGGCGCCATTCAAGTGGCTGACCTGCAAGTGCGCGACATCATGGTGCCGCGCTCGCAGATGATCAGCATCAAGGCGACCCAGACACCCCGTGAATTTCTGCCGGCGGTCATCGATGCTGCGCACTCGCGCTATCCGGTGATCGGCGAGAGCCACGATGACGTGCTCGGTGTGCTGCTGGCCAAGGATCTGCTGCCGCTGATCCTCAAGGCCGACGGCGACAGTGATGACGTCAAGAAGCTGCTGCGTCCGGCCACCTTCGTGCCCGAATCCAAGCGTCTCAACGTGCTGCTGCGCGAGTTTCGCGCCAACCACAACCACATGGCCATCGTCATTGACGAATACGGCGGCGTGGCAGGTCTGGTGACCATCGAAGACGT
This sequence comes from Pseudomonas sp. P135, assembly GCF_020312125.1. Lineage (NCBI taxonomy): Bacteria > Pseudomonadati > Pseudomonadota > Gammaproteobacteria > Pseudomonadales > Pseudomonadaceae > Pseudomonas > Pseudomonas sp. P135. The sequence continues at coordinate 100,211 of NZ_JAGPYR010000007.1, forward strand.
GCTGGAACAGATCGTCGGCGATATCGAAGACGAGCATGACGTCGAGGAAGACAGCTACATCAAACCGCTGCCCAGCGGCGACTTCCTGGTCAAGGCCCTTACCCCGGTCGAGAATTTCAACGAATTCTTCGACAGCACGTTCTCGGACGACGAGTTCGACACCGTGGGCGGTCTGGTGATGAATGCCTTCGGCCATCTGCCCAAGCGCAACGAAATCACTGAAATCGGTGCTTATCGTTTCCGCATCCTGAGCGCTGACAGCCGTCGCATTCATTTGCTGCGCGTGACGCCCATTTCACGTCCGTAAACACCTGATGCTGCTTTAAGGAATCTACATGCGCTGGATAACCCGCCCCGGCTGGCCCGGTAACCTGCTGGCCCTGGCGGCTGGCGGGCTCACGACTCTGGCCCTGGCGCCTTTCGACCTCTGGCCTCTGGTGCTGGTGGCAGTGGCGATGTTCTATCTGGGCCTGCGCGACCTGAACCCGCGCCAGGCACTGGCCCGTGGCTGGTGCTACGGCTTCGGTCTGTACGGCGCCGGCACCAGCTGGATCTACGTCAGCATTCACACCTACGGCGGCGCGTCTGTACTGCTGGCCGGGCTGCTGATGCTGCTGTTCATCGCCGCCATTGCCCTGTTCTTTGCCCTGCCCGCCTGGGTCTGGGCGCGCTGGCTGCGTCGCAATGAGGCACCGCTGGCTGATGCGCTGGCCTTCGCAGCCCTGTGGCTGTGGCAGGAAGCGTTTCGCGGCTGGTTTCTCACCGGTTTCCCGTGGCTCTATTCCGGCTACAGTCAGCTCGACGGTCCACTGGCCGGGCTCGCCCCCGTCGGCGGCGTATGGCTGATTTCGTTCTCGCTGGCGATGACTGCTGCACTGTTGTGCAACCTGCACCGCCTGCGTGAACGCAAATCGTTTCTGGCCATGGGCGTGGTGCTGTTGCTGGCCCCGTGGGTGACAGGCCTGGCCCTCAAGGGGCACGCCTGGACATCGCCGTCCGGCGCGCCACTGAAAGTCGCGGCGATGCAGGGCAACGTCGAACAAAGCATGAAGTGGGACCCGCAAAAGCTCAACGATCAGCTGGCCCTGTACCGCGACATGACTTTCCGTTCGCAGCAGGCAGACCTGATCGTCTGGCCGGAAACCGCCGTGCCGGTGCTCAAGGAAAGCGCAGAAGGCTATCTGTCGATGATGGGCAAGTTCGCTTCGGACCGCGGCGCGGCACTGATCACCGGCGTACCGGTGCGCGAACCGACCGGGCGCGGTGAGTACCGCTATTACAACGGCATCACGGTCACAGGTCAGGGTGACGGCACCTACTACAAGCAGAAACTTGTGCCGTTCGGTGAGTACGTGCCGCTGCAGGACCTGCTGCGCGGGCTGATTTCCTTCTTCGATCTGCCAATGTCGGACTTCGCGCGCGGCCCGAACGATCAGGCGTTATTGCAGGCCAAGGGTTATCACATCGCGCCGTTCATCTGCTACGAAGTGGTCTATCCGGAGTTCGCCGCAAGCCTGTCGGCGCAAAGCGACCTGCTGCTGACGGTCAGCAACGACACCTGGTTCGGCACCTCGATAGGCCCTCTGCAACACTTGCAAATGGCCCAGATGCGCGCCCTTGAAGCGGGTCGCTGGATGATCCGCGCCACCAACAACGGCGTGACCGCGCTGATCGACCCGTTCGGCCAAATCACCGAGCAGATTCCGCAGTTCGAACGCGGCGTGCTGTACGGCGAAGTAGTGCCGATGCATGAACTCACGCCCTATCTGCACTGGCGCTCGTGGCCGCTAGCGATTGTCTGCCTGCTGCTGTTTGGCTGGGCATTGATGGCGGCACGGATTTCCAAGACCGTCTGACTGCACGAAGCCGGTTTCATCTGCCTGCAGGCGGAATCGGCTTCAAATGATCACTGCTCCAGATGATCATTGCCCCTTCCGATAGACCCACGGATACACCAGCAAGCCTGCGGCTTCATTGAGCAGCATCCCGCTCTGCGTGAACACGCGACTTTCAGGCAGCCAGCCACCAAAAGGCCGAGCGTTGTCGACCCCCAGAAAGCCGACCGACGCACCCACCACCGTGAAACCCGCCTGCTCGAAGCTCCAGCGTGCCCGCGGCATGTGCCAGGCCTGAGTCACCAATACCACGCGCTTGATGCCTTGCGGCTGCAGAATCGCGGCGCTCATGGTCGCGTTTTCCCACGTGGTGCGACTCAGACCCTCCTGCCAGCGCACCGCCACAGCAAAATCATCCTGCAGCGACTGCGCCATGATCGACGCTTCACTGGGCGGCTGGTCAAAATGCAGGCCGCCAGAGGTCAGTATCGGCAGTCCGGATTCTTTCGCCAATCGAGCCGCCAAACGCAAGCGCTCGAGTCCAAGACCGGTGGGCGTGTCTGTGCCCCAGGTCGGCGAGTTGCGCTCGCGCCCGTTGCCCAGGACCACAATGGCATCCGCCTGCTGCGCCAGCATCGCCCACCGCTGTTGCGGCAAGGGCGGGATCTGCTCCAGTCTACGAGCGGCGAACTCTACGGCGACCGGCAGACTCATCAGCCACAATCCGCCAAGGCCGACCGCAAAGAACGCCGTCGCCAGACGTGGCCGGGAGCGACGCAACCACCAGCCGAGGATCAGCAGGACAAACAGAATGCCGGGCGGCAAAAGGAGGGTTTTGAGCAGGTAACGCAAGGGCATCGGGACATCTCCATGAGTGCCCGCAGCCTAGAATGTTTGCAGGCACGCGACAATGCCTGGAGCAGGAAGCCGATGATAGCCAGGCCATTGGCCTGCGCGCGCAGGCAGGCGTGCAATTGCCTAAGTGTTACGGCCCAGCCGTACTGACGCCTTGGCTCGTCGCCGATCCTTCAGCCACACGATCGTGGCTGACGCTCGGGGCGACCGGCCATGCTCCGCAGCAACCACACCGCTGCCCGTAGACGTGTCCACGACAGCTGCGCCTGCGTCCCCGCTACCTTTTTCGAGATAGGCCTCGATCAACTGGAACTCGGCGCGGCTCAACCCCTTGAGCTCAAGCTCGGCAGGCGACTCGTTTCGGAGCCGGACCGAGGTACTCGCCGTCTCGAGTGCAAGTCCGAGACGGTCGATCAGGCGCCCATACAGCCTGGATAGACTTACAACATGCTGCAACTCTGTCATCCGCTCACCTCATCGAAGATAAATCATCACCCTCGCGTTTGAGCTTAGCGCTGCTGCAAGAACCGGCATGGAACTACGACCAACGGCCAGATAAGGTTGTCGGCCGGGCGTTGAGCCCACACGGGGACGCAATCAGGGTTTCCCTCGATAGACGGCCCTCATGTATGCTACTGCGCTTCCTGTAATTCCACTTCCGCGCTCTTGAGCCCGAACGCACCGCACAGACAGTTGCAATTGTCCGCCACGCGGTGCCGACCTGACTCGGCGAAGCAATGAAGAGGTCAAGGGTCACTAATCCTTAGTAAAAAGTAGCCATGCACGAACTCTATCAGCCCCGTGAAATCGAAGCCGCCGCCCAAACGTTCTGGGATGAGCAAAAGTCTTTTGAAGTCAGTGAACAGCCAGGCAAGGACACCTTCTATTGCCTGTCGATGTTTCCTTACCCGAGCGGCAAGCTGCACATGGGTCATGTGCGCAACTACACCATTGGTGACGTGATCTCCCGCTATCAGCGCATGCTCGGCAAGAATGTTCTGCAGCCACTGGGCTGGGACGCTTTCGGCATGCCGGCTGAAAACGCCGCCATCGACAACAACGTCGCGCCGGCCAAGTGGACCTACGAAAACATCGACTACATGAAGACCCAGCTCAAGAGCCTGGGTCTGGCGGTTGACTGGTCGCGCGAAGTCACCACCTGCAAGCCTGATTACTACCGCTGGGAACAATGGCTGTTCACTCGCCTGTTCGAAAAAGGCGTGATCTACCGCAAGAACGGCACCGTGAACTGGGACCCGATCGACCAGACCGTACTGGCCAACGAGCAGGTCATCGACGGCCGCGGCTGGCGTTCCGGCGCGCTGATCGAAAAGCGCGAAATCCCGATGTACTACTTCAAGATCACCGCGTACGCCGATGAGCTGCTGGAAAGCCTCGACGAACTGCCGGGCTGGCCTGAACAGGTCAAGACCATGCAGCGCAACTGGATCGGCCGTTCGCGCGGCATGGAAGTGCAGTTTCCGTACGACCAGGCGTCGATCGGCGAAGCCGGTGCCCTGAAAGTCTTCACCACCCGCCCTGACACCCTGATGGGGGCGACCTACGTCGCCGTGGCGGCTGAACACCCGCTGGCAACCCTGGCCGCTCAAGGCAACCCCGCCCTGCAGGCGTTCATCGATGAATGCAAGGGCGGCAGCGTTGCCGAAGCCGACGTTGCCACACAGGAAAAGAAAGGCCAGGCGACCTCGTTGTTCGTCGAGCATCCACTGACTGGCGAGAAACTGCCGGTGTGGGTCGCCAACTACGTGCTGATGCACTACGGCGATGGCGCGGTCATGGCCGTACCGGCACACGACGAGCGTGATTTCGAGTTCGCCACCCAGTACGGTCTGCCGATCAAGCCCGTGGTACGCACCAGCGCCGGCGACCAAACGCCGGCCCCATGGCAACCGGCCTACGGTGAGCATGGCGAGCTGATCAACTCCGGCGAGTTCACCGGCCTGACCTTCCAGGACGCGTTTGACGCCATTGAAGCCGCGCTGGTCAAGAAATCCCTGGGCCAGTCCCGTACCCAGTTCCGCCTGCGCGACTGGGGCATCAGCCGCCAGCGCTACTGGGGCTGCCCGATCCCTATCGTGCATTGCGACACCTGCGGCGACGTGCCGGTCCCGGAAGACCAGTTGCCGGTTGTCCTGCCTGAGGATGTCGTGCCCGACGGCGCTGGCTCGCCACTGGCGCGCATGCCCGAGTTCTACGAATGCAGCTGCCCGAAATGCGGCGCACCGGCCAAGCGTGAAACCGACACCATGGACACCTTCGTCGAGTCCTCGTGGTACTACGCGCGCTATGCGTCGCCGCATTACGAGGGCGGCCTGGTCGAGCCGAACGCTGCCAACCACTGGCTGCCGGTGGATCAGTACATCGGCGGTATCGAACACGCGATCCTGCACCTGCTCTACGCCCGCTTCTTCCACAAGCTGATGCGCGACGAAGGCCTGGTAACCTCGAACGAACCGTTCAAGAACCTGCTCACCCAGGGCATGGTCAACGCCGAAACCTACTTCCGCATGGAAACCAGCGGCAAGAAAACCTGGATCAACCCGGCCGACGTGACCCTCGAAAGAGACGCCAAGGCCAAGGTGATCAGCGCCAGACTGACCAGCGACGGCTTGCCGGTGGAAATCGGCGGCACTGAAAAGATGTCGAAGTCGAAGAAAAACGGCATCGACCCACAGACCATGATCGACCAGTACGGTGCCGACACCTGCCGTCTGTTCATGATGTTCGCCTCCCCGCCCGACATGAGCCTGGAATGGTCCGACTCGGGCGTCGAAGGTTCGCATCGTTTCCTGCGCCGCGTATGGCGTCTGGCTCAGGCGCATGTAGCTCAAGGGCCATCGACCGGCCTGGACGTTGCGGCGTTGACCGATGAGCAGAAAGCCATCCGCCGCGCGATTCATCAGGCGATCAGACAGGCGAGCCAGGATATTGGCCAGAACCAGAAATTCAACACCGCTGTCGCGCAAGTGATGACGCTGATGAACGTGCTGGAAAAGGCCCCGCAGGACACACCGCAGGATCGCGCCCTGATGCAGGAAGGCGTGGAAACCGTCGCCCTGCTGCTGGCTCCGATCACACCGCACATCAGCCACGAACTGTGGAAGCAACTGGGCCACAATGAGCCGGTGATCGACGCGGGCTGGCCTGCATTCGATGCAAGCGCGCTGGTACAGGACAGTCTGCAACTGGTGATTCAGGTCAACGGCAAGCTGCGTGGTCACATCGAGATGCCCGCCAGCGCCAGCCGCGAAGAGGTCGAAGCGGCCGCACGCGTCAACGAGAACGTATTGCGCTTCACTGATGGCCTGACCATTCGCAAGGTGATCGTCGTGCCTGGCAAGCTGGTCAACATCGTCGCAAGCTGATTGGATCGGGCGCCCGGCAAATGCAGGGCGCCGAACATATTTCCAGGGCACGCACTGGCGGCCCAAACGGATTCAAGGGGAGCATCAAGATGATCAAACGCAATTTGCTGGTGATGGGCCTGGCTGTTCTGTTGAGTGCCTGTGGCTTCCAGCTGCGTGGCACCGGTACCACCGAGCTGGCGATCAAGGAGCTGGATGTCAGCGCCCGCAACGCCTATGGCGAAACCGTGACGCAACTCACTCGCCTGCTGACCAGCTCTGGCGTCAAGGTCTATACCGGCGCGCCTTACAAGCTGATGCTGACCAACGAAGCCGAGACTCAGCGCGCCATCAGCTACTCGGGCTCGGGTCGCTCGGCTGAATACCAGCTGACCACCACCCTGACCTATGAAGTGCATGGCGACAAGGATCGCTTCCTGCTTGGCGATAAAGTCACCGCAGACCGTTCCTACGTGCACGACGGCAACAACCTGACCGGTTCCGACCAGGAAGCCGCCCAGGTTCGTCAGGAAATGCGCAACGACCTGATCCAGAAAATGATGGCTCGCTTGCAGCAACTGACCCCTTCGCGTCTGGACGAGCTACAGGCCAAGGCCGATGCGGTTGCCAAGGCCGAAGCCGACGCACTGGAGGCTGCCCAGCGAATCCGCGACGAGACGCCTCAGCAGTCGCCTGTCGAAGTTCCAGCCAGATAAGTGTCTGGGGCCGGTTCTCCGGCCCCGACATGCTCTGACTCATGAAACTCGCCCCCGCCCAACTCGGCAAGCACTTGCAAGGCACACTTGCGCCCGTCTATGTGATCAGCGGTGACGATCCGCTGCTCTGCCAGGAAGCAGCTGACGCCATTCGCGCAGCCGCACGCCAGCAAGGCTTCGATGAGCGGCAGGTATTCAGCGCCGACGCCAGCTTCGACTGGGGCACATTGCTCCAGGCGGGTGCCAGCATGTCGCTGTTTGCCGAACGCCGTCTCCTGGAGCTGCGTCTGCCCTCCGGCAAGCCCGGCGACAAGGGTGCTGCGGCACTCATGGAATACTGCGCCAGACCTGCCGAAGACACCCTGCTGCTGATCAGCCTGCCCAAGCTCGATGGCAGTGCGCAGAAAACCAAATGGGGCAAGGCTCTGGTCGAGGGTGCGCAAACCCAGTTCGTGCAAATCTGGCCCGTGGACATCGGCCAGCTGCCGCAATGGATCCGCCAGCGCCTGTCGCAGGCAGGTCTGGCAGCGACTCAGGACGCTGTCGAACTGATCGCGGCCCGAGTCGAAGGCAACCTGTTGGCCGCCGCGCAGGAAATCGAAAAGCTCAAATTGATGGCCGAAGAAGGCCAGATCACCGTCGAGACCGTGCAGGCGGCCGTAGCCGACAGTGCGCGCTTCGACGTATTTGGCCTGACCGATGCAGTGCTCAATGGCGAAGCTGCCCACGCGTTGCGCATGCTCGAAGGACTGCGTGGCGAAGGGGTCGAAACGCCAGTGATTCTCTGGGCATTGACCCGCGAACTGCGCGCCCTGGCCAACATGTCGCAACAGTTCAGCCAGGGCGTACCGCTGGACAAGGTGTTCAGCTCGGCACGCCCGCCGATCTGGGACAAGCGCAAGCCGTTGATGAGCAAAGCCCTGCAACGCCACTCGGCCAAACGCTGGAGCCAGCTGCTCATGGATGCGCAACGCATCGATGCGCAGATCAAAGGCCAGGCAGCAGGCTCGCCCTGGAGCAGCCTGAGCCGGCTGGCACTGCTGATGGCGGGGCAACGATTGGCATTGCCTGCGGAGTAGGCAGGTGTTGTCGACTCTCGTTCCCACGCTCTGCGTGGTAATGCCCTTCAGGACGCTCTGCGTCCTCCTGTGACGCGGAGCGTCACGAACTGCATGCCGACGCAGAGCATCGGCACGATAATCAAAGCGACGGGCCTGCACCGGCCCCTTCGCGAGCAAGCTCGCTCCTACAGGTCTTCATTCACTCGGCCAATTACGCGCTCAGCGCCATAGCATACGACTATTGGACACACGCGCCGCTCTGCCCGATGATTCGCAGCGTTTTACAATACCCATCAGGAGCACCTGCCATGAGCAAGCCAAAGCGGCCGAACAAGGCCAAATCCATCATCGCCCAGCCCTTGTTCCGCAGTCGTCAGGAACAACCGGCCAAAGGCAAAGGCAGCTACCGCCGCGAAGCCTTCCAGTCTAAAAGCTGGGAGGCTTCCTGCTTTATGGCAGCCTGATATCGAGCAACATTTCCGGGGCGCTTTCAACCGCTTAGCCGTGTTATGGTCTGCACCTAACGGTAATACCCTTGGACTCAAGCATGCCTTCTCGTTTTACCCATCGCCCGCAGCTGCGCCAACTCATCGCTGCCTCCAGTCTTGTTGCCCTGGTAGCCTGCGCAGAAAAACCCACTGCAGCCGATGCCACACCTCTTCAATCCAGCAAGGTGCAGACAAACGCTCCTGCCGTAGCGCCTACGCCAGCACTGGTCGTTGATGACAACCTCACGATTCAGCCCGCCGTCAGCTTCAGCGAATGGCAGGCCGGCTTCCGTGCCCAGGCGTTGAAGGCAGGCATTCGCGCGGACGTATTCGATCTGGCATTTGCCGGCGTCACCCCCGACATGAGCGTGGTCAAGGCCGACCGCAGTCAGCCTGAATTCAGCCGCCCGGTCTGGGAATACCTTGACGGTGCCATCTCTGCCGCACGCGTACGCAAGGGTCAGGCGCTGCTGTCGCAGTATGCCGACGACCTGCAGAAGATCGAGCAGCAGTACGGCGTCGATCGTCAGACGCTGGTCGCGGTGTGGGGCATGGAAAGTAATTTCGGGTCGTTACAGGGTACGCAATCCGTCATTCGCTCACTCGCCACACTGGCCTATGAAGGTCGCCGTCCCGGCTTTGCACAGAGCCAGTTGCTCGCCGCGCTGGAAATCATCCAGCATGGCGACATAACCCCGGACAAAATGCTGGGTTCGTGGGCCGGTGCGATGGGCCAGACGCAGTTCATCCCTACCACCTACAACACCCACGCCGTGGATTTTGACGGCGATGGCCGCCGTGATATCTGGAATACCCCGGCCGATGCCCTGGCCTCCACCGCACACTACCTGCAAAGTTCCGGCTGGCAGCGTGGTCAGCCCTGGGGCTTTGAAGTGGTGCTCGGCTCGGGGTTCGATTACTCGCTGGCCGACTCGACGACCCGCAAGAGTCTTGCTGAATGGCAGCAACTGGGTCTGAAACAGCCCGACGGCTCAGCCATTCCGGTCGCCGCCAGCCAGCAGCAAGCCGCCTTGCTGTTGCCAGCCGGTTATCGCGGGCCGGCCTTTCTGGTGCTGGACAACTTCCGCGCGATTCTCAAGTACAACAACTCGACCTCCTACGCGTTGGCGATCAGCCTGCTCTCCGATCGCTTCAAGGGCGCGGGCTATGTCGTGGGCAGCTGGCCACGCGGAGACCTGCCGCTGAGCCGCTCAGAGCGCATTGAGCTGCAAACCCTGCTCTCGGCACGCCAGTACGACGCAGGCGCGCCAGACGGCATTATCGGCGCCAATACACGCAAGGCCATCCGCAGTGCGCAGCAATCGCTCGGCTGGCCAGCCGATGGCTACCCGACGCATGAATTGCTGGAGAACCTGCGCAAGCCTGTCGGGCAGTAATCGGGAGGACGCAGAGCGTCCAGAACGGCATGCCAACGCGGAGCATTGGCACGATAGCGTTCTTACGGACGCCTATCGCTCCTCACGCTCCAGCGTGGGAATGCATTTCCGGACGCTCCGCGTCCAATCTCGACTTACGATGCGGTGAAGAGTGTGACGCAGAGCGTCCAGAACGGCATGCCAACTCGGAGCGTTGGCATGATAGTCCGCAGAGAATCGGCACGATAATCCACCGCAAAAAAGAAGGGCCAGGTATCGCTACCTGGCCCTTCCTGTTTTTGCGGCGTGCTGTCAGAGCATCGCCTTGGCGATCTTGGCCTGCTCGTCGGCGTGGTACGAAGAGCGTACCAGCGGCCCTGAAGCGACGTTCTTGAAGCCCATCTTGTAGCCTTCTTCGGCGAACCAGGCAAAGGTGTCCGGGTGGACAAAGCGCTGCACGGGCAAGTGATTGCGTGAAGGCTGCAGGTATTGACCCAGGGTCAGCATGTCGATGTCGTGTTCGCGCATGCGCTGCATGACTTCGATGACTTCTTCGTCGGTCTCGCCCAGTCCCAGCATCAGCCCGGATTTGGTCGGTACGTGCGGGACCATCTGCTTGAAGCGCTGCAGCAGGGTCAGCGACCACTGGTAGTCCGACCCCGGACGCGCAGCCTTGTACAGACGCGGTACGGTTTCCAGGTTGTGGTTGAACACATCCGGCGGCTCGGCGGCGGTGATTTCCAGCGCCACGTCCATCCGCCCACGGTAATCGGGCACCAGCGTTTCGAGCTGCACGCCCGGCGACAGCAGGCGGATTTCACGGATGCAGTCGGCGAAGTGCTGAGCACCACCGTCACGCAGGTCGTCGCGGTCCACCGAGGTGATCACCACGTACTTCAGGCGCAGGTCGGCAATCGCGATGGCGAGGCTCTTCGGTTCGTTGACGTCGAGCGGCTTCGGACGACCATGGCCCACGTCACAGAACGGGCAGCGACGGGTGCAGATGTCGCCCATGATCATGAACGTTGCAGTACCACCGGAGAAGCATTCGCCCAGGTTGGGGCAGGACGCCTCTTCGCAGACGCTGTGCAGCTTGTGCTTGCGCAGCAATTGCTTGATGCGGTCGACTTCCGGAGAAACCGGGATGCGCACGCGAATCCAGTCGGGTTTCTTCGGCAGGTCTACCGTCGGGATGATCTTGACCGGGATGCGCGCAACCTTTTCCGCTCCGCGCAGCTTGACGCCCGCTTCGACTTTCGGACGGGCCACTCGCTCGGAAACATCCAGCGTCGGGATCAGGGTTTGCACGGTGTCAGTCATAATGGTTTATTCCGCCCGTAAGGGTCGCCTGCTCAGCGTAGTCGAGGTGTTTGACGAGCTGCGCACGCAGTCGGGCACTTACCTCGGAAAATTCTATCTGCCCTGCCTGATCGCTCAGTTGGGTCATGGCCAGCCCGGCGTATCCGCACGGGTTGATGCGGCGGAACGGCTCAAGGTCCATGTCGACGTTCAACGCCAGACCATGAAACGAGCAGCCGTTGCGAATGCGCAGACCGAGCGACGCTATCTTCGCGCCGGCAACGTATACGCCGGGGGCATCAGCCTTGGCTGCTGCCTTGACGCCGTAGTCGGCGAGCAAGGCGATGAGGGTGTTCTCGATCCGGGTGACCAGATCGCGAACGCCGAAACCAAGGCGCCTGACATCCAGCATCAGATAAGCCACCAGTTGGCCCGGACCATGATAAGTCACTTGGCCGCCACGATCGACCTGTACGACAGGAATATTACCCGGCAGCAGCAAATGCTCGGCCTTGCCGGACTGTCCCTGAGTGAAAACCGGCGGATGCTGAACCAGCCAGACCTCATCGGCAGCCTCGCGGCCACGCTCGTCGGTAAAGCGCTTCATGGCGTGCCAGGCGGTTTCGTAATCGATCAGGCCCAGATCACGAAAACCCAGCGTACCCGCCATCAGAGCACCATGTGCACGAAACCCGTAGCGCGCAAGGCACTATTGATATCGCGCAACTGGTCTTCGCCGGTAGCGACAATGTGCAGTTGCACAGTGGTGTATTTGCCGTTGCTGCTCTGACGCTCGGCGAGCGTCTTGAGGTCGACCGTGGCATGCTTTTCAAGCACTTCCATCACGGCCGCCGTAAAGCCCACACTGGTGTCACCGATCACCTTGATCGGGTAGTCATTGCAGGGAAATTCTATTTTGTGCGACTTGATGTCGGTATCAGTCATGGCAGTAAAGGTCTCACAAGCCGTGACGACGGACACGCGGCCCGCTCAGATCATGAGCAGGCCGCGAGAAGGTCGGCATTGGTTACTGGATCAGTTGAACAAGCCGTAGAAGAACAGGCGGATGCTATCCCACACGCGGCGGAAAATACCACCTTCCTCAACCCCATCGAGCGCAATCAGATTGGCGGTGTGAACCACCTGATCGTCTTTCTTGACCTCGACCTTGCCGATCACGTCGCCCTTGGCGATTGGCGCAACCAGTTGCGGGTTCATGGTCATGCTGGCAGACAGCTTCTTCATGTCGCCTTTTGGCATGGTCATGCTCAGATCTTCAGCCAGACCGGCCTTGACCTGACGCTCGGTGCCTTTCCAGACCGTGGCCTGGGCCAGCTCGGTGCCCTTCTGATAGAAGTTCTGGGTTTCGAAGAAACGGAAGCCATAGGTCAGCAGCTTCTGGGTTTCAGCCGCACGGGCCTGTTCGCTGTTGGTGCCGAACACTACGGCGATCAGACGCATGCCGTCACGTACTGCCGAGGACACCATGCAGTAGCCGGCTTCATCGGTGTGACCGGTTTTCAGACCGTCAACGGTCTTGTCTCGCCACAGCAGCAGGTTACGGTTAGGCTGTTTGATGCCGTTCCAGAAGAACTCCTTCTGCGAGTAGATCGCATAGTGGGCCGGGTCCTCGTGAATGATCGCGCGTGCCAGGATCGCCATGTCGTGAGCCGACGAGTAGTGCTCAGGGTTCGGCAGACCGGTCGGGTTCATGAAGTGGCTGTTGGTCATGCCCAGGTCGCCGGCAGTCTTGTTCATCATGTCGGCGAAGGCGTCTTCGCTGCCGGCGATGTGCTCGGAAATCGCGACACTGGCGTCGTTACCCGACTGGATGATGATGCCGTGCAACAGGTCGCTGACCGTGACCTGGCTGCCGACCTTGATGAACATCCGCGAACCGCCCGTGCGCCAGGCGTTTTCACTGATCGTCACCGGATCGTTTTCGCCGATCTGGCCGCGACGGATTTCCAGGGTCGCGATGTAGGCGGTCATCAGCTTGGTCAGGCTGGCAGGAGCCAGACGCTGATCACCATTGTTCTCGACCAGGACGTTGCCACTGGTGGCATCCATCAGCACGTAGGCCTTGGCCGCCAGTTGCGGTGCAGCAGGCGTCATCTGCTCTGCCGCCCACACAGTCGGGGTGATAATCAGTGGAACAAGCAGGCACAAACGTTTTGCAAAGGTGGTGATGTTCATCCGTCTCTCGAGAATCCTAATGGGCAAACATGCCCTTGCGGGCAAAACTGAACAGACCGGCGAAGCGAAAACGCTTCGGTACGGCTCGTGGCGCCAGGCTGTAACCCTGGCTGACAAAGTCGCCTGTTCGACACACGACCTTGTGGGCAGTTACCTGCAACGCTTGCCCTGAAAGCAAATCTGCGCCGCGTGCGACTGCATATCGTCCCCCATTATTGCCGGGGAACGATTGTCGAAGAACTTACTGATCCGATGTCACTACGCTCGGCTGACCCAGATTGGCCGACCTGACGCTGTTTTGCAGCTGCTGGGCTTCACCCTGCGTGTCGATCGGTCCCATCCGCACTCGATAGAGTGTTTGCTGATTGCGCGCTATCGAGCTGACGAACACCGGCGCTCGAACCATCCCGCTCAATTTCGACCTCAGGAGTTCCGCAGCGTCCGGGTTGGCGAAGGCTCCCACCTGGAGAAACAGCCCAGCGGCTTGTCCTGAAGCGTTTTTTTTTGCGTCAACCTGCATCGGCACGACGGGTGCAGCGTGCTGCTGAGGCGGCGGTGTGTACTGCTCGACGGTGCCGGTCGAAGTGGACAGCGCAGGCGGCGTCGCCTGGGCAACGACCTGCGGCTGATTGAGCAACAGCGGCGCCGGACGACCCCGTTGCGCCCACCATTCCTGCGGGTCGATACCCTCGACCTTGACCCGAGCCGTGCCGCTTTCGGCATAGCCGAGCTTTTTGGCGGCCGCGTAGGACAGGTCGATGATGCGGTCGGAATAGAACGGCCCGCGATCGTTGACGCGCAGGATCACCGTGCGATTGTTGTCCAGATTGGTCACTTTGACGTAGCTGGGCAGCGGCAGGGTCTTGTGCGCGGCGCTCATGCCGTACAGGTCATACACTTCGCCGTTGGCAGTGTTCTGGCCATGAAACTTGGTGCCATACCAGGAGGCGGTGCCCGAAGCGACGTAACGCTTGGCATCGCTCATCGGGAAGTAGGTCTTGCCCAGCACGGTGTACGGGTTGGCCTTGTAGGCCCCGGTGTGCAGGGTCGGCGTTGCGTCAGGGATACGCGAGACATCCACATCCCACCACGGCGCGCCGTCCTTGTGGGCTCGGTTGATGTCCAGGCCCGGCATCGAGCGCACGACTGCACCGCCTTTTGGCGGCTGCGACGACGTTGTGCGTGACGGCGACGAGCAACTGGCAACCAGCACTGCCAGGCCGGTCAGCGCCAGAAGCTTGAATGATTGAAGAATCGGCGATGCCCGCATTACTTGACGCCTCGAGCTTGAACCAACGATTCAGACAGCTGATATACGGCCATGGCGTACATCACACTGCGGTTATAACGGGTGATTGCATAAAAATTGTTCAAACCCAGCCAGTATTCAGGACCATTGTCGCCTTCCAGACGAAATGCCGTCACCGGCATATCGTCGCGCAGCGCATCATGACTCGCCCAGCCCAGCTGTCGCAACTCCCCGACCGACATTACCGGATCAAGCGCAGGACTCAAGCCCTCGTCAACCCGTTCGCCGCGGGCCGTGGCGCGACTGACCACCGGCTGACCGGCCACCCAGCCATGGCGTTTGAAATAGCTGGCGACACTGCCGATGGCATCGTCCGGGTCGGTCCAGATATTGATGTGACCGTCACCGTCGAAATCCACCGCGTAGGCGCGGAAGCTGCTCGGCATGAACTGCGGCAGCCCCATCGCCCCGGCGTAAGACCCCTTGAGGGTCAGGGGATCGACCTGTTGCTCGCGCGCCAGCAGCAGAAACTCGCGCAGTTCCTTGCGGAAGAACTGGGCACGTGGCGGGTAATCGAAGCCAAGCGTCGACAGGGCATCGATCACCCGGTAATTACCGGTATTGCGGCCGAAGAAGGTTTCTACACCAATGATCGACACGATAATCTGCGCCGGCACGCCATATTCCTGCTCGGCACGCGCCAAGGCGGCCTCATGCTGACGCCAGAAGTCGACACCGCGAGCGATGCGCGTATCGGTGATGAACATCGGCCGATACTCTTTCCACTGCTTGACCCGTTCGGCCGGGCGGGAAATGGCATCGAGAATGGCCTGCTTGCGCTCGACCTCGCGGAACAGGCTCATCAACTGCTCACCGGCAAAGCCATGATCGCGGGTCAGCTCACCAACGAATTCCGCTACCTGGGGCGACCCTTCATAGTCGCCCGCCAGCGCCTCTTGCACCGAGCCAAGGATGCCCACCAGACCGACCACCGGAGCATATCGAGCCCAGTTACGCATTGCTTGCATTGAATAGTTCACCTTAATCAAACTTGAGCGATCCATTTACGATGTGTATGGATCGACATCAAAACCCCAAACGCTGACAGTAGGGTCACGAGCGAAGTTCCGCCGTAGCTAATGAAGGGCAACGGCACCCCCACCACTGGCAGTAGGCCACTGACCATACCGATGTTGACGAAAACGTAAACAAAAAACGTCATGGTCAACGCGCCGGCCAGCAGTTTGCCGAATAATGTCTGCGCCTGCGCAGTGATCACAAGCCCGCGGCCGATCAGCAGCATATAGATGATCAGCAGCGCACAGATGCCTACCAGGCCGAACTCTTCACCCAATACTGCAATGATGAAGTCGGTATGGCTTTCCGGCAGAAAGTCGAGGTGCGACTGGGTACCGAGCAACCAGCCTTTGCCGAACACGCCGCCCGAACCGATCGCAGCCTTTGACTGAATGATGTTCCAGCCGGTCCCCAGCGGATCGCTTTCGGGGTCCAGAAAGGTCAGTACGCGCTGCTTCTGGTAGTCGTGCATGAAGAAGAACCACATGGCCACCGCGGCCGGTATGGCCGCCGCCAGTACACTGATAATCCAGCGCCAGCGCAAACCGGCCATGAACAGCACGAAGGCACCCGACGCCAGAATCAGCAGTGACGTTCCCAGGTCGGGCTGGCGCACGATCAGAATGAACGGCACACCAATCAGGGCGAGACTGACCGCCACATGCTTCAAATGCGGCGGCAGCGTGCGCTTGGACAGGTACCAGGCGATGGTCGCCGGCATGATGATCTTGAGAAACTCCGAAGGCTGGAAGCGGATCACCCCGGGAATGTTGATCCAGCGCGTTGCGCCCATGGCGTTGTGACCCATGACATCCACCACCACCAGCAGCAGCACGCCGATGACATACAGCACCGGCACCCAGCGCGCCATGAAGCGCGGCTCCAGCTGGGCGATCACCACCATTGCCACCAGACCGATGCCGAACGAACTGGCCTGTTTGATCAGCAGGTCCCAGTTCTTGCCGCTGGCCGAATACAGCACGAACAGGCTGCCCGCCGCCAGCGTCAGCAGCAGGATCAGCAATGGGCCATCGATATGAATGCGCTGCAGAAACGTGGCGCGGCGACGCATCACGTCTTCACTGGACAGGATGCGGTCGAAATTACTCTTCACGGGCCGCAGCCTCCAGATTCAGGGAACCGGCGTACTCGGGTTTGAGATGGCCGTTTTCGTCGAGCAGCCAGGCGTCCAGGACCTGACGCACGACGGGGGCAGCAACGCCGGAACCGGACTCGCCGTTCTCGACCATCACTGCAACAACGATTTTCGGGTTATCAGCCGGGGCGAAGCCGACGAACAAGGCGTGGTCGCGGTGGCGTTCCTGCACCTTGGTGCGGTCGTATTTCTCGCCCTGCTTGATGGCCACCACCTGGGCAGTACCGCTCTTGCCGGCAATCCGGTACTGCGCACCAATGGCGGCCTTGCGCGCCGTACCGCGCGCGCCGTGCATCACTTCCTGCATGCCATGGTTGACGCGTCCCCAGTTGGCCGGGTCGCGCAGCACGATGTCCGGCATCGGATTTTCATCAACAGGCGCCTTGCCTTCGATGGTTCTGGCCAGATGCGGCCGATTCCATACACCCTTGTTGGCCACCAGCGCGGTCGCCTGGGCCAGTTGCAAAGGCGTCGCCTGCATGTAGCCCTGACCAATCCCGAGAATCAGGGTTTCGCCAGGGAACCAGGCCTGACGGCGCGTGGCGCGCTTCCACTCGCGGGACGGCATCAGGCCGGGAGATTCTTCGAACATGTCCAGCGAGACCTTCTGCCCGATACCGAACTTGTTCATGTAGGTAGCCAGTCGATCAATGCCCACCTTGTGTGCCAGATCGTAGAAGTACGTGTCATTTGAACGCATGATCGCCGTATCCAGATCGACCCAGCCATCGCCGGTGCGGTTCCAGTTGCGGTACTTGTGATCATAATTGGGCAGTTGGTAATAGCCCGGATCGAATACCCGCGAGCCAGGCGTCACCGCACCGGTATCCAGCCCGGCAATCGCCACTGCAGGCTTGATGGTCGAGCCCGGCGGGTACAGCCCTCGCAGGATGCGGTTGAACAGCGGCCGGTCGATGGAATCGCGCAGCTCGGCATAGGCCTTGAAGCTGATGCCGGTGACAAACAGATTCGGATCGAAGCTCGGCGCACTGACCATCGCCAGCACTTCCCCGGTGGCCGGGTCCAGCGCGACGACCGCACCACGACGCCCGCCCAGTGCCGCTTCGGCGGCTTCCTGAAGCTTGATGTCCAGGCTCAGGACGATGTCCTTGCCGGGGATCGGGTCGGTGCGCTTGAGCACACGCAATACGCGACCACGGGCGTTGGTCTCGACCTCTTCGTAGCCGACCTGACCATGCAGCTCGGGCTCGTAAAAGCGCTCGATGCCGGTCTTGCCGATATGGTGCGTGCCGCTGTAATTGATCGGGTCGAGGCTCTTGAGCTCTTTCTCGTTGATGCGCCCCATGTAGCCGACCGAGTGGGCGAAGTGCGGCCCTTGCGGGTAATGCCTGACCAGTTGCGCAACCACTTCGACGCCCGGCAGGCGGAACTGGTTGACGGCGATCAGGGCGATCTGTTCCTCGCTCAGCTCGAACAGGATGGGCACCGGCTCGAATGGCCGACGCCCCTGCTTCATGCGCTTTTCGAAGATGATGCGGTCGTCGGGGGTGAGCTGCAGGATCTCGACAATGGTGTCGAGCACGCTGGACCACTCGCCGGCGCGCTCACGGGTCATGCTGAGACTGAAACTGGGCCGGTTATCGGCGACCACAACGCCGTTACGGTCGTAGATCAACCCGCGGCTGGGCGGAATCGGCTGAACGTGAACGCGGTTATTTTCCGAAAGCGTGGAGTGATACTCGTACTGGATGACCTGCAGGTAATACAACCGGGCAATCAGCACGCACACCAGCAACACCACCGCCACAGCACCGAACACGACCCTGCCGCGCACCAGGCGTGCGTCCTTTTCGTGGTCTTTGAGGCGGATCGGTTGAGACATTTAGGCCG
The DNA here is from genome assembly GCF_020312125.1 of Pseudomonas sp. P135. Lineage (NCBI taxonomy): Bacteria > Pseudomonadati > Pseudomonadota > Gammaproteobacteria > Pseudomonadales > Pseudomonadaceae > Pseudomonas > Pseudomonas sp. P135. Next base: position 118,735 of record NZ_JAGPYR010000007.1, read on the forward strand.
TATTCACAGTAAAGACGATGCTACTTGTGATAAGGGTGCCCGGACAGGACCGTCCAGGCGCGATACATCTGCTCGCCGATCAGGATGCGCACCAGCGGGTGCGGCAGGGTCAGCGGCGACAGAGACCAGCGTTGTTCACTGCGGGCACAGACTTCAGGCGCCAGCCCCTCGGGGCCGCCGACCATCAGGTTGACCGTGCGCGCATCGAGACGCCAGCGATCGAGCTCGACCGCCAACTGTTCGGTGCTCCACGGTTTGCCATGCACTTCCAGCGTGACAATCCGCTCGCCCGGCTGCACTTTCGCCAGCATCGCCTCGCCTTCCTGACGGATAAAGCGCGCGACGTCGGCGTTTTTGCCTCGGGTATTGAGCGGGATTTCCACCAGTTCAAGCGCAAGCTCGGAGGGCATCCGCTTGGCATATTCGTGCCAACCTTCTTCCACCCACTTGGGCATGCGCGAACCCACAGCGATCAGACGCAGACGCACATCAAGACCTTATTCGTTGCCCGGTGTGTGGTGCGCAGCGCTGGCAGCACGGCTTTGTTCAGCCCCCTGCCACAAGCGCTCGAGGTCATAGAACTGGCGTGCCGCAGCGGTCATCACATGGACGATCACATCACCCAGGTCCAGCAGGACCCAGTCGCTGTCGCCCTTGCCTTCTTCGCTCAGGGACTTCAGGCCGGCAGCCTTGACCTTGTCACGGACGTTATCGACCAGTGCGTTCAACTGACGGTTGGACGTACCGGTGCAGATCAGCATGTAGTCAGCGATGCTGGTCTTGTCGCGCACGTCGATGGTCAGGATGTCGGCACCCTTGACCTCTTCGAGGGCTGCAATCGCAACATTGATGACTTCTTCACTGCTCATTTTTTGCTTGGTCATATAAAACTCATTCAGCTCGTATGTGTGGGACCGTCCAGACGCTTGTCGATCAAAGCAGTTTCAGGACGACCCATCAGTGTTCGGCGCGCGGTAAAGTCCGCGCGCATCGATATAGGCCAGTACCGCGTCTGGCACCAGAAAACGTACCGACTTACCGCTGGCCAGCAGTTGACGGATCTGGGTGGCAGATACCGATAAAGGCGTCTGCCAGACGAATGTAATCTGTCCACCCGGCCCTTTCAGGGCCTTGGGATCGCTGACTGCGCGGGCCGCCAGCAGATTGCGCATGGCATCCGGCGACTCGCTGTCCGCGTCCGGGCGTTGCAGCACCACGATATGGCAGTGCTCCAGCAGTTCTTCCCATCTGTGCCAGGTCGGCAGCCCGCAAAAGGCATCCCAACCCAGCAACAGGAACAACTGGTCGCGAGGCGCCAGTTCGGCGCGCATCGATTCCAGTGTGTCGAGGGTGTACGACGGTTTGTCACGTTTCAGTTCACGGTCATCCACCGTCAGGGGCGACACACCCGCGACGGCGCTCTGAACCATCGCCAGACGATCCTCGGCGGTGACGCTCGGCATGTCACGATGCGGAGGCCTGGCGCTGGGCGTCAGGCGCAACTCATCGAGTTCCAGCAGTTCGGCCACTTCGAGCGCACCGCGCAAATGACCGATATGAACCGGGTCGAACGTGCCCCCAAGCATGCCGATACGTCTGGGCAGCGCGGTCATGGGGCTATTCAAGTCAGGCTTGTCCGCGCAATTGGCCGTCACCGATCACGATGTACTTCTCGCAGGTCAGCCCTTCAAGACCGACAGGACCGCGGGCGTGCAGCTTATCAGTAGAAATGCCGATCTCGGCACCCAGGCCGTATTCGAACCCGTCAGCGAAGCAGGTCGGCGCGTTGACCATGACTGAACTGGAATCGACCTCGGCCATGAACCGGCGCACCTGACTCTGGTGGTCCGAAACGATGGCATCGCTGTGATGCGAGCCGTAATGGTTGATGTGCTCGATGGCTTCATCCAGCCCGGACACGACGCGAATAGACAGAATCGCGTCCAGGTACTCGGTATGCCAGTCGTCCTCGGTGGCCGGGATCACGTCGATCAGCTCACGGGTACGCTCGCAACCGCGCAACTCGACGCCCTTCTCGCGAAACTGTGCGGCCATCGACGGCAAAAAGTCGGCGGCAATGGTCTGATCGACCAGCAGGGTTTCCATCGCGCCGCAGATCCCGTAACGGTAGGTCTTGGCGTTGAAGGCGATCTTCTGCGCCTTGGCCAGATCGGCGTGGGCACTGACATACACATGGCAGATGCCGTCCAGATGCTTGATGACCGGCACCCGCGCATCGCGGCTGACGCGCTCGATCAGGCCCTTGCCGCCACGCGGAACGATGACGTCCACGTACTCGGGCATGCTGATCAGCGCGCCAACCGCTGCACGGTCGGTGGTTTCAACCACTTGCACGACAGCAGCGGGCAGCCCGGCCTCGGCCAGACCGCGTTCAATGCAGGCCGCGATGGCGCGATTGGAATGAATGGCTTCGGAACCACCGCGCAGGATGGTTGCGTTTCCGGACTTCAGACACAGACTGGCCGCATCGATGGTCACGTTCGGACGTGACTCGTAGATGATTCCGACAACCCCCAGCGGCACGCGCATCTTGCCGACCTGAATACCCGACGGCCGATAGCTCATGTCGCGGATCGCACCGACCGGGTCTGCCAGCGCTGCAACCTGACGCAACCCGACGATCATGCCGTCGATCCGTGCGGGGGTCAGGGCCAGACGCTCGAGCATGGCCGGCTCAAGCCCGTTCGCCTGACCATTGGCCAGGTCCAGCGCATTGGCGGCAGACAGCTCGGCGCGGGCTTCGTCCAGAGCGGCGGCAGTGGCCTGCAGGGCGCGGTTCTTCTGCGCAGTGCTGGCACGACCGATCACTCGCGAAGCTTCGCGGGCGGCGCGACCCAGGCGGGTCATGTAGTCAAGAACGGACTCAGTCATTGGTCTCAGAGGTCTTGGCAAAGAGGAAAGCGGCTGATTATAGCTGTCGTGCCGCCCGAACGACAGCGCAGACAGGCGGATGGTCGATATCAGTGCGCAGATTTTTCGTCACCGTGGCAGGCGTTGCCAGCGGCCATGCACAGGCAGGCATCACGCATGGGCTTAACGGCCTGTCATGATTCGGTCATGTTCAGAAACAACAAAGCGCCTAATCCGGACACATTCAGCTGCAATTAAACTTGCGCTTGTTATTATCGGGCTCTTTCTCAATGTACCCGTCCGATTATGCCCACAGCCCTTCCCGACCACTTCTTTCATCGCGATGCCCAGGTGCTGGCGCGCGACCTGCTGGGCAAAGTCATTCGCCACAAGGCAGGCGACCTGTGGCTGGCCGCGCGGATTATCGAAACCGAAGCGTACTACTGCGCCGAAAAGGGCAGCCATGCCTCGCTGGGCTACACCGAGAAACGCAAGGCGCTGTTTCTCGACGGCGGCCACATCTATATGTACTACGCGCGTGGCGGCGATTCGTTGAATTTCAGCGCCGAAGGGCCGGGCAATGCCGTGCTGATCAAATCGGCGTTTGCCTGGACCGACGCAACCAGCGACGAAAACGCGCTGGCGCAGATGCAACTGAACAACCCCGACGCCAGCGGCGCGATGCGCCCGGCGCAACGGCTTTGCGCTGGCCAGACGCTGCTGTGCAAGGCGCTCGGCCTGAAAGTCCCGGTGTGGGACGCCAAGCGCTTCGACCCGCAGAAATTGCTGGTCGAGGACGTCGGCCAGACACCCGAACGTATCATCCAGACCACCCGACTGGGCATTCCTGCCGGGCGCGATGAGCACCTGATGTACCGCTTCGTGGATGCCGGGTACGCCCGTTTCTGCACACGGAACCCTCTCAGACGCGGTCAGGTCGAAGGCCGCGACTACTTATTTCTCGATCAAGGAAACTGACCGATGGGCGATCTGCTCAATGGAATGACTGGCTGGCTGACCGCAAACCCTTCCTGGGTGGCTGTCGCGATCTTTTTGGTGGCCTTCATTGAATGCGTCGCGATCGTCGGGATCGTCGTGCCGGGCACGGTCATCATGTTTGCCATCGCCGCCCTGGCGGGCAGCGGGATACTGCCGTTGAGTGAAGTGCTGTTGCTGGGTTTTCTCGGTGGGCTGCTGGGTGACGCGGTGTCGTACTTCGTAGGCCGGCGCTTTCATCAGAATATCCGTCAATTGCCCGGCTTGCGCACGCACCCGGAGTGGATGGAAGGTGCGGAAAAATACTTCCACCGTTACGGCATTGCCAGTTTGCTGGTAGGACGCTTCATCGGTCCGTTGCGCCCGATGCTGCCGATGATCGCCGGGATGTGCGACATGCCGCTGCCGCGCTTCGTGGCGGTCAGTGTGCTGGCGGCGGCAGGCTGGTCGATTGCCTACCTGATGCCGGGCTGGGCGGCAGGTGCAGCGATTCGCCTGCCACTGCCGGAAGGCTTCTGGCCCGAGGCGGCCGTGGTCGGCGGCGGCCTGGCCGTCCTGTTCGGGCTGAGCATCCAGAGCAGTATTCGCCAGAAACGCTACGCAACCCGACTGATTTCCGCGCTCAGCCTGACGCTGGTCGCGGCGCTGTTCTTCGGCTTCCCCTTGTTGGCCGACTTCGACAACGGCCTGATGACGCTCATCCAGGAACACCGCAGCGAAGCCACGCAGCACATTGTGGTCTTCGTCACCAGCATCGGCGATTTCAGGGCGCAGTTGCTGGCCGCCAGTCTGCTGATCATCGTGCTGGCGGTTGCCAGGCAATGGCGCCACGCAGCCTTTGCCCTGACCGCCACACTGGGCACCGCGATCGCCAACGGCATCCTGAAAACGTTTTTCGCCCGCGCTCGCCCGGAGGTGCTGTTAGAACCGCTGACCACGTACAGCATGCCCAGCGGGCATAGCTCGGCGGCCTTTGCGCTGTTCATGACCCTGGCAGTGCTGGCCGGACGTGGCCAGCCCGTGCGGCTGCGCGTGACCTGGATGTTCGTCGCCGGTATTCCGGCCCTGGCAATCGCGCTGTCGAGGGTATATCTGGGTGTCCATTGGCCCACCGATATTCTCGCCGGCATGCTTCTGGCGTTCTGTGTCTGCGCCGCCAGCCTGGCGCTCATTCAACGCAAGGACCCTTTGCCGGCCATGTCGGTGCGCGTCTGGTGGCTCGTCGTGCCAGCCATGACCGCGTTGCTGGGTATTTTTGCCGTTCGCGCCCTGTCGCACGGTGTGCTGCGTTACCAGTATTGATCGGCAGAACTGATCGCACCCGCGCGCAACGGGTGCGACACTTCTCAAATCTGGCACCTTGCCAGTGCTCTTTCGAGGCGTTGACTACACTCCCCAGCGACAAATGAGTGTGCGATGGCGTGATCGAAGGAGTGTTGATGTCTGCACTGGATGGTTATACGGCGCTGCCCTCCCGGCAGCGCGGCGCGATCGGCCTGATGGCGGCGCTGACCATGGGTCTGGCGCTGCTGTGCACGCTGACCGTTATCGACAGCGGCAGGCTGTACCTGGAAAAGCGCTCGTTGCAGCGGGTTGCGGACATTGCCGCCCTGGAAGCGGCAGGCCGCAGAGGAACGTGCAGCGGCACGGCGGCCTCGGCGCCCGATTTCGCCAGTCAGAGTGCTACGCGCAACGGTTTCACCCCGAATACCGATGGCCGCACCCTGGTGACTCGCTGCGGAACACTTGCGGTGGACGTCGCGGGACCTCGCGTATTTGTCGCCGACTCGACGCAAGCGCTGGCTATTCAGGTGGTTGCGGCGCATCCGGTGCCGCGCAGCATTGCAGCCGGCATTGGCGCCCTGTTCGAAAAAACGCCCTCCCCACCGAATGTGACGATCAGCGCCACCGCCGTGGCCGCCAGCGCCTCGCCGCTGGCGGCACTGACCATCCGCAGTGCGGCAGTCACTGTGGACAGCACCGGCGCCGCCCTCCTCAACCCGGTGGTCGGCAGCCTGCTGGGCGGTACGCTGAACCTGAGTGTTGCCAACTGGCAAGGCATCGCAGACACCAACCTGAGCCTGCTGAGCTACCTGAACAGGCTGAAAACCGACCTCAGCCTTACGGCGATTGGCTACAACGATGTACTCAACACCTCGGTATCGGTCAGTCAGTTGCTGCAGAGCGCAATCAACGTCATCAGCCCCAACGCGACGCTGGGCGGTGCCGCCGCCATTCAGGGCCTGCAAGCCTTGAAGCTGGCGGCTGGAACGACCACCGTGCTGCTGGGTGATCTGCTCTCAGTGCAGAGCGGCACGGACCTCGCCGCGCTGAACACCAATCTGCGCCTGATGGATCTGGTCCAGGGCCTCGCGCAACTGGCCAACGAAAAGACCGGCGTTCTGACCGCCACCCAGATCAATGTCGCCGGGCTGGCGCAGGTCACCACACGCATTCAGGTGATCGAGCCGCCTCAGCTGTCGGCGATCGGCGACCCGAGCAAAATCGACCCGCTCAACCCGCGAGACGGTGCCAACCGGATTTACGTACGCACGGCACAGATGCGCGCGCTGGTGTCGATCAACCTGCCGGTGCTCGGCACAATCACTTCGCTGGCCAATACCGCAGGTTCGGTGATCGGCAGCCTCACGCCGATCCTCAACAGCGCATTGGGCCTGAACCTCGCCGGGCTGGGGACCTCGGCCTCCTGCGCGCTGGGACTGAGCAGTTGCATGGTGAGCGACTTCAAGTTTCTGACCGACAGCTCATCAAGCGCAGGCCCGAGAATCGACATGAGCCTGTCAATGGCCAGCGCCGACAGCTACGTCACCGGTTTTACCTGTACCAGCAACGCCAGCAAAACCCTCAACGTCAAGACCGACGCAGCACTGCTCAGCGTCAGGATCGGCTCGATCGACAGCTCGTCGGCCTTCCCCGCCAGCACTGATCCGGCGGCCATCACCGCCCTGCCGGTGCCGGTCATCGATATCGGCACCATGACCTGTCAGAAAATCGCCGGGCTGCTGGGTAACTGCACCGCCCGCAAGCCTTTCGGGGGTGGCGGTATCGGCCTTACCTTCGACAACGTCAGCCAGTCGGCACTGGGCAGCTCGACGGTGACCAGCACGACGTTCAGCTCGCCCAACCTGCCGGAGATCAACAGTGCCCCGTTTTACCTGACACGCGTTGCACACACCAAACCGAGCACCTTGCTCAACGGCACGGCTTCAAGCGTGAAAGTGAATGTGTATAAACCGGCGACCAGCAATGTGCTGGGCAACGTCATCACCGGTGCGGCCACCACACTGAACAGCCTGACCCTGGCGCTGGATGCGATTGTCGACGACACCCTGACACGCTTGCTGACGTCGGTCGTCGACCCGTTGTTCGAATCACTGGGTGTGAGCATGGGGGCTACCGATGTCGGCACCAACCTGAGCTGCAACCTGGGTCAGGCGACGCTGGTGATTTAGCTGCCGGGCTGATCGGCGTTGAATATCGGCAGCTCGATCTGGAAGCGAGCGCCCTCGCCGATGTTGGCGACGCTGAGCTGGCCGCCCATCTGGTCGACGATGCCGTAACTGACGGACAAGCCCAGCCCGGTGCCGACACCTACCGGTTTAGTGGTGAAAAACGGCTCGAAAATGCGCTCCAGCAACCGCGGATCAATGCCTCCACCGTTGTCCTGGACCGCCAGGCGGATGATATTTTCATCGCGCTCGGCCTCGACACTGATCCATGGCTCGAAATCCCGGTCCTTTTCCCGGCGCGACAACAAGGCATCCCGGGCGTTGACCATCAGGTTGATCAGCACCTGCTCAAGCTGATCGACATGACCACGAACCCGCACCGCGTCGATCATCCCGCCGACCCGCAGCTGCACGCCCTTGCCTTTCATGCCTTCAGCCAGCATCGAGATCGTGCCTTCGACCGCCTGGGCCGGATCGAACAGCTGCTCTTCTACTTCAGAGCGGCGACCGAATACCCGCATATGATCGACCACCCGGGCGGCGCGCTGCACCTGGGTGTCGATGCGATTGAGCTTTTCAGTGAGGTATTCGATGTCCACATCACCCCGACCCAGACGCTTGAGGACGTTGACCACGGCCATGCGCATGACGTTGAGCGGCTGATTGATCTCGTGGGCCAGACCGGTGGACATCTCGCCAAGCGTTGCCATCTTCGCGCTCTGATTCAACTGCATGCGCGAGCGGCGTACATCGGTGTTGTCACGGCCCACCGCCTGCACTTCGACCAGTTTGCCGTGTTCATCGAATACCCCCCGGTCGGCCCATATCCACCAGGCATACTCGCGTCCCGGCAGCTCGATACAGATTTCTTCGGTACTCACCGGCGCTTCCGGAGTCAGCTGGCCGATACGCTTGATGAATGCCTCGCGCTGCTCGTCCGACAGCCAGTCTCCCAGGTTGATCCCGGTCAGTTGCTCGGGTGTGCACTCCATATACCTGGCCAGCGGCCGGTTGCCGAAACTCAACACCAGGTCCGGCGTGTAGCGGCAGATCATGGCCGGCGAATCCTCGACCAGAATGCGGTAACGCTCCTCGCTACGCCGTATATGCTCGGCGGCCAGGGTGGCCTCGGTCACATCCAGCCACAGACCCACCGCCTCCACCGGCATGCCGAGGTCGTCACGCAGCAGTCGCGCCTCGTCCAGCAGCCAGTGGTATTGGCCGTTCCTGTTGCGCAACCTGAAACGGCGGCTGACGAATCCTTCGCGCAGCAGTTGGCGATTACGCTCGAACCAGATGTCGTGGTCGTCGGGATGGATGTACCCCGCCAGTTGCCCGTCGACGCAATCGGCCAGCGTCCAGCCCAGCAAAGGCGTGAGGCTGTCACTGAAAAAGGTGGGTTCCAGATTGCCGTGATCATAACGCTGCACGTAAATCACGGCGGGCGAACTGGCAATCAGGTTATCCAGCCGGGCATGGGCGGCGGCGGCCTCGGTTTCCTGATTCTTGATATCGCTGACGTCCAGCATGAAGCCCAATACCCGCTGCACCTGCCCCCTGTGCAACGCTTGCCCCTGAATACGAAACCAGAGGGTTTCCTGAGCGGGGTCGTTTTGTGCCAGACGTACACAGAGCAACAGCGGCGTGCCCTTGTCGCGCAACTGGGCGAGGCGACTGGACAGCTCCTGTCGATCGGCGGGATGAATCAGTGCCAGCCAGTCCTGACGCGACAGGCTCTCGACCCGGTCGCCCAGACGCAGACTGCGAGCCAGCTGCGGTGCCAGCAGAACCTCGTCACGATCCGGCAGCAATTCCCACCACCCGGTGCCCAGCAGGTCCTGAAGCACCGCCAGGCGTTCGACATGGTGACGGTTATGTTGCTCGGACATTCGAAAAAGCACCGGCCCGGCCAGCGCCGAGCACAGGTTGAGCCACTCGCGCTCGCCCAGGTCCGGCGCCTGCTGCTGCGCGTTATAAAAACCGAACATCAGCCAGGCCTTGGCAACGTTATCGCGGCTGTGGGGGATGAGAAAACCGTCAGCGTTGCCGAAAACACTTTGCAGCGCTCCCGCATCGACACTGCCGCCAAACCTCAACTGCTGCGTGGCATCGACGTTGAATCGATCCAGCGCAGTGCCCAGCCGCTGCCCGACCTGCCACAACTCGGGCGCCGTATGAGCGCTGTACTGACAATAAACACGCCAGCCGACACCGCCAACCTCCGGCAACACCAGCGCCACACAGGGAATGCGCCACAGCTGCGCGAGTTCCTCCAGTTGCTCGCTCACCACGGCAGTCAGGCGGTCGACATTGCACCCTCGCACACGCTCGGCCATCTGCCCGGCAAACCGCAGGCACTGCTGGCGGCTGCGCGCGGCACTGGCTTCCTCCATCAGGTCGCTGATATCCAGCAATTGCAAGAGCCAGCCCTTGCCATGCGCCTGCACCCAGCCTCGGGCGTGCAAGGTATGTGCATCGTCGCCCTTGAAGTCCAGGTCGAGCATGTGCCCCAGCCAGTCACGCGGCACACCTTCGATAACCAGTGCACTGTTGGGCAGCAGCAGACTCATCAATCGCTGGGCAGCCGGCAGTGGCGCAGCGATGTCCAGACGAGAGAGCAAGTGCGGGCTGATACTTTGTATACGGCCTTCGTCATCCAGCAGCAGATAAAGGTCCGCACCGATCGGACCGGGCTCGCTCGATATCGGCAAGGGCTGCGGCACCTGCGTTGCTTCACCACGGCCCAGCCAACGGCTCAAACGATTCTTTTCAAGGGACAAGTTGCAGACTCGCTTGTGCAGTCAGGTTGCTGGGCAAGCGCGGAACCTCGCCAATGCCTGGAAGAGTCAACAAGGGCAGTACCTGAGCCAGTCGGGTCTTGGGGTACTGGATGGTCACGGTCAAAATGCCTGCGCTATAGGTCACGCTGGTATGGTTGATATTGAATCCCAGCGCAGGGGGTATCCACGACAACTGGTTCATGACCACACTCTGAGCCTGACTCTTTAACAAATCGTTATAGCCGGTAACTGTTGGACTGAGGGCCACACTTCTGCGCACCGCTTCACTGGCGGCGGCATTGAATGACTGAACCATGAGCAACGGCAGGCTATAACTCACCATGCCGTAGAACACCGCAAAGAAAATAACGAACACCGCAGAGAATTCAATAGCGGCGGCCCCCTGTTGACGACGGGGCAAGGTGTGGTGCAGAACAGTTTTCATATCGACGTCTACCCTGACATGTAATGCATCAACACAGCATAGATCTTTCCCGATAACAGGATGTCTTCGGCGTGATGAAATTATTTTTCCTGCTGATCTGGTTTGCAATTTGCGCCGAACAGGATGCGCGTTGCAAGCAGATTTCCAACGGACTGACACTCGGCGCAGCAGCGCTGGCGATTATCTACCTGGCGTTGACCGGTATGACCTGGCTCGGCTCGCCTGCGCTGGAGGCCCTGCTGGCCGTGACCCTGGCATTGGCGCTGACATTGCCCGGTTACGCACTCGGCAAGTTGGGCGCCGCAGACGTCAAACTGATGACGGCGTTGGCGCTGGCCTCGAACAGTGCCTATCTGCTGTGTACGTTTATTGGCGCGGGTGTTGCCATGGCGACCTGGCTTCTCGTCGGAAAGAGTGCCTGGCCGCTTGCACAGCAATGGGTTGCGCAACGCTATCGGTATATGAACCCTGCGGCGCCAGATAAACATCCTTTTTCACCTTTTTTATTCGCCGGTTTACTCCTGAGCACGGCACTGCTCCACTAGTCGAATAACAGCGCGGGAAATTTTAATGCTATGTACATAGTCAGAAAGTACGACTACGGTTAAGTCATGGCCATGACGTACTGTCACCAATACCCACACTGATCGAATAACGCCGAGTCATGTTTTGCTGAATGGATCGGGGCGCCGTCGGCGGCCCCCTAACAGCATGGAGTTGCCTGTGGATAACTACCCGCTCACGAAAGTTCTAGTGGTCGATGACCAGCCCCTTATCGTTGAAGAACTCTGCGAGTTTCTGGAGAGCAGCGGCTATGAGTGTGTGCGTTGCCATTCAAGCCTTGAGGCCATCGAGCATTTCAGCGCCGACAGCACCATCGGCATCGTACTCTGCGATCTGGAAATGCCCGGCATGAACGGCATCGAGATGGTCGAAGCGATGAAGATGGCTGGCGGCAAGACGCACCTGTTCGAGGCCATCATGCTGACCGGCCAGGCCGAGAAAAAAGACGTCATCAAGGCGCTTCGGGCCGGCATCGCCGATTATTATCAGAAGCCGGTCGATCTGGAAGAATTGCTCGAGGCTGTGCAGTTGCAAGTCCAGGCGCTGCACGAGCGGCAGAAAACCCGCCAGCAACTGGGCCTGCTCAACGAAAAGCTCCAGTTTCTGGCCGCCTCCATCGACGATCTTTATCAGAACCTGGACAGCGTCCAGAACAGGCCTCAAACCGAGCGCAAAATGCGTAACCGCCAAGAACGTGATGGGCAGCAACGTGACGGGCAAATGCCGGTGGCACTGGCCAAGTTGTCACCCCGCCAGCTGGATGTGGCGCGCCTGGTCAGCACCGGACTGACCAATTACCAGATCGCCTGCGAACTGGGCATTACTGAAAACACTGTAAAACTCTATGTGTCGCAAGTGCTGCGCCTGACTCACATGCATAACCGCACACAACTGGCATTGGCATTTTCACCGGGCAAATCGGCAGAGCGGCAAAGGCAGAGCGAAAGCCAGGGCTGAACGGAAGTCAGGCTTCGATCCCGTTCAATACGACGTGATAAGGCACATCGACCAGCACCGAATGCACCCGATTGCGGCCGGCGTGCTTGGCGCAGTACAACGCCGTATCCGCCTGGGAGGCAAGGCTCAGGCTGTCGTCATGGGCACCGAGAGAAACCACCCCGGCACTGAAGGTGCAGAACAGATCGGCGGGCTGCGCCGGGTAATGGATCTCTGCAAAGCGATGGCGGATGTCATCCAGCACCCTGTGGGCGCTCTGGATGTCGGTGTCCGGCATGACAATGGCAAATTCCTCACCGCCGTAACGCCCGATGAAGTCGGTTTTGCGCAAGCGTTGCTTGAGAAACAGCGCAAGGCTCTTGATGACGCGGTCCCCCATCGGGTGGCCGTGGCTGTCGTTGACCTTCTTGAAGTGGTCGATATCGAGCATGGCAAAGCACAGCGGCTTGTCCTCACGTCGCGAACGAAAGCTGCAATCTTCCAGCAGTTGCAAAATATGCGTGTGATTGTAAAGCCCGGTCAGGCTGTCGCGGACCATGCGTGCCTTGAGGCTTCGCGCCCTGGCAGCACGGTTGCGCACCGTGGTGATCAGATGACGGGGTTTGATCGGTTTGGTCAGAAAATCGTCGCCGCCTTCGCTCATGGCATCGAGTTGCTTGTCCTGATCGTCTTCGGCCGACAGATAAATGATCGGCACGCTGACATAACGGTCGTTATGGCGAATGACCTTGGCCAGCTCCGTACCGGTACACCCCGGCATGTACATGTCGAGAATGATCAGGTCGGGCTGAAACTCGGCCAGTTCGGACATCGCCTGAATCGGGTCGAGCAACACCCGCGTGACGATTCCGGCGGCGTTGAGAACACGCTCGGTGTGCAGCGCCTGCGCGCGGGAATCGTCGATGATCAGCACTTTATAAGGCTCGTATTGAGCCACGCAGGTCAGCACTTCGATTTTTTCCAGCAGACTCGACGCTTCCAGCGCGCCGGTCAGAAACTCTTCGCCACCGGCCCTGACGGCGGCCAGGCGGGTGGGCGTATCGGTTTCATTGAGGCTGAAAAACAACAGCGGAAGCTTCTGTTCCAGCCCTTCCTGAGCCTGAGAGGCCAGTTCAAGCCCCTTGCCCGGCCCGCTGAAATCGACATCCATGACAATCGCTGCCGGGTGCCGCTGTGCCATCGCCCGCTGAAACTCGGCGACATTGTGCAGCGACAGCGCCGCCAGCCCGAAAAACTCCAGCTGCTTGGCCAGGCGCTCGGCCCGCTCGTGATCCTGAAGCACTATATAGACGGGCTTGCGCAACGGTGGCAGCGCCGTCTGCTCGAAACGATCGCCGTGCCGCAGTCCGGTTCGGGAAAGGCGCTGCATCAGACGATTGAGATCCGTGATGACACGGCTGTTGAGACGACCGCGATTGGCTTTCACCGCATCGAGGGCCTGGCTGATCTCATGCGCCAGAGCGCTGTGTTCTGCCTGCTCGAAACGCTCGGCGAAGCGCGAAAGACGCTGCGTGGACTCCTTGAGCTCGGCCATATCGCCGACCGACCATTCGGCCTTTTGCAGACGCTGCCACGTCTCCAGAATCTGGCGCGCCTGGTGAATGACCCGTTGGGCAAAGTGATGCTTCAGGCGATCTCGGCTAGGGTCTTCGTGGTCGGTCATGGTCAGACTACTGTGGTTTTGCTGAGCGATACGGCTGATGGCGCTATGCTAGCACCTCCGTTACAACAGAACAGCGTCGTAAGTCACTTATTTGACAACAATTTGATGGCGCATAGCCAGTATGCAAAATCAATCGATGCATAGACTGCGCCTATGATCGTTACAGTTCAAATATCAAGATAATGTCTGTCAGCCGCACCTTGAGGTAAGGTTGCGGTCGAACGCCTCGTGAAGCATTCAACTCAAGATCGAAAGGACCCTACCATGCTGGATTGGAAGAACCGCGCAGGCAGCGCGGGTGCGCGCAGCGCTGACACTTCATCGACCAAACGCCGCGGTTACCTGGGTAACCTGTTCTATAGCCGTGCGCTGGGCGCCCTGATCTTGATCTACCTGCTCGTCGCACTGGCAGTCGGCTGGTACTGGAGCAAGGAACCTGCGCTGTTCCCGGTACAACAGAATGCGCAAGCCGCCGCCGAGCGCGAAGGCAAACAGATGGTCATCGGCTACACAACGGTTGAAACGCTCAAGACCGTGGCGGGCACGTTGCTTAACAAGCCCGGTGGATACCTGTCCAACGACCGCATGCCACCAGGCCTGTGGCTGGACAACATCCCGAGCTGGGAATACGGCGTGCTGGTGCAGGTGCGTGATCTGAGTCGTGCGCTGCGCAAGGATTTCGCCCGCTCCCAGTCGCAATCGGCTGAAGATGGCGATCTGGCCCGCGCCGAGCCGTTGTTCAACTTCAACAATCGCAGCTGGTTGCTGCCTTCCAGCGAGTCGCAGTACGCCGAGGGGATCAACTCCCTGAGCCGCTACCAGGCACGCCTGTCCGATCCCAACCAGAAAGGCGCGCTGTTTTATGCCCGCGCCGACAACCTGAACAACTGGCTGGGCGATGTCGGCACCCGCCTGGGTTCGCTGTCGCAACGCCTGTCGGCCAGCGTTGGCCGGGTCAAACTCAACAGCACGCTGAAAACCGAAGCCGCTGTGTCGGTCAAACCCGGTGAAGTACCGCAGGTCGACGAGGAAATCGTCGAAACGCCATGGCTGGAAATCGACAACGTGTTCTACGAAGCACGCGGTCAGGCCTGGGCCCTGTCGCACCTGCTGCGCGCCATCGAGGTTGATTTTGCCGATGTACTGGCGAAGAAGAACGCGACGGTCAGCGTGCGCCAGATCATTCGTGAGCTGGAAGCCTCGCAAGAGCCGATGTGGAGCCCGATGATTCTCAACGGCAGCCCGTTCGGCGTGTTCGCCAACCACTCGCTGGTCATGGCCAACTACATCTCGCGTGCCAACGCTGCGGTCATCGACCTGCGCCAGCTGCTGAATCAGGGCTGATGTCCATACCTGCCAACGAGGCCGCGCACCGCGCCGCCTCGGATGCCGAGCAGATCGCCTGGGTCGACGAACAGGATCGACTGCTCGGTTCGCTGGTCCGCGCTGACCTGCGTGAACGCGGACTGATCGGACGCGGCACTTATATCCTGCTGTTCAACAGTCTCGGTGAGCTGTGCGTGCATCGGCGCACCTTGAGCAAGGCGATTTATCCCGGCTACTGGGACGTAGCCGCAGGCGGGATGGTCCAGGCCGATGAAAGCTACGCAGCCTCTGCCGCGCGCGAGCTGGAAGAAGAGCTAGGCGTCAGTGGCGTACCGCTGCAGGCCCACGAACAGTTTTTCTTCGATCAGCCGGGCAACCGGCTCTGGTGTGCAGTGTTTTCAGCCGTATGGGACGGACCTTTGAAACTGCAACCTGAAGAGGTCCTGGAGGCGCGCTTCATGCCCATCGCCGAAGTTCTGCAACAGGCTGAGCATAATCCCTGGTGCCCCGACTCCCTGGCGGCACTGAAACGCTACCTTAAGCAGATAGAGAACGAGCAGTAAGCGAGTGTTCAGCAATTGGCACATCCAGCCCCTTAGCAACCGGCCGGTTTGCCGTTACACTGCGCGACCTTTTCAAACTGGACCGGCCCTGCCGTTTCAGTAGCGCTGCCCCTGCCAGAGTGGGGCTTCGCGGTCGATGGCTCGTACGAGTCCGACCCATCTTCAGTCCTCAACAAGAGGATGTTTGCGTGGCTAAAAAAGCCGCTTCTCTCGCCGCCCTGGGTGGCCTGGTATTTTCAACCGACGCTGGGCGCCACTGCCCCGATTGTCGTCAACCCGTTGCCGAGTGCACCTGCAAACAGACGGCCATCCCCGAAGGTGACGGCATTGCCCGTGTACGTCGTGAAAGCAAGGGCCGGGGCGGCAAGACCGTCACCACCATTAGCGGCGTCCCGCTGGCCGAAGAACCGCTCAAAGAGTTGGCCAAGGCTCTCAAGCAACGCTGCGGCACAGGCGGATCGCTCAAGGAAGGCGTGATCGAGATTCAGGGCGATCACGTCGAACTGCTGTTGGCAGAGCTGATCAAAAAAGGCTTCAAGGCTAAAAAGTCCGGCGGCTGAACCCGCGAATCAAATCGTCATTTCCACCCATTACAATGCGCGCAGTCAGCTTCAGGCTGGCGCAACGACTTATTTATAGGGGACTTCGATGTCCGTAAGACGCACACGTAAAGACGATGGCAGCCAATGGACCGTTGCGGACAGCCGCAGCGTTTACGGCATTCGCCATTGGGGCGCGGGTTATTTTGCTATCAACGAAGCGGGACGCGTTGAAGTCCGTCCCAACGGGCCGGACAGCTCGCCCATCGATCTTTACGAACAGGTCGACAATTTGCGCAAGAGCGGCCTGTCGCTGCCCTTGCTGGTGCGCTTCCCCGACATTCTGCAGGACCGTGTGCGTCAGCTGACCGGCGCGTTCGACAGCAACATCGCGCGCCTGGAATACCAGAGCAAGTACACCGCGCTGTACCCGATCAAGGTCAACCAGCAGGAAGCGGTGGTGGAAAACATCATCGCCACGCAGAACGTCTCCATCGGCCTGGAAGCGGGCTCCAAGCCTGAGCTGATGGCGGTGCTGGCACTGGCGCCCAAAGGCGGCACCATCGTCTGCAACGGTTACAAGGACCGTGAGTTCATCCGTCTGGCGCTGATGGGCCAGAAGCTGGGCCACAACGTGTTCATCGTCATCGAGAAAGAGTCCGAAGTCGAACTGGTGATCGAAGAAGCCGCCGAGCTGAAGGTCGCCCCACAGGTCGGTCTGCGCGTGCGCCTGTCTTCCCTGGCGTCGAGCAAATGGGCGGATACCGGTGGCGAGAAATCCAAGTTCGGTCTGTCGGCCGCGCAATTGCTGTCGGTGGTCGAGCGTTTCCGCAAGGCCGGCCTGGATCAGGGCATCCGCCTGCTGCACTTCCACATGGGCTCGCAGATCGCCAACCTGGCCGACTATCAGCACGGTTTCAAGGAGGCGATCCGTTACTACGGCGAACTGCGCAAGCTCGGCCTGCCGGTGGATTACATCGATGTCGGGGGTGGTCTGGGGGTCGATTACGACGGTACGCACTCGCGCAACGCCAGCTCGATCAACTACGACATGGACGACTATGCAGGCGTCGTGGTCGGCATGCTCAAGGAATTCTGCGACGCGCAAAGCCTGCCGCACCCGCATATCTTCTCGGAAAGCGGCCGCTCGCTGACCGCCCACCACGCCATGCTGGTGGTGCAGGTGACCGACGTCGAAAAACACAACGACGAAGTGCCGGAAATCGCCGACAAGGCCAGCCTGCCGGAAACCGTGCAATGGCTGGTCGACCTGCTGGGCCCGACCGACATCGAGATGGTCACCGAAACCTACTGGCGCGCCACGCACTACATGAGCGACATCGCGGCACAGTACGCCGATGGCAAGATCAGCCTGTCGGAAAAGGCGCTGGGCGAGCAATGCTACTTCGCCGTCTGCCGTCGCCTGTACAACTCGCTGAAAGCCCGTCAACGCTCGCATCGTCAGGTGCTGGACGAGCTCAACGACAAGCTGGCCGACAAGTACATCTGCAACTTCTCGGTGTTCCAGAGCCTGCCGGACACCTGGGCCATTGGCCAGGTGCTGCCGATTCTGCCCCTGCACCGCCTGAATGAAGAGCCGGTGCGCCGCGCCGTGCTGCAGGACCTGACCTGCGATTCGGACGGCAAGATCAAGCAGTACGTCGACGAGCAGAGCATCGAGACCAGCATGCCGGTGCATTCGCTGAACGAAGGCGAAGACTATCTGCTGGGGATCTTCCTGGTGGGTGCCTACCAGGAAATTCTCGGCGACATGCACAACCTGTTCGGTGATACCGATTCGGTGAACATCTACCAGAACCCGGACGGCAGCGTTTACCACGCAGGCATCGAAACCCACGACACCATCGAAGACATGCTGCGCTACGTGCACCTGTCGCCGGAAGAACTGATGACCCATTACCGGGACAAAGTCGCCAGCGCCAAGATCACCCCACGCGAGCGCACCTACTTCCTCGATGCCTTGCGCCTGGGGCTGACCCGCTCGTCGTACCTGTCGTCCTGATCGTTGCGCGGAGCCAGATCTAACTGCTTATCGTGCCAATGCTGCGCATTGGCATGCAGTTCGTGACGCGGAGCGTGAGGAACGAGAGGTGCCCGTAACCACCGCCCCCCATGCTCCGCACTCATACAGCCCCCACTCGATGTAATCCCCCGCCAACACTTGCTGTAGGCAACGTCCTGTTCTACCTGCAGACCTCTACCCTGCCCGGCTTCTGCGCGAGAATCCGCGGTCGCACTCCCGGTAGAGAAGCCCTCCATGTCCGACCCCGCCAGCGCGCCATTCCTTCATCTGGAGATTGCCCGCCTGCAGCGCCGTTTCAGCGTCGTATCGTTCAGCGCAACCGAAGCGATCAGCCAGCCGTATGCCATCGAGCTGGAAATCCTCGGCGACGGCTTCGATCTGGACCTGACCAGCCTGATGTACAAACCTGCCTGGCTGAGCTGCGGCAGCGAGCCCGGATTTCATGGGCAAGGCTTTCACGGTCAGATTCACGGCGCGACCCGCAAGCATTACCACCCCGGCCCGGCCTGCTACACGCTGCTGATGGGACCTCGACTGGCCTGCCTCGGGCTACGCCACCACTCACGTATCTTTCAGCACATGACCGCCACGCGGATCATCGCCCAGGTGCTGGAAGAACATGGTTTGCAGCACTGCTTCCGCTTTGCCCAGCAGACGCAATGCAGCGAGCGCGAAAGCTGCGTGCAGTACCAGGAATCCGACCTGCAACTGGTCCAGCGGCTGTGCGCAGAAGAAGGCATTCACTACCATTTCGTCCACTCGCGTCGCCGCCACGAGTTGGTCTTTGGTGCCATCCCCCGGGAAGCCGGATTCAAAACACCTGTCCCGGCACCGCGCCCCGCCATTGCGCCACTGCAGCGTGGCTGGATCAGCGGTCGCGACGGCGAACCGGCCAGGACCGATGCGTCAGGCCGGGTGCATGTTCGCCTCGAATGGGAGTGGCAACGCCCCGAGGGCCCCGACGCCGGCTGTTGGCTGCATCTGGCTGCGGGGCTGGACATCGAATGTCGGGGTGGCATGGCAGTGATTGTGAGCTTTTGCGCAGACGATACCCGCCCGCCGCAGATTACCGGCTGTTTGTCAGCGCTGGCAGACAAAGATGGTCGCAGGAATGATCAAGCACGTGCCGATAATGTTGAGATGCACCTCGACTGGCAGGTGATCACCGGGCCAGACCGACAACTGCAACTGGCGGACGGGACCCGCCTGGAACTGGCTGAAGGCAGCACACTGACAGTCGATGCCGGAGCGAGTACGGTACAGATCGACGACAGTGGCCTCACGTTGAGCAGCCCGCGCGTCAGCTTTGCCAGCCCATCGAGTGATCCGCGCAGCAGTGAATGACGTAGCAGCAACTGTGCGGCACTGGGACGAAGCGTGACGGTCTCAGGCATATCCGACTTACCTTCCAGAGCCTCTCCGCTATGATCCGAGTGATTTTCCTGACACTGATGACCGGTGCCGTACTGGCAGTGCTGTCCGGTTGCTCGCCTTTGAAGCTGCTCAATACGTTGAACCCGAGCGGCCCTGTCGATCATGTCTATAACCTGGCGTACGGGCCGGATCCACGTAATACGCTGGATGTCTACACGCCCAAGGCGAAACCGGCCAAGGCACCGGTCGTGGTGTTTTTCTACGGCGGCAGCTGGAACAGCGGCTCGAAGGCCGATTACGCGTTCGTCGGCGAAGCGCTGGCCGCACGAGGTATGGTGGTGGTTATCGCCGACTACAGGCTGTATCCACAGGTACGTTACCCCAGCTTTCTGGAAGACTCGGCCAAGGCGCTGGCCTGGGCGCACAAGCATGCAAACACCTACGGGGGCGACCCGAGCCGCCTGTACGTGATGGGCCACAGCGCCGGGGCCTACAACGCCGCAATGCTCGCGCTCGACCCGCGCTGGCTGGCGCGCGAAGGCTTGTCGCCCTCCATCCTCAGCGGCTGGATCGGGCTGGCCGGGCCTTATGACTTCCTGCCCATCGAGAACCCGGACGTGAAGCCAGTGTTCTTCTTCCCCAATTCCCCGCTGGATTCGCAACCCATCAATCACGTCACGTCCAGCGCGCCACCGGCACTGCTGATGGCCTCGCACACCGACTCGCTGGTCAACCCCAAGCGCAACACCGGCGGCCTGGCCAGGGCGTTGCGTGAAGCTGGCGTGCCGGTGCGCGACCTGTATTTCTCACGCACCAATCACGGCACGCTGGTCGGCGCATTCGCCAGATTGCTGAGCGGTCTGGCCCCTGTGGTCGACGAGGTGGACATGTTCGTCAGGCACACGCCGCAAACGGCATCCGAAAAGAACGCAACCGGGCCAAAGGCTCAGTGAACGAACCAGCCGTCCCTGCGTGTCAGCCGCCAGGCAATGGTCCCCAGGCTCAGGCCGCGCAACAGTGTAAAAGCCAGGAACGTCAGCCATAAGGCGTGGTTGCCGTGGCTGGAAGCCAGATAAGCCAATGGCGCGATGCCCGCTGCGCTGAACAGCATCGCGTTACGCATTTCCCGCGCACGGGTGGCACCGATGAACAGGCCGTCCAGCAGGTAGCTCCACACGGCCAGCAACGGCATCAGCGCGAGATACGGCAGATACGTCATCGCGGTGGCGCGCACTTCCGGAATATCGGTCTGCAGGCTGACGAAGCCCTGCCCGGCCACCAGAAAGAACAGCGCAAACACTACGCTGGAAATCAGTGACCAGCCCCCCGCGACCACCAGAGAGCGTCGCAACGTATCCCGGTCCCGCGCGCCGATGGCATGCCCGCACAGCGCTTCGACCGCATGCGCCAGCCCATCCAGGGCATGGGCAGTCAACAGCAGGCCATTGAGCAGCAAGGCATTGGCGGCAACCGTCGCATCCCCCAGGCGAGCGCCCTGCACGGTGATCAGGAACATCACCGATTGCAGCGCCAGCGTGCGCAGAAAGATGTCCCGGTTGACGGCCAGCAAGGGCCGCCAGTTGCTCCACAGCCGCAAGGCCGACCAGACAATCCGGCCCGGCCAGGCGCGCAAGGTGTTACGTGCCAGCAGCAGACCGAGCACCACGCCGGTCCACTCCGCGAGTACCGAAGCACGCGCCGAGCCGACCACGCCCCAGTCCAGCCCCATGACGAACCACAGATTGAGCACGATGTTGACGGCATTGGTCACCAGCAGAATCGCCAGTGGCGCCCGAGCGTTCTGCGCACCCAGAAACCAGCCGACCAGTGCATAACTGGCCAGCGCCGCAGGCAGGCCGAACAGTCGGGTATGGAAGAAATCCAGGGTCATTTGCTGCAGATCGGCAGACGGCTGCATCATCGTCAGCGCCAGATGGCTGAACGGCAAGGCGATCACACCCAGCAACAACGCCAGCCCGACAGCCAGCAGCAGCCCCTGCAACAGAATCCGCCGCAACGCAGCGCTGTCACTGCGCCCTGCCGCCTGCGCGGCAAACCCGGTGGTGCCCATGCGCAGAAAGCCCATGGCCCAGGCGAGAAAGGTATACAGCGTCGCGCCCACCGCCACGGCGCCCAGCTGATGGGCGTGGGGCAAATGACCGATCACCGCACTGTCGACCAGCGCCACCAGCGGAACGGAAATATTCGACAGAATCATCGGCGTCGCCAGCGCCCAGACACGACGATGGGTTGAGCGATGACGCCAGTCAGTGAGCAACGTAGACATGAGAACTCCCGGCAAGGCGGGCATTGTAGCCAGATCAAACGCGGGGTGTCCCAGCGTTTCGATACGTCCGGAAAGGGTACTCATGCCTCGAAAGCTGCGGCGTTATCGTTGCGCACGCTCCAGCCTGGGAATGCATTTCGTGACGCTCTGCGTCACCCACTGCATGCCAACGCGGAGCATAGGCACGATAGTCAGTCCGTTCGATAGATGACCTTACTGGTCAATCTGACAGTAATACTTGTCATCACGACTGTTATATAGTCGCCCCCTCTCTACCGTTGCCGATGAGTGCCCCCATGCTAAACAAAGGATTGTTTCTGGCTTGCGCGCTTGCGCTGCTGAGCGCCTGTGATTCTTCGTCCACAGATAAACCCGCGCCCGCCACGGCCCCCACGACCCAGGCAACGGTCACCGACACAAAGCCCAAACCCGCAGTCGACCTCGCCGCGCTGAGCAAGCGCTACGCAGGCCGTGAACTGACGGTCATCGATGTCTCGGAAATCCAGGTCGACGGCGCAAGCACGCTGTCGGTAAGCCTCTCGGAACCGCTCGACCCCGAGCAGAAATTCGACGAAAAACTCCATCTGGTGGACAGCAAGAGCGGCAAGGTCGACGGTGCCTGGGAGCTCTCGGACAACCTCATGGAATTGCGCCTGCGCCACCTGGAGCCGCAGCGCAAACTGGTCCTGACCGTCGATGCCGGGTTGCTGGCCGTCAACAAGGCCAAACTCGCCGCCGAATACATCAGCCGCCTGGAAACCCGCGACCTGCAGCCCTCTGTCGGTTTCGCCAGCCGTGGCAGCCTGCTGCCGACCCGTCTGGCCGAGGGCCTGCCGGTGATCGCGCTGAACGTCGACAAGGTGGATGTCGAGTTCTTCCGCATCAAACCCGATTCGATGCCGAACTTCCTCGCCCAGTGGGACGGCGCGTCGAGCCTGTCCAGCTACAGTTCCGAAGAACTGCTGCCCATGGCCGATCTGATCTACAGCGGCCGCTTCGACCTCAAGCCCGCGCGCAACACCCGCGAAACCCTGTTGCTGCCGATTGCCGGTATCAAGCCCCTGCAACAGCCAGGCGTTTATCTGGCGGTGATGCGCGCCTCGGGCACCTACAGCTACTCGCAGCCAGCCACCCTGTTGACGCTCAGTGACATCGGCCTGTCGGTGCACCGTTACAGCAACCGTCTGGACGTCTTCACGCAAGCGCTCGAGGGTGGCAAGGCGCTGAGTGATATCAGCGTCGATGTGTATGACGACAACGGCAAGGTCGTCGCCCAGGGCAAGACCGACAGCGACGGCCACGCGCAACTGCCATTGCCGGCCAAGGCTGCCGTGGTACTGGCGCACAAGGACGAACAGACCAGCATGCTGCGCCTCAACAGCTCGGCGCTGGACCTGGCCGAATTCGATATCTCCGGCCCGCAGGCTCACCCCCTGCAATTCTTCATCTTCGGCCCGCGCGACCTGTATCGCCCCGGCGAAACCGTGCTGCTCAACGGCCTGCTGCGCGACAGCGACGGCAACACCGTCAAGCCGCAGCCCATCACCGTCGAAGTGCGCCGTCCCGATGATCAGGTCAGCCGCAAATTCGTCTGGGAAGCCGACAGCAACGGTTTCTACCAGTATCAATTGCCGCTTGCCGACGAGGCCCCCACCGGACGCTGGCAACTGGTGTTCGACCTGGGCGACGGCAAACCGCAGCTCTACGAGTTCAAGGTCGAGGACTTCCTGCCTGAGCGTCTGGCGCTGGAGCTCAAGGGCAGCAACACGCCGGTGGCGCCTGCTGACAACCCGCAATTCGATATCACTGGCCGCTACCTGTACGGCGCCCCGGCTTCGGGCAATACGCTGACCGGCCAGGTCTATGTCCGCCCGCTGCGCGAGGCGGTGCCGAAGCTGCCGGGCTATCAGTTCGGCTCGATCACCGAGGAAGACCTCAAGCATGATCTGGAGCTTGAACCCGTCACCCTCGATGCCGAAGGTCATTCAACGCTCGCCGTACAGAGCGAGTGGGCGCAGGCCAAATCGCCGCTGCAACTGATTCTGCAAGCCAGCCTGCAAGAGTCCGGCGGGCGGCCGATCACCCGTCGTCTGGTGCAGCCCATCTGGCCGGCCGAACAGCTGCCCGGCGTACGTGCCCTGTTCGGCAGCAGCGCAGGCAATGACGACTACGACGACGAAGCCAAGGGCGAGGCGCAGACCAACGGCGACGGCCCGGCCGATTTTGAAATTGTCATGGCCGACGCGGCGGGCAACAAGCTGGCGGCTGACAACGTGAAAGTCCGGCTGATCCGCGAGCGCCGCGATTACTACTGGAACTACTCGGCCGACGACGGCTGGAGTTACCACTTCAACGAGAAATTCCTCAACCTCAACGAAGAAACCGTCAGCATCACCAAGGACGCCACCGCCAGGGTCAGCTTCCCGGTCGAATGGGGTCCTTACCGTGTCGAGGTGGAAGATCCGTCCACCGGAATGGTCAGCAGCCTGCGCTTTTGGGCCGGTTACCGCTGGCAGGACAACACTGACGGCGGCGCGGTCAGGCCGGATCAGGTCAAGCTGGCGCTGGACAAGCCGGCCTACAACGACGGCGACACCGCGAAAGTCACTGTCACTCCTCCGGCTGCGGGCAAGGGTTATCTGCTGATCGAGTCCAGTGAAGGCCCGCTGTGGTGGCAGGAAATCGACGTGCCTGCCGAAGGCAAATCGTATGACATCCCGCTGGACAAAAAATGGGCGCGCCACGACCTGTACGTCACCGCTCTGGTGATACGCCCCGGTGAACGCAAGGCCAATGTCACACCCAAGCGCGCCGTGGGTGTGCTGCACCTGCCGCTGGACCGGGCGCAGCGCAAGCTGGCGCTGACGCTCACCGCGCCGGAGAAAATGCGCCCCAGACAACCGCTGACCCTCAAGGTCGCCGCCAAAAATGCTGACGGCAGCGTACCCAAACAGGTCCATGTGCTGGTGTCGGCGGTGGACGTCGGCATCCTCAATATCACCAGCTACGCGACGCCCGATCCGTTTGCCAGCCTGTTTGGCCGCAAGCAGTACGGCGCAGACCAACTGGACATCTACGGTCAGTTGATCGAAGCCGGTCAGGGGCGCCTGGCAAGCATGGCGTTCGGTGGCGATGCACTGGCGAAGGGCGGCAAACGTCCGGACACCAGCGTCACCATCGTGGCGCTGCAAAGTGCGCCGGTGACGCTCAATGACGCCGGTGAAGGTGAAGTCAGCGTCGATATCCCGGACTTCAACGGCGAGCTGCGCGTCATGGCTCAAGCCTGGACCGACGACCGCTACGGCATGGCCGAGGCGAAAACCGTGGTTGCTGCGCCGATCATCGCCGAACTGTCGACGCCGCGCTTTCTTGCCGGCGGCGACCAGACCAGCGTGGCGCTGGACGTCTCCAACCTGTCGGGCAAGGCACAGAAGCTGGACGTGAACATCAGCGCTGAGGGCCAGTTGAGCCTTCCGGGCGGCGAGCAGAGCAAGCCCCTGCAGCTCAAGGACGGCCAGCGCGTCACCCTGAAGATTCCGGTGCTGGCGCAGGGCGGCCTGGGTCAGGGCAAGATCAAGGTACTGGTCGAAGGTCTGGAACTGCCGGGCGAAAACCTGCCGGCCTTCACCCGCGAATGGACCGTCGGTGTGCGCCCGGCCTACCCGGCGATGCTCAAGCATTACCGCGCCACCCTCAATGATCAGCCCTGGAGCCTGCCGGAGGGCGCGCTGGAAGCGTTCGAACCGGCCGGTCGTGAGGCGCTGCTGTCGTTGTCGAGCCGTCCGCCCTTGAACCTCGGCGAACAGATTCGCGCATTGAAAGCCTACCCCTACGGCTGCCTGGAACAGACCGCCAGTGGCCTGTACCCGTCGCTGTATGCCGATGCTGCAACCCTCAAGCGCCTGGGCCTGACCGGCGAAACGGATGCCGAACGCAAGCGCAAGGTCGAGATTGGCATCGAGCGGCTGCTGGGCATGCAACGTTACAACGGCAGTTTTGGCCTGTGGGGCTCGGACAGCGATGAGGAATACTGGCTGACGGCGTATGTCACCGATTTTCTGCTGCGCGCCCGCGATCAGGGCTTTGCCGTGCCGCCGGATGCGCTGAAGAAAGCCAGTGAACGCCTACTGCGTTATCTGCAGGATGCCGGCCAGATTCAGGTCAATTACAGCCAGAACGCCGAACATACGCGCTTCGCTGTGCAAGCCTATGCCGGGCAGGTGCTGTCACGCAGTCAGCAGGCACCGCTCGCGGCCTTGCGCAGCCTGTTCGACCGCCGCAGTGACGCACGCTCCGGCCTGCCGCTGGTGCAACTGGCAGTCGCGCTGGAAAAAATGGGCGACAAACCCCGCGCCGACCAGGCCCTGCTGGCGGGCCTGGCCGCCAGCCGCAAGAATGAATGGCTGGCTGACTACGGCAGTTCGCTGCGTGATCAGGCGCTGATACTGGCATTGCTGGAAGAAAACGACCTCGGCAAAGACAAGCGTGATGAGCGCCTGTTTGCCTTGGCCGATGAGGTGGCCGCCAATCGTTACCTGTCCACGCAGGAAAGCAATTCACTGTTCATGGCTGGCCGCAACCTGCTGGGCAAAGCGGAAAAGGACTGGACCGCCAGCATCGCCAGCGGCACTCAAACCCGCGAGCTGAGCAACCGGCAGCCGGGCCTCAAGCTGGACGGTTCGCTGCTGGCCTCGCCGCTTTCGGTACACAACCAGAGCAGCGAAGCGCTTTACCAGCAACTGACCGTCTCCGGTTATCCCACCCAGGCGCCTGCGGCGGGTGGCGAAAACCTGAGCATTCGCCGCGAGTACCTGAACCTGAGCGGCGCACCACTGAACATTGGCGCCTTGAAAACCGGGCAACTGGTGCTGGTGCACCTGGAGATCGGTGCCAAACAGCGCGTGCCGGATGCGTTGGCGGTGGACCTGCTGCCTGCGGGCCTGGAGCTGGAAAACCAGAACCTGGCGCAAAGCGCGGCCAGCCTGGAAGACGCCAGCGAGGAGGTGAAAACCATCCGTGAGTCGATGGAAAACGCCGGGATCAAGCATCAGGAATATCGCGGCGATCGTTACGTGGCAGCCCTGGACATCGACGGCAGCAGCACCGTGCACCTGCTCTACCTTGCGCGAGCCGTCACCCCGGGCACCTACCGCGTACCGCCGCCACAGGTCGAATCCATGTACCGCCCGAACTGGCAAGCCCTGGGCGAAGCGCCAGCGCAGATGGTGGTGAAGGGGAAATGATCGATTACTGACTGGAAGGCGTGACAGTTAGGGCAAGCTCGCTCGCAAATGGCCCGACACACCACAGCTCCAGTAGGAGCGACCGGGGCGGCGATCCGCATTGTTCGCGAAAGGGCCGGTACATCCGCTGAAGATGTATCGCCCGTACCAGAGCCTTCGCGAACAAGTTCGCTCCTACAAAAGTAAAAAGTGTCTCAGATGTGCGCCACAGAAACGATCGAGGCACCATACACAACTGCCCCGACACACCGCAGATCCAGTGGGAGCGAGCTTGCTCGCGAAGGCGTCGCCCCGTTCACCCGCCATGGCGGCGGGTTAGCCTTCAACGCATCAATGAATGATCCAGCTCAGCAACCAGAGGCCCAGCGCCAGCCAGATGATGCCAAGGATGATCGAAGCGCGCATGAAGGCGCGAACCGCCGAGTACAGCAGCATCAGGCCGATGACCAGTGCGATGATGCTGATCAGCGAGGTGTCCATGCCCAGCGTGCGAGACAAGCCATCGACAAAATTTCCCCCGGCATGGGTAAACCCGTTGAACAACCACGCCAGACCGTCGACAAAGAAGCGAATGATCGCGCCGATGGCCTGCCCGAGCCATTCAAAAAAGCCTTCTACCTGCATATGTACGTCCTGATTGGGGTCGTGAAGAAAATGGTCTGTCCGCTTTGGCTGTCGCAATGCGTGTCAGGTTCCGTGGATCATAAAGGCTCTTTGCGTTGAAACCTGAATTTCTTCTGCGCCTGCCACGAACATTCAAGTGGCTGGCGGGCGCGATCATGCTGCTGATCGCCCTCCTCTGGCTGGCCGACCGACTCTGGCCGCTGCCACTGCCCAGGGACGATCTGGCTCGCGTCGTCCTGGCCGAGGACGGCACGCCACTGTGGCGCTTTGCCGACGCCAATGGCGTGTGGCGCTACCCGGTCAGCAACGAGCAGGTCTCGCCCTACTACCTCGAAGCCCTGCTGACCTACGAAGACCGCTGGTTCTACAGCCATCCCGGGGTGAATCCGCTGGCGCTGTTACGCGCCACCTGGCAAAACCTCAGCGGTGCCCGTGTAGTCTCGGGCGGCAGCACACTGTCGATGCAAGTGGCGCGGTTGCTCGATCCGCATTCACGCACACTATCCGGCAAGTTCCGCCAGCTGTGGCGCACGCTGCAACTTGAGTGGCACCTGTCCAAGGATCAGATCCTCAGTCTGTACCTCAATCGCGCCCCGTTCGGCGGCACACTGCAAGGCGTCGCAGCCGCCAGTTGGGCCTATCTGGGCAAGTCGCCGCAAAACCTGACCCGCGCCGAGGCGGCATTGCTGGCGGTGCTGCCACAGGCGCCAAGCCGCCTGCGTCCTGATCGTCACCCGCAGCGCGCGCAACAGGCCCGCGACAAGGTGCTGAGGCGTCTGGCAGAGTTTCAGGTGTGGCCGCAAGCAAGCGTGAACGAAGCACTGGAAGAGCCATTGTGGCTGGCACCGCGACAGGAACCGAGCCTGGCGCCGCTGCTGGCCCGACGCCTGAATCGCCCCAACAGCCCGCCACTGATCCGCACCACGCTGGACGCGTCACTGCAACGGCGCATGGAAGACCTGCTGATGGGCTGGCGCGCACGCCTCCCGGAGCGAACGTCGGCAGCGATTCTGGTGGTCGAGGCTGAGAACATGGCCGTGCGCGCGTACGTCGGCTCGGTGGACATCAATGACGCCAAGCGTTTCGGCCATGTGGACATGGTCACCGCCTTGCGTTCGCCGGGCTCGACGCTCAAGCCGTTCCTGTACGGCATGGCCATGGACGCCGGGCTGATCCACTCCGAATCCCTGATGCAGGACGTGCCGCGGCGCTATGGCGACTATCGACCGGGCAACTTTTCGAGCGGCTTCGGCGGACCGGTGGCAGCCAGTTCGGCGCTGTCGATGTCCCTCAACCTGCCTGCCGTGCAATTGCTGGAAGTCTACGGGCCGAAGCGCTTCGCCGCCGAACTGCGCAATGGCGGCGTCCCCCTGAGCCTGCCGCCGCTGGCCGAGCCCAGTCTGGCACTGATTCTTGGTGGCGCGAGCAGTCGGTTAGAGGACTTGGTGACAGGCTACAGCGCCTTCGCGCGCGGCGGGCGCAGTGCCGATGTTCGACTGCAACCGCAGGACCGACTGCGCGAGCGGCGCATGATGTCACCGGGCGCTGCGTGGATCATTCGCCGCATTCTCAGTGGTCAGTCGCGACCGGACATCGACCCGCGCGCCGAGCTGGTACAGCGCCCGCAGCTGGCCTGGAAAACCGGCACCAGCTATGGCTTCCGCGATGCCTGGGCGATTGGCGTCGGGCCGCGTTTCCTGGTCGGTGTCTGGATCGGCCGGCCGGATGGCACACCGGTGCCAGGGCAGTTCGGGCTGGCTTCGGCGGCGCCGCTGATGCTTCAGGTGCACGATGTGCTGGTCAATCGCGACAGCCAGCGCGGGATCGCCGCACCGGTGCAACCCGTGCCGCAGAACGTCGGTGTGGCTGCCATCTGCTGGCCGCTGGGTCAACCGATGAGCAAAAGCGACCCCAATTGCCGGCGCCAACGCTTCGCCTGGACGCTGGACGGCACCGCGCCGCCCACCCTGCAAGCGGCCGACCAACCGCTCGGGTTGGGTTTGCAGGAGCGCGTCTGGATCAATGCCAGGGGGTTGCGCGTCGCGGCCAATTGCCCGGACGCCCGAGCGCAGGACATCGCGCTGTGGCCTGCGCCTCTGGAGCCCTGGCTGCCCAAGGCAGAGCGGCGTGATGCACGCCTGCCACCCGCTGACCCGGATTGCCCGCCACAGAACCTGAACCTGGCGCCCCCGCTGAGCATTGTCGGTGTGCGCGAAGGCGACAACCTGCGCCTGCCTGCCGCCAGTCGTCAGGCTTTACGCCTCACGCTCTCGGCACTCGGCGGCAGCGGCCATCGCTGGTGGTTTATCGATGGCAAACCTCTGTCAGACACCGACACCCGGCAAGACTTCACCCCCACCCTGAGCAAACCGGGGCGTTATCAGTTAAGCGTGCTGGACGAGAGCGGCCAGACGGCGCGGGTTGAATTCAGCGTGGTGGAGTGAACGCAGACGGGTGTCGCAGAGCGTTACGAAAGGCATTCCCACTGGAGCGTGAGGAACGACAGGCCTTTGACTTCGTGCCCATACTCCGGCGTGAGCATGCTGCTGGGCGCGAGCCTGCCGTCACTGAACCTGAAAAACCTTCGGCTCGGGAAACAGGTTGTTGAGGGTTTCCAGCAAACGGACGTGATAGATCGGCTTGCGAAACAGGTCAAGCACGTGCAAACGCAGCAGGTCGCTGACGTCATCCATGTCGGCATGGCCGGAGGTGACGATAACGGGCAAATGCTGACGTGAGGTGTGATCGCGCAGGTGACGAATCAACTGGATGCCGCTTTCCTCCGGCATCCGCAGGTCAGTGATCACCAACGCGATATCCGGATGGAGGGTCAACTGGTGCAAGGCCATCTTGACGGAAGACGCCGTGAAACAGCAGAACCCCTCACCTTCGAGCAGTTCTGCCAATTCCTCGTTTGCGTCCTCTTCGTCATCAACCAGAAGCAGTTGTTGGCGGATGGGGTGGACAGCCATGTGGTTCTCTCAACAGGGTGAACTCATGTCGCAATCATAGACTACCCCGCAGCAGGTGTGGAGGCCCCTGTCGTAGTACCCGTCAAGGCAGTCTGAATCTTTGTGAAAATCGCCCCCACACTTGCGCTGATCGTTGGAACAAAAGCAATCAACGCCACGGCAACCATCGCCGCTACCAAAGCGTATTCAATACCTGACGCCGCCTCACGATCCCTCAAAAAACAACTGATCCGGGTATAAGCGCCTACATAAATCTTGGTCAGGAACATCTCATTTCTCCTTGCGCCTCCGAGACGCGAACATGCATGACACATGCGAAACTGTGTGCCCCTCCAGCATTGTCTGCAATCCATAAACCCACAATCGCAACAAAGTATTAACCGGAAAGTTATAGTCCCTACACTCCCCAAAAAAACAAAGGACTCAAACGGCGTCTCGTCAGTAAAAAACCCTTATATACCAAAGCACAATGGCGCTTTTGAATGAATGCGCTAATGTCATTAAAAGCCGTTATGCCGTTCACCGTTGCTGTGTTTAAAGTTGATGCACCGGTTCGAGAATATCCTGCGATGACAAAGGGAAACTTGCCATGAGCAGTCGTGTCACCATGGTGCTCGCTGTACTGTTTTTGCTGGGTGCGTTAATCGCTGGATATCTGGGAATTGTTGTCGGCAGACCAACTGAGGTGCCTGTTGAACCCCCACCATCGGCGCCACCTGTAACCACCGAACAAACCATCCCGCCTGCGCCGACTCCTCCCGTCGAGGACGCTCTGCGTCACAACGTCGTGGTGTTGGCCAGGGATATCCCTGCCTACACCGCAATCACGGCCGATGACCTGACCATCGAGCGCCTCAAGGTCGCCCCACCCGGGAGCTTTGAAGCGATCGACAAGATCGTCGGGCGCAGCAGCTGGCGCACGCTGACCGCCGGAAGCTGGCTCACCGAGAGCAACTTCGAAGCAGGCGGCACCTTGGCGCGAATGATTCGGCCACACGAGCGGGCCCTGGCGTTACAGGTCGATGAAGTGACGGGCGCCTCCGGGCAACTCAGCCCCGGCGACTACGTGGATGTGCTGCTTTACCTGCCTGAGGACGTGAGCAATCCGAATCGGTCGAGCCAGGTCGTGGTGCCTGCCCTGCGCATTCTCGGCGTTGGCGCGCTGCTCGGTCCGGACCGCAACGGCAAACCGGTGCAGGACCTCAACGCTGACGAACGCCTCAAACAGGAGCAGCAGCGAATCAACGCGCGAACCGTCACGGTCGCGGTGCCGCAGGCCCTGGTGGCGCGCCTGATGCTGGCGTCGCAAACCGGTGTCCTGCGTCTGGCCGTGCGCAGCGCCGACGAGGGCAACCTGCAGGATTACTGGGCCAACGAAGCCAGCGGCCCTGACGCTGCCGAGCGACTCGATTCAGCCAACCGCCAACTGGTCAGCTTCAGACAACTGAGCCTGGGGCCGGCCAGCGCGCCAACAGCAGGCGCAACCCCGCGTACGTCTCGCGCTGTCGAGGTCATACGCGGTAACCAGATCACGCAACAAACTCCCTGATTGAGCAAGGATTGCATTTGATGAGCTGTTGTTCCGTGCCAGTTATAAAACCCCGTTTGCTGGCGTTAGCCATCGCGACATTGTGCGCGCCAGGCGCGTGGGCCGCTTCGGGCAGTTGTGCCGGCCTTGCCGCGATGCCGGCGGCCGTGGAAATCGACCAGGGCATTCAACAGGAGGTCCGCTCTGCGGTACCCATCACCCGCATCGCCGTGGGTGATCCGAAAATCGCCGACGTGCACGTCAACGGCACCGACGGTTTTCTGTTGACCGGCGTCGCACAGGGGACGACCAGTCTGATGGTCTGGACGGCCTGCGCAAGCGCGCCGCGCCAGAGCATGGTCTTCGTGCGTGGCCGGGCGACGACCGCCATGGTCGAGAGTGTCACCGCGCCGTCTGCCGATGCGCAGTTACCCAGCCAGGTGCAGACCGACATCCGTTTTATCGAAGTCAGCCGCACCAAGCTCAAGGAAGCCAGTACCTCGATCTTCGGCAAGGGCTCGAGCAACTTTCTGTTCGGCGCGCCCGGCACGGTACCGGGCGTCAACGTCACACCTGGCGCTGTGGGCGGCATAACGCCGAGCATTCCGCTGAACAACAGCAATTTCAATATCGTCTGGGGCGGTGGCAGCAGCAAGGTGCTGGGCATGATCAACGCCATGGAAAACAGCGGCTACGCCTACACCCTGGCACGCCCCAGCCTGGTCGCCCTCAACGGGCAAAGCGCGAGCTTTCTGGCCGGCGGCGAATTCCCGGTGCCGGTGCCCAATGGTGAAGGCAACGGTATCTCCATCGAGTACAAGGAGTTTGGCGTGCGCCTGACCCTGACCCCGACTGTCGTGGGCCGGGATCGGATTCTGCTGAAGGTCGCGCCGGAAGTCAGCGAGCTGGACTTCTCGGCCGGTATCACCATCGCCGGGACCACCGTGCCAGCACTCAACATCCGCCGTACCGATACCAGCATTGCGCTTGCCGACGGCGAGAGCTTCGTGGTCAGCGGCCTGATCAGTTCCAGCAACAGCGGTTCGGTGGACAAGTTTCCCGGCCTCGGCGACATCCCGATTCTCGGTGCCTTTTTCCGCAGCTCGCAAATCCAGCGCGACGAGCGCGAACTGCTGATGATCGTCACTCCGCATCTGGTCCAGCCACTGGCCGCCAACGCCCGGCTGCCGTCGCTGCCGGGTGAGGCACTGCGCACCTATGACCCGAGCTTCCCGCGCCTGTATTTTCTGGAAAACGGCGATTTCGACCGCCGCGACGGGTTATCCAAATGAGCCAGAGCCTGAGCCAGACCTTCCTGGCAATCACCCGTAACAATACCGACCTGGAGTGGCTGCAAAGTGCCCTGGGTTCGTTGGGCCAGGTGGTCAGTGCCGGTACGGGCAGCCTCGACGACCTGCTGGCGCTGGTGGACGTGACGTTCGCCAGCGTGGTGTTCGTCGGCCTGGACCGTGAGCATTTGATGACCCAGAGCGCCCTGATCGAAAGTGCGCTGGAAGCCAAACCGATGCTGGCCATCGTTGCGCTCGGCGATGGCATGGATAACCAGCTGGTGCTCAATGCCATGCGCGCAGGGGCAAGGGACTTCGTTGCCTATGGCTCTCGCTCCAGTGAGGTCGCCGGTCTGGTCAGACGCCTGAGCAAGCGCCTGCCCGCCGTGACGCCCAACCCGAACATGAGCGGCCTGTCGGTGCTGTACGGCGTACAAAGCGATGACGACGGGGCCTTGATCGCGACGCACCTGGCGATGGTCGTGCACAAGAGCGGGCAGCGTACGCTGCTGCTGGACCTCGGCCTGCCACGCGGCGACAGCCTGTTGATGCTCGGTCTTGAGTCGACCTTCAGCTTCGGTGACGCCCTGCGCCACTTGCGCAGGCTCGATGCAACGCTGATCGACAGTGCTTTCACCACCAGCGAAAGCGGCCTGCGCATTCTGGCTTACAGCGAAGCCGACGATCATCTGGAACAGTCCAGTGCCGCCGAGCTTTATATGCTGCTCAGCGCGCTGCGCCAGCATTTTCAGCATGTGGTGGTGAACCTGGTAGGTCAGCCGGACAGCGAGGCCTTGCGCTCGCTGGTCAGCCATTGCGATCAGTTGCTGTGGTACACCGACCAGAGCGTGCTGGGCTGTCGACGCAACCTGACGGTACTCAACAACTGGCGCGAAAAAGGCATGAAAATGCAGCACGCCGGCCTGCTGGTCGATCGTTATCAGCGCTCGGTCGCGCCCAATTCCGAAACCGTGAGCAAAACCTTCGGCCTGCCGGTGCTGGCGGTACTGCCGCTTGCGCCGGAGTTGCGCCTGAACGCCAAGAATCAGGGCGTGACACTGTTCGAACTGGCGTCACGCGACGCGCTGTGCTCCGGGCTGCGGCGGCTTGGCGAGCATCTGGCACGGCATACCGAGGCTCGCGAGAAAGCCGATCAGGGCTGGCTCGCTCGACTGTGGGGGAACCGGTAATGGCGGAGAAACTGTTTGGCGTCTCATCGCGTACGCAAGGCAAGCCTGACGACGGGCAAGGCCTGAAACTGGTGCTGCACCGTTACATCATCGACGGCATGGAAGAAAGCGGCAAAAGCCTGCTCGAAGGCTCACGACCGGCCCTGGCGCAGTTCGTCATCGACAAGGTGGCCGAATACGTCGCACGGCTGCGGCTGGCCATCTCACGTTACGAAATGGAGCGCCTCGCTGAAGAACTGGTCGACGAACTGACCGGCTTCGGCCCGCTGGAAGTGCTGCTGCGCGACACCTCGGTGACGGAAATTCTGGTCAACGGGCCAGGCAAGGTCTTTGTCGAGCGCGATGGCGTGCTGCACCACACCGACCTGCGCTTTATCGATTCGCACCACGTCGAGCGCGTGATGCAACGCATCCTGGCACCCCTTGGGCGGCGTCTGGACGAGTCTTCACCGATGGTCGACGCACGCCTGCCCGATGGCAGCCGGGTCAACGCCATCATTCCGCCCATTGCGCTGGACGGCCCTTGCCTGTCGATCCGGAAATTCCGCAAGGACATGCTCAAGAGCGCCGACCTGGTGGCCATGCAGACCATCGATCAGTCGATTTTCGAGTTCTTCCAGGAGGCCGTTGGCAAACGCTGCAACATTCTGGTCAGCGGCGGCACCGGCACGGGCAAGACCACCATGCTCAACGTGCTGAGCCAGTTGATCGACAGCCATCAGCGTCTGGTGACCATCGAGGACGTCGCCGAGCTGCAGCTCAGCCACCCGCATGTGGTGCGCCTGGAAACCCGCCCGCCCAACGCCGAAGGGCATGGCGAGGTGCGCGCCAGCGACCTGATCCGCAACTCGCTGCGGATGCGCCCGGACCGCATCATCCTCGGTGAGATTCGCGGCGTCGAAGTGCTGGACGTATTGACGGCGATGAACACCGGCCACGACGGCTCGATGAGTACCGTGCACGCCAACAATGCACAGGATGCCCTGCTGCGTCTGGAAACGCTGGTGGGCCTGACCGGGCGGCTGATCCCGGAAAAGACCCTGCGCCAGATGGTCTGCGCGGCACTGGATGTGATTATCCAGCTGACGCGCCTGCCTGACGGGCGCCGCTGTGTCAGTGAAGTGGTGGAAGTGGTCGGCATCCGCGATGACATCTATGTCACCAATACCCTGTTTCGCGTTGATCGCCGCACCGGGGTCGGTTTCATGCGCGAAGCGGCCCACGCTGCTGGCGACAAGCTGCGGCCTGGCTACTGACATGCTCAAGGAGTCGGCATGAGTGCGTCTCTGGTACTGGGCCTGATCTCCTTGCTGCTGTTTATTGCGTCCATTCGCATGTTCTACCTGGCGCTCAATCAGGGAGCCAGTGAACGGGTCCGGCAGCGGCTGATGGCCGGACAAGTGCAGCCCGTGGCTGAAAAGACCGGTTGGAGCTACCTGGATCGGGCCTTTTTGCGCGCCGGGCTGGGACAGCCGACCAAACGCATGGGCCTGACCTTGTCGCTGTATGCGCTGCTGATACTGATCGGCTACGCAACGACCGGCGTCGTCGGTGCGCTCAGCGTGCTGCTGGCGGTACCTCTGACACTGCGAGTGTTCGTGTCGTGGCGCTATGAGGTGCGCGTGCGCCGCATGATCCAGCAACTGCCGCAATTGCTCGACCATACCGTGCGCAGCCTCAAGTCCGGCAGAACCCTGGCCGACGCAGTGCTGCACGGCATCGACGCCACCGACCAGCCGCTCAAGGACGGCATGAGCCGGATCGAGCGTAACGTACAACTGGGGGTCAGCCTGCCGGATGCGGCAAGGGACTTTGCCGAACTGTATGAGCGCGATGAGTTTCACCTGTTCGCCATCGGCTTGCGGGTCAATCACCGCTACGGCGGCAATGCCAGCGAGCTGATGGAAAACCTGATCAAGCTGATTCGTGATCGGGAACAGGCCGGTCGCCAATTGCGCGCCATGACCGGCGAAACCCGAATGACTGCCGTGGTGCTGGCGCTGCTGCCGATCAGCATGGCCGGTTACTTTCTGGCGGTGAACCCCAGCTATCTGCTGCATATGTGGGACGACGAAAGCGGCAAGATCATGCTGAGCGTGGCCTTCGCCCTGCAGGTCACGGGGTGCGTGGTGTTGTGGCGCATGTTGAGGAGCATTTGAGATGGAACTGTTATTCGCCGCCATGATGCTTGCCGCTGCCGCATTTTTGCTGTTGTCAGGCATAGCCCGTCAACGTAGCAATGAACGCCTGGTGGCCAGACGCTTGAGGGGCCAGGTGATCCGCGAGAGCCGCATCGGCAGCCTGTTGCGGTTGCTCGGCGATACGCGCATTGGGCAGCGCAGTATCAGCCTGGATTCGGAAACCCAGATACTGCTCAACCGCATCGGCTGGCGGCGCGCCAGCAAACGCTCGTTGTTCGCAGCCTGCCAGGTCGGCGTTCCGGTCGGCCTGATGGTCGTGGCCATCCTCGGCCAGATGCTGTTTTTCAAAGGCGTCCAGCAACCGCTCATCGCGCCTATCTTTGCCCTGGGCGCCGGCTATCTGCTGCCCAAGCGGATTCTGGCGAGCGTGGCTCGGCGCCGTCAGAAACAAGTGGTGGTGGAAATCTCTACCTTTATCCCGTTGCTGCGCATCCTGTTCGAGTCCGGCATGGCGGTCGAGCAGGCGCTTCGGGTGCTCAGCAACGAAGGTAAAGACCTGTTGCCGGTACTGTCCGAGGAAATCCGCGTGGTGCTGACGCGCGTCGATTCCGGTCTGGAACTGGGTGAAGAACTGAGAAAAACCGCCGCTGTACTGGACGTCGACGAGTTGAGCGACACCTGTGTGATCCTCAATCAACTGATTCATCAGGGCGGTGGCGCATTGAAGTCCCTGCTCACGCTCAAGCAACTGATCGACGACCGACGCCTGACCCGCCTGCAGGAATACATTTCCAAACTCTCGGCAAAAATGTCGGTGGTCATGATGGTGTTTCTGTTCCCCGCCCTGCTGATTGTGCTGGCCGGGCCCGGATTTATGGCAATAAGCCGCGCACTGGGCAGTTGACCCGGTATTATCTGTGCACGAAAGGACGCATTGCAATGAAACCAGTGATCGTACTACTCGGGCTGCTGTTGCTGGGCGGATGCGCCAGTGATGGTCGCCCCCTCTGGACGCAGACCACGGCTCAGGCGGGTCAGTGCCCCAAGCTGACCTCGGATCAGGAGTTCTCCCTGAATCTGGCTCAGAACATGGCCGATGAAGGCCGGCTGCATGCCAGCCTTGCCAACCTGGAAGGCTTGCCCGACAGCCTGGGCGAAGTCCGCTTGCGCAAGGCCCGGGTGTTGCGGCTATTAGGCAGCAACGAGGCAGAGCCTCTGTACCGCAGCCTGCTGGGCACCTGCCGGGCAGCCGAGGGTGAGCATGGCCTCGGGCAACTGGCTGCGGCGCGTGGTGACAACGCGCTGGCACAGCAACACCTGCTGATGGCCAGCAAGCTGCAACCGACCGATGAAAAGATCCGTAATGACCTGGGCGTCGTCTACCTCAATCAGCTGAAACTGGAACAGGCACGCTTTCAGTTCCTGACGGCCATGGAGCTCAAACAATCGGACTCGCTGGCAGCGGTGAACCTTGCCACGCTGCTGATCTATCAGAACAACTGGACGCAGGCCGCCGAACTGGCGTCGCGGGCCGGGCTGACGCCTGAACAGGTGACCGATGCCCAGGCGCGCGCCGAGCAATTGAGAAAGCCCCTTGCCGCTCCGCGAGCATCTGCACGGCCCATTGCGAGCCTGACAGGGGAAAATGATCGTCAGCCCCAGGAGGTACGACCATGAAGCGCATGATACTCACCGGGTGTGTACTGCTGTTGAGCGCAGGAGATGCCTGGGCGGACAACCATGAAACTTCGCCTTCTGAAACCCGGCAGACCGAGACCTGGCTGCAGCTTCAGGCCAGCGGCAAGGCGGCTTCGCCGACGCCGCAGGTCAATACCGCTGCAGAACGCGACCTCAGTCTGCAACGCTGGCTGGACACCTATAAGTACAAGATCCCGGATTTTTACGATCAGGAGGCTGGCGGCAGCTTTTCCTCGGGCAAGAAATAATTCCGAACCGATAGTGGGCCTGCTGACACCCACTCTTACAACCTGCGCTCGGCAGGCCGCCGGGCACTCCGTTATCATGCGCGGACTTTCGATCTTCGAGACTGCCATGCGCCGTTTGTTATGCCTGCTGCTATTGATCCTGGCCCTGCCCGCCTCCGGCGCCGGTCTGCTGGACAGCCGTCCCTCATCCACCCTGGGCGGTGGCTCGCTGGATAACAGCAAGGACTTCCTGCCTGTGCGTCAGGCCTTTCAGTTGAGCCTGATCGAGACGACGCCGGAGTCGATCAAACTGAGGCTGGTCGCTACCGACGGCTACTACCTGTATCGCCACCGCTTCCAGTTCCGCACCGAGCCTGCCGACATCGGCCTTGGCCAAGCGCAACTGCCCAAGGGCGAGCAGAAACACGACGAGTACTTTGGTGATGTCGAGGTCTATCATGGCATTCTCGATATCGACCTGCCACGCAAACCCGGTGAACAGCGCCCCTTCACCCTCGCCGTCACGTACCAGGGCTGCGCCGACAAGGGCTTGTGCTATCCACCTGAAACCGAGCGCTTGAGCATTGGTGATGTGGCCGCCAGCCCGGCCGAGCAAGCCTCTGCCACCCCACCCGCCGCCACAGCAGCCTGGAGCTGGAAAGAACTGGCGCTGTTTTTTCTCGCCGGCGTAGGCCTGACCTTTACCCCGTGTGTACTGCCGATGCTGCCGATTCTGTCCGGCGTGGTACTGCGCGGTCAGGTAGGCGGATTGCGCGGGCTGAGCCTGTCTCTCGCTTATGTACTGCCGATGGCGGCGTGCTTTGCCCTGCTGGGCGCGCTGATGGGCGTGTTCGGTGCAGGCCTTAACCTGCAGGCGCGCTTGCAATCGGCCTGGGTACTGGTGCCGTTCTCGGCATTCTTCGTGATCTTCGCCATTGCCATGTTCGGCGCTTTCGAACTGCGCCTGCCGCAGTCCATCAGCTCTCGCCTGGACCGTATCGCCGGCAAGACCCAGGGCGGTTCCTTGTGGGGGGCAGCGGTCTTGGGCGTGGTCTCCAGCCTGTTGGTGTCACCTTGCGTATCGGCGCCTCTGGCCGGTGCGCTGTTGTACATCAGCGCCAGCGGCGATGCGCTCGGCGGCGCTCTGAAACTGTTTGCGCTGGGGCTGGGCATGGGCGCGCCGCTGTTGCTGATCGCAACCGGTGGTGCCACATGGCTGCCGAAAAGCGGCCCTTGGCTGGTGACGGTCAAAAATGCCATCGGTGTGCTGCTGCTGGGACTGGCAATCGGCCTGCTGAGCCGCGTGCTGCCAGGACAGGTCACGTTGTTGCTGGTGGGTCTGCTGTCGGCCGGTGTCGCGCTGTTTCTCGGTGCGCTGGAATTCAACATCAAAACCACACGGCAAAAACTCGCCCAGTTGCTGGGGCTGGCGCTGCTGGTCTATGCGCTGGCGTGCTGGTACGGCGCGCTGTCCGGGCAGACCGACCCCATGCGCCCGCTGGGTCGCGAATACGTCACGGCAAATAACGGGGCAGCAGCTCCGGTCGCGTCACAGTGGCAGACGATCACCACCTCCGCCGAACTGGACCGTGTGATGCAGGAAGCCCAGCGCGAGGGCAAACCGCTGGTGCTGGACTGGTATGCCGACTGGTGCATCAGTTGCAAGGTCATCGAACACGAAGTCCTGCCTGACCCGGGTGTGGTCGCCCGCTTGTCGGGTTACAAACAGGTGCGTTTCGACATGACCGACAGCAACGCAGAGCAACGCGCTCTGCTCGACCGGTACAAGCTGTTTGGCCCGCCAGCGCTGCTTTTCTTCGATAAAAACGGCGAAGAACGGCAAACTGTGCGGGTTATCGGCGAAATCGACGCAGCAGGCCTGATTGAGCGTCTGAACAGCACCAATGACCAAAACTGACACCTGAGTCACAAACTTTGCGCGAATATCGCTCATTGTGCTGGCTACTGTTGTTAACTGGACAGTCCATTGCCCTTCCGGCATAGTCGCCGGGCGTAAACCGCTCGCAGACAATAAAAGGAACACGCAATGGCGACCATCCTGGTCCTTCACGGACCCAACCTGAACCTGCTGGGCACTCGGGAACCCGGGGTCTACGGCACTATCACCCTGCCTCAGATCAATCAGGACCTGGAGCAGCGCGCTCGCGATGCCGGTCACCATCTGATGTATCTGCAAAGCAACGCCGAGTACGAACTGATCGACCGCATTCACGCTGCCCGCGGCGAGGGTGTGGATTTTATTTTGATCAATCCGGCCGCTTTTACGCACACCAGCGTTGCAATACGTGACGCGCTGATGGGAGTGAGCATCCCATTCATCGAAGTGCATTTATCAAACGTGCACAAACGCGAACCTTTCCGCCATCACTCCTACTTTTCAGATGTCGCTGTAGGAGTGATCTGTGGCCTGGGTGCCAGTGGATACCGACTGGCCCTGGAAGCCGCCCTGGAACAACTGGCCGCCAGTGCCAAGCCATGACGAGTCCAGCCTGAAGCTGACCATATGGCTTGAGCCGGCCGACACATTGCCCTTACAGAACCTTGGGAGTTGATTAATGGATATTCGCAAAGTCAAGAAACTGATCGAATTGCTGGAAGAGTCCGGCATCGACGAGCTGGAAATCCGTGAAGGCGAAGAATCCGTACGGATCAGCCGTCACAGCAAGACGCCGGCACAGCCTTACTACGCACCGGCTCCGGTTGCTGCGCCTGCAGCGGCTCCGGCTCCTGCAGCAGCACCGGTTGCGGCCGCTCCAGAAGCGCCATCGGCTCCGAAACTGAACGGCTTTGTGGTCCAGTCGCCAATGGTCGGTACGTTCTACCGTACCCCGGCGCCTACTTCGCCTGCATTCGTCGAAGTCGGCCAGACCGTCAAGCAAGGCGACACCATCTGCATCGTCGAAGCGATGAAAATGATGAACCACATCACGGCAGAAACCAGCGGTGTGATCGAATCCATCCTGGTAGAAAACGGTCAGCCGGTTGAGTTTGACCAGCCGCTGTTCACAATCGTTTGACCCGGGGAGAGCCTGCGATGTTGGAAAAAGTTCTGATCGCCAACCGCGGCGAAATTGCCTTGCGCATCTTGCGTGCCTGTAAAGAACTGGGCATCAAGACCGTCGCTGTACACTCCACCGCAGATCGCGAGCTGATGCACCTGGGCCTGGCAGACGAAACCGTCTGCATCGGTCCGGCACCGGCCAATCTGTCCTACCTGAACATTCCGGCGATCATTTCGGCTGCCGAAGTGACCGGCGCCACCGCGATCCACCCGGGTTACGGGTTTCTCGCCGAGAACGCCGACTTCGCCGAACAGGTCGAAAAATCCGGCTTTGCCTTCATCGGTCCAAAAGCAGACACCATTCGCCTGATGGGTGACAAGGTTTCCGCCAAGGACGCCATGAAGCTGGCCAACGTGCCGACCGTTCCCGGTTCCGACGGCCCGCTGCCGGAAGACGAAGCCACCGCTCTGCGCATTGGTCGTGAAGTCGGTTACCCGGTGATCATCAAGGCCGCCGGTGGCGGTGGTGGTCGCGGCATGCGTGTGGTTCATCGCGAAGAAGACCTGATCGAAGCCGCTTCCCAGACCCGCGCCGAAGCAGCCGCCTGGTTCAGCAACCCGATGGTCTACCTGGAAAAATACCTGACCAACCCACGTCACGTGGAAGTTCAGGTGATTTCCGACGGTCAGGGCCAGGCCATCCACCTGGGCGATCGTGACTGCTCGCTGCAGCGCCGCCATCAGAAGGTTCTGGAAGAAGCGCCGGCACCGTTCATCGATGAAAAGGCGCGCGAGGATGTTCTGGCTGCCTGCGTCAAGGCGTGTATCGATATCGGCTATCGCGGTGCGGGTACGTTCGAGTTCCTGTACGAGAACGGTCGTTTCTACTTCATCGAAATGAACACCCGTGTTCAGGTGGAGCATCCGGTTTCGGAAATGGTCACCGGCATCGACATCGTCAAGGAGATGCTCAGCATCGCCGCCGGCAACAAACTGTCGTATACCCAGGATGACGTGGTCATCAAGGGCCATGCGCTGGAATGCCGGATCAACGCCGAAGACCCGAAGACCTTCGTGCCAAGCCCAGGTCTGGTCAAGCATTTCCACGCACCGGGCGGCAACGGTGTACGGGTCGATTCGCACCTGTACAGCGGCTACAAGGTACCGTCCAACTATGACTCGCTGATCGGTAAAGTGATCACCTGGGGCGCGACCCGCGAAGAAGCCATGGCACGCATGCGCAATGCCCTGGACGAAATCGTGGTCGACGGGATCAAGACCAACATCCCGCTGCACCGCGACCTGACCCGCGATGAAGGCTTCTGCGAAGGCGGAGTCAACATCCACTACCTGGAGCACAAACTGGCCAATCAATAAGCCAGTCTGCTTCACAACGACAAAGCCGCAGTGATGCGGCTTTGTTGTTTGCAGCGCATAGCAGTAAACTTGCCCGCTTCCTGCGGCCGCACTGGCCTTACTAGCCACACTTATTTCCAAATCGAAGGTAATCCGCCATGCCTT
Source organism: Pseudomonas sp. P135 (assembly GCF_020312125.1). NCBI lineage: Bacteria > Pseudomonadati > Pseudomonadota > Gammaproteobacteria > Pseudomonadales > Pseudomonadaceae > Pseudomonas > Pseudomonas sp. P135. The sequence goes on from NZ_JAGPYR010000007.1 coordinate 162,069, forward strand.
GGCTGCAAGTCCGTCTCGCCATCAGCCCGGAACAAGCCGAAACCTACGAAGACGCCCTTCTTGAAGTCGGCGCCGTGTCCGTGACATTCATGGACGCCGAAGACCAGCCGATTTTCGAGCCCGAACTCAATACCACGCCGCTGTGGGCACACACCCACCTGCTGGCGCTGTTCGAAGCCGACACCAATGCCGAGATGGCCCTGGCGCACCTGAGCCTGCTGACCGGCGAAGAATTGCCCGAGCACAGCGCCGAAGTCATCGAAGATCAGGACTGGGAACGCAGCTGGATGGATAACTTCCAGCCGATGTGTTTCGGCAAGCGCCTGTGGATCGTGCCGAGCTGGCATGCCGCACCGCAACCGGACGCCGTGAACCTGCTGCTCGATCCGGGCCTGGCGTTCGGCACCGGGACCCACCCGACCACCGCGCTGTGCCTCGAGTGGCTGGATGGCCAGGACCTCGACGGCTGCAACGTGCTGGATTTCGGCTGCGGCTCGGGCATTCTGGCCATCGCCGCACTGCTGCTGGGTGCCGAACAGGCTGTCGGCACCGATATCGACGTACAGGCACTGGAAGCGTCTCGTGACAATGCCGGACGCAACAATATCGCGGCCGAACGCTTCCCACTGTACCTGCCCGAGGATCTGCCACACCAGCAGGCCGACGTGCTGGTCGCCAACATTCTGGCTGGCCCGCTGGTTTCCCTGGCGCCGCAACTGGCGACCCTGATCAGGACCGGCGGACGCCTGGCGCTGTCAGGCATCCTCGCCGAACAGGGTGAGGAAGTCGCGGCAGCCTATGCTGACAGTTTTGAGCTGGACCCGATCGCAAACCGAGATGGCTGGGTACGCATCACGGGTCGCCGCCGTTAACCGCCGCTTCAACCGGACAGCCGCATGACCGACAGTTTCGTCACCCAGTGCCCGCACTGCCAGACCAGTTTCAGAGTCAGTCACGCTCAACTGAGCGTGGCCCGTGGCGTGGTGCGTTGCGGAGCCTGCCTGCAGGTGTTCAACGCAGCACGGCAGTTGCTCGAGCAACGCGCCAGCGATGACGCCGAGAAAGAGGCCCTGCCCGCCTCGCCGGTGGTCGCAGCCCTGCCCGAACCGGAGTTTCTGCCGACGCCAGTTCCCGAGCCCGAGCTGAAGCCTCAGCCGGAGCCGGAAAAGGCGCCCGAAGAGGACGACCCCTGGCAGGTCAGCGAACTGGATCTGGACAATCTCAATCTGGACGAAGAACTGGCTCGCCTCGAACAACGCGAGACCCGCAGGCCTGACACCTTTGCCCGCCCCGTCAGCGATATCGGCAACGACGATGTGAGCCTGACTGCGAAGCGTGACAGTCGTCAGAGCGACGAAGCGGCATGGGTCGATACGCTGCATAACGATGATGTCGAGCAACTGCCCGAGCTGCATGCCGAGGTTATCGCGGATACCGACCCTGCAGAAGCTGCGGAGCCGCCGGAGGACGACAAACGCACCGAGCCGTCGCTGTCACTGGACAAGGATCTGGACGATGACGAGCCGCCGATGCCGGTCATCATTCAGCGCAAAGCCCCGCCTGCCGAGAAGGTCGAGCGCTGGTCAGCGGTGGATGACGATGATGAAGACCACGACCATGAGCCGGAGCCTGAAACCCGGGGCAAGCGCAGCCGCAACGAACCGGCAGTGCGCGACCAGACACTTCTTGATCTGACCGACGATCCTTTACAGCTGGACTGGCAACGGCCCAAACCACGCTGGGGCAGACGCCTGGCCTGGGGCCTGTTGATCGTACTGGCGCTGGCGGGCCTGGCAGGACAGTACGTCTGGTACCACTTCGATCAGTTGGCACGCCAGGATCAATATCGCCCGTTGTTTCAGCAGATTTGCCCGCAGGTTGGCTGCAAGGTGCCGAGCAAGGTCGACATTTCCCAGCTCAAGAGCAGCAACCTGGTCGTGCGCAGCCACCCGGAGTTTCAGGGGGCGCTGGTGGTCGATGCGATCATCTACAACCGCGCCTCGTTTTCCCAGCCGTTTCCGCTGCTGGAGCTGCGCTTTTCCGATACCGGCGGTCAGTTGATTGCCAGTCGTCGGTTCAAGCCCAGCGAATACCTGAGCGGCGAAATGGCCGGCAAGGAAGAGATGCCACCCCAGACGCCGATCCATATTGCGCTGGATATCCTTGATCCTGGCGCCAAGGCCGTGAACTACAGCCTGAACTTCCGCTCGCCGGAATGACACACCCGACGCCCAGGCGTCGGTCAAGACTGCATCTTTACACGCTGTTTTCAGCAAATAACACTGCACGATCGCAGAAATTTCGCTACAAAACACCCTCTGACCAGCCTCGTCGAGCACGGGTACGAGCTGTTCAGATTTTATCCAATTCAGCCTTTATCCAGTCATCGAGAGCGGGTATCATGCCAACCCTTTTTCAAACTCTCGGTTCGTTCTGACGGTGGCGCATGCGGCTGGCGGGATGAGCCGTTGCAGACCGGGTGAAACGGTTTTTACACGGCCTGCAGATGATTTGGCCTCCACAACAGGTAAGGCTATGTCGGCAGTACGCATCGGCCCATATACAGTGCAAAACGGCTTGATCCTCGCCCCGATGGCGGGCGTCACCGACCAGCCTTTCCGTCAGCTGTGCCGAAGACTCGGTGCCGGCCTGGTGGTTTCGGAGATGGTCACCAGTGACATGAGCCTGTGGAACAGCCGCAAATCGCGTCTGCGCATGATCCACGAAGGTGATCCCGAGCCGCGCTCGGTACAGATCGCCGGTGGTGATCCGCAAATGCTGGCAGACGCAGCACGTGCCAATGTCGAACTGGGTGCCCAGATCATCGACATCAACATGGGTTGCCCGGCCAAGAAAGTCTGTAACAAGGCGGCTGGCTCGGCGCTGTTGAAAGACGAACAATTGGTCAACGACATCCTGCAGGCCGTCGTGGCTGCGGTCGATGTACCGGTCACGCTGAAGATCCGCACCGGATGGGATCGCGACAACCGAAATGGCCTGACAGTGGCGAAAATCGCCGAGCAGGCAGGTATTCAGGCACTGGCGGTACACGGGCGAACCCGTGCCGACCTGTACACCGGCGAGGCCGAGTACGACACCATCGCCCAGATCAAACAGGCCGTGTCGATACCGGTCTTTGCCAATGGCGACATCGATTCACCGGAAAAGGCCCGGCACGTGCTGAAGGCTACCGGTGCAGACGGATTACTGATTGGCAGGGCCGCACAGGGGCGTCCCTGGATTTTTCGCGAGATAGAACACTTCCTGCGCACCGGAGAAACACTCCCGGCGCCGCAGTCGAGTGAAGTGGAACGCATTCTGCTTGAGCATCTGGCAGCGCTCCACGTTTTCTATGGAGACGTGATGGGCGTGCGCATTGCACGCAAACACGTCAGTTGGTATCTCGCAACGCTGCCGGGCGCCAGAGAGTTTCGCGCCCACTTCAATCGTTTGGAAGATACGGAAGCACAGTGCGCCAACGTCCGGGAGTTCTTCAGCCAAGGCTGCAAGGGCCCGGATAACGAGAATGATAAAGAGGTGGCCGCATGACGATGATGACCGAGACTTTAGTGAGTGGAACAACACCCGTGAGCGACAACGTCAATTTGAAACAGCACCTCAACACGCCGAGCGAAGAGGGTCAGACCCTGCGCGGAAGTGTCGAGAAGGCGCTGCACAATTATTTCGCCCACCTCGAAGGCGCATCCGTCACTGACGTCTACAACCTGGTGTTGTCGGAAGTCGAGGCTCCGCTTCTGGAAAGCGTGATGAACTACGTCAAGGGCAACCAGACGAAGGCCTCCGAGCTGCTGGGGCTCAATCGCGGCACGCTGCGCAAGAAACTCAAACAGTACGATCTGCTTTAAAGCATTCAAAACAGAAAAGGCGACCTTGCACCGCGGTCGCTTTTTTTTGCTGACTTCTTTTGCTTTTGATGGAAATCGAGATGACCGACCAGACTACCCGCCTGCCGATCCGCCGCGCTCTGATCAGCGTATCCGACAAGACAGGAATCCTTGAGTTTGCCCGCGAGCTTGAAGCGCTGGGCGTCGAGATTCTTTCCACTGGCGGTACGTTCAAGCTGCTCAAGGACAACGGCGTCGCGGCAGTCGAAGTGGCCGACTACACCGGCTTCGCCGAAATGATGGACGGCCGGGTCAAGACCCTGCACCCCATGATCCATGGCGGGATTCTGGGTCGTCGCGGCATAGACGACGCCATCATGACCGAGCACGGCATCAAGCCGATCGATCTGGTTGCGGTCAATCTGTACCCGTTTGAAGCCACTGTCTCCAAGCCGGGCTGCGACCTGCCCACCGCTATCGAAAACATCGACATCGGCGGCCCGACCATGGTCCGCTCCGCGGCGAAGAACCACAAGGACGTCGCCATCGTGGTCAATGCCGGCGATTACGGCCAGGTCCTGGAAAGCCTCAAGGCCGGTGGCCTGACCTACGCCCAGCGCTTCGACCTGATGCTCAAGGCGTTCGAGCATACCGCCGCCTACGACGGCATGATCGCCAACTACCTGGGCGGCGTCGACCAGACCGCCGAAACCCTGAGTACCGAAGGCCGCAGCCAGTTCCCGCGCACCTTCAACACCCAGTTCGTCAAGGCTCAGGAAATGCGCTACGGCGAGAACCCGCACCAGAGTGCCGCGTTCTACGTCGAAGCCAAACCTGCCGAGGTCGGCATCGCCACCGCCACCCAGTTGCAAGGCAAGGAGCTGTCGTTCAACAACGTAGCCGATACCGATGCCGCACTGGAATGCGTCAAGAGCTTCGTCAAACCGGCCTGCGTGATCGTCAAGCACGCCAACCCCTGCGGTGTGGCGGTCTGCCCGGATGATGAAGGCGGCATTCGTCAGGCTTACGAACTGGCCTACGCCACCGACTCCGAGTCGGCATTTGGCGGCATCATCGCCTTCAACCGCGAGCTGGACGCTGCAACCGCCAAGGCCATCGTCGAGCGTCAGTTCGTCGAAGTGATCATCGCACCGAGCGTCAGCGCCGAAGCCCGCGCCATCGTCGCCAGCAAAGCCAACGTACGCCTGCTGACCAGCGGCCAGTGGAGCGAGCGCCTGCCTGCGTGGGACTACAAGCGTGTCAATGGCGGCCTGCTGGTACAGAGCCGTGACATCGGCATGATCACCGAAGCCGACCTCAAGGTCGTCACCCGGCGTGCGCCGACCGAACAGGAAATGCATGACCTGATCTTCGCCTGGAAAGTCGCCAAGTACGTCAAGTCCAACGCCATCGTCTACGCCCGCAACCGCCAGACCGTCGGCGTCGGTGCAGGCCAGATGAGCCGCGTGAACTCGGCACGTATCGCTGCCATCAAGGCTGAACACGCCGGGCTGCAGGTTCAGGGCGCGGTCATGGCCTCCGATGCCTTCTTCCCGTTCCGTGACGGCATCGACAACGCGGCCAAGGTCGGCATCACCGCTGTCATACAGCCAGGCGGCTCGATGCGTGACAATGAAGTGATCGCTGCGGCCGACGAAGCCGGCATCGCGATGGTGTTTACCGGCATGCGCCATTTCAGGCACTAAAGGCAGCTTCAAGCTTCAAGCTTCAAGCTAAAGCCTAGCGTATTAACCATTCAAAGCCATGAGCTGCAAGCAAGCTGACCACCCGCGTTTACTTGCAGCTTGTAGCTAACAGCTTGTAGCTACTCCAAAGGAGTCTGTTTTTGAATATTTTGATCATTGGCAGCGGCGGTCGTGAACACGCCCTGGCATGGAAAGTCGCCCAGGACCCGCGCGTGCAGAAGGTGTTTGTCGCACCGGGCAATGCGGGCACGGCGATCGAGGCCAAATGCGAGAACGTGGCCATCGACGTTCTGGCACTGGAACAACTGGCGGATTTCGCTGAAAAGAACGTTGCGCTGACCATCGTCGGCCCTGAAGTACCGCTGGTTGCAGGCGTCGTCGACCTGTTCCGCAGCCGTGGCCTGGACTGCTTCGGCCCGACTGCCGGCGCTGCGCAGCTCGAAGGTTCCAAGGCGTTTACCAAGGACTTCCTGGCGCGCCACAAGATTCCTACTGCCGACTATCAGAACTTCACCGAGATCGAGCCTGCCCTGGCCTATCTGCGTGAAAAGGGCGCGCCTATTGTCATCAAGGCCGACGGCCTGGCCGCAGGCAAGGGCGTGATCGTCGCCATGACCCTGGCAGAAGCCGAAGACGCCGTACGTGACATGCTGGCTGGCAACGCCTTTGGCGACGCCGGTTCGCGCGTTGTCATCGAAGAGTTTCTCGATGGCGAAGAAGCCAGTTTCATTGTCATGGTCGACGGCAAGAATGTATTGCCCATGGCCACCAGCCAGGACCACAAGCGCGTCGGCGACGGCGACAGCGGGCCGAACACCGGCGGCATGGGTGCCTACTCCCCTGCCCCGGTGGTCACCGCCGAGGTTCATCAACGTGTCATGGACCTGGTTATCTGGCCGACCGTCAGGGGCATGGCCGATGAAGGCAACGTTTACACCGGCTTCCTCTATGCTGGTCTGATGATCGATAAAGCGGGTAACCCGAAAGTCATCGAGTTCAATTGCCGCTTCGGCGACCCGGAAACCCAGCCGGTCATGCTGCGTCTGCAATCGAGCCTGGTACTGCTGGTCGAAGCTGCACTGGCGCAGGCGCTGGACAAGATCGAAGCACAGTGGGACCCGCGCCCGAGTCTGGGTATCGTGCTGGCCGCCGGGGGTTATCCTGGCGACTACGCCAAAGGCGCGGTCATCGAAGGTCTGGACGCAGCGGCACAGCTCGAAGGCAAGATCTTCCATGCAGGCACAGCCTTGCAGGATGAGCGTGTCGTGACCAGCGGTGGTCGTGTACTGTGTGCCACAGCACTGGGTGACAGCGTGGGCAACGCGCAGGAAAATGCCTACGCGCTGGCCGCAAAAGTCGACTGGCAAGGGTGTTTCTACCGCAAGGACATTGGCTACCGAGCCATTGCCCGTGAGCGTGGCGAAGACCAGGAATAATCGATCGGACCAGCCTCTTCAAACAGAGGCTGGCCGGTTGCTCCGGTATTCGCGGTTTTTACCAGGCATTCACTCACGAAGGGATTTCATTGTGCGCTGGCTCAGGATTGCCATAGCCTCAACCGTCGGACTGCTGACTCTGCTGTTCATGCTTTCGGCACAGGCCGAGCATGGTGCAGGCTGGTCGACGCTGCTCGACGAAAAGGCCCACCTGACGCTGGATGAAATCCGCTCGGCGCGCTATCAGAATCAATTCAGCCCCATCGAGCTGGAACGTGTCACGGCTGCGGATCGCGACAGCGCATTATGGCTGCACTACCGCCTGCAACCGACCCAGCACGAGCAATTGCTGCGCATCTTCGCCCCGGATCTTTCCAGCGCCGACATGTATGTCATGGACGGCGATCGACAGATTGATCATGTACGCACGGGCAATGACGTACCGATTGAAGATCAGCGACTGCCGTCCAACGACTTCCTGCTGCCGGTTCCGCAAAGCTCGGCCCCGCTGGATATCTACCTGAGGCTGGTCTCCGCGCAGAAAATGCGCCCCAGCATTACCCTTGAACCGGCCATCGCAAGCGCCGCCAATGAGACTCAGCCATTGCTGTTCGGGCTGCTGTTTGGCGCACTGTCCATGCTGATCGTGCAGAACCTGACGCGTTACGGGCACACCCGGTCGCGCAGCAATCTGTGGCTGGCCGCCTGCGAATCGTTACTCGGGCTCAGTGCCCTGTTGCTCCTCAACCTGCTGCGCCCGATCGACCCGTGGAATATCGCGCAAACCCCGAGCGCGCACCTGGCACTGTTGCTGGCCGCTGTCGCAGGCCTGATCTACACCTACTGTTTCTTCGTCCACCGCAATGCCCGCAAGCTCGATCGCCTGTTGCTGGGCAACGCGGTGCTCATGGGGATCGGCGCCCTGCTGGTGCTGTTCGACGAAAAGCTGCCGATCAATTTCCTGACGTTCGGCCTGGTCTCGTTGACGACATTGAGCATTCTGGCGGTGTCGATGTGGCACTGGCAGAAGGGCTATCGCTCGGCGCGCCTGTTTGTCCTGGGGATGATCACCTTCAATATCGGCTACATGGTGGTCCTGCCCGGCCTGCTGTGGCTGAGCCTGGTGCCGCCGCAATGGCTGATACTGGCGCTGCTCAGCGTGTTCTGCATCAGCGGTGTGCTGATGAGCCTGGCGCTCAGCGAGCGCCATCGCAGCATCACCGAAGACCGTTTCAGCATCAGCCGCGATCAGGCGGCCAGCACCGCCGAAATCAACGCCAAAGCCGAGTTTCTGGCCAAGATCAGCCACGAGATTCGCACCCCGATGAATGGCGTGCTGGGCATGACCGAGCTGCTGCTCGGCACCCCGCTGTCGGTCAAGCAGCGCGATTACGTGCAGACCATCCACAGTGCCGGTAACGAACTGCTGACGCTGATCAACGAGATTCTCGACATCACCAAGCTCGAGTCAGGGCAGATCGAACTGGACGACGTGCAGTTCGACATCGGCGCGCTGGTCGAGGACTGCCTGAATATCTTCCGCGCCAAGGCCGAGCAGCAACAGGTCGAACTGATCAGCCAGATCCAGCCGCAGGTGCCACGTGTCATCAATGGTGATCCGACTCGCCTGCGCCAGACATTGCTGAGCCTGCTGGAAAATGCCCTGAAGAAGACCGACGAAGGGGAAATTCTGCTGGCCGTATCCCTTGAGTCATCGAAAAGCGGCAATACGCGGCTGCGTATTTCGGTGCAGGACAGCGGCGAATCGCTTTCCGACGAAGAGCGTGAAGAGCTGCTGCACGCCGAACTGCACAGCCGTAACTTCCTGGCCAGCAGCCGGCTCGGCGGCCACCTCGGGCTGGTGATCGCTCGTCAGTTGATCGTACTGATGGATGGCGAGTTCGGCATTCAGAACACGGGTGCGCAAGGTAATACGCTGTGGCTGAACCTGCCGCTGGACGCAAAGCTGCTTGAACAGCCGACCATCGATCTGGACAGCCCGCTCAAAGACGCCAGGGTGCTGGTGGTCGACGACAACGACACGTGCCGCAAAGTGCTGGTCCAGCAATGCAGCGCCTGGGGCCTGAATGTCAGCGCAGTGGCGTCCGGCAAGGAGGCACTGGCCCTGCTCAGAACCAAGGCGCACCTGCGCGACTATTTCGATGTGGTCCTGCTCGATCAGAACATGCCAGGCATGACCGGCATGCAACTGGCCGCCAAGATCAAGGAAGATCCAAGCCTGAATCACGACATTCTGTTGATCATGCTGACCGGCATCAGCAATGCGCCCAGCAAGATCATCGCGCGCAACTCCGGCATCAAGCGCATTCTGGCCAAACCGGTGGCAGGCTACACGCTCAAGACCACGCTGGCCGATGAACTGACTCAGTTGAACAAGGGTGTCGTGTCGAACAAGCCTGGCCCGGTCGTGACTCCGCCGGTCAACGTCCCTGGCGACTTCCGGATTCTGGTGGCCGAAGACAACAGCATTTCGACCAAGGTCATCCGCGGCATGCTCGGCAAGCTCAACCTCAACCCCGATACCGCGAGTAATGGCGAAGAGGCGTTACGTGCCATGAAGGCGCAGCGTTATGACCTGGTGTTGATGGACTGCGAGATGCCGATACTCGACGGCTTCTCGGCCACCGAGCAATTGCGCGCCTGGGAAGTCGGCAATCAGCGTGTACGTACCCCGGTCGTTGCACTGACCGCGCATATTCTCACCGAGCACAAGGACCGCGCGCGCCAGGCCGGCATGGACGGCCACATGGCCAAGCCCATCGAATTGTCCCAGTTGCGCGAGCTGGTGGAGCACTGGGTGGCGCACCGTGACAAGGCCCGCGGGCTGACGTCGGACGGCGAGCACTATCGGCAAAACTGACAGCGACGGGAAAGGCCTGTGGCCTGATAGACTGGCGATGCCATCCACCTGCTGCTGTGAGTCGAAGCCATGCTTCACGTGTTGTTCAGCGTCTATCTGAAAATGCTGGTGCTTTACAGCCCGTTTTTCGTTCTTTCCTGCTTCATCAGCCTCACGCGTGGTCACTCGCGCAAGGAACAGCGACGCCTGGCCTGGAAGGTGGCACTGGCGACACTGGTTTCCAGCGTATTGCTCTATCTGTTCGGACGCGTGATTTTCGATGTATTCGGCATCACCGTGGATGCGTTCCGGATTGGTGCCGGCAGCGTGCTGTTCATATCGGCACTGGGCATGGCCCAGGGCAAGTCGGCGGTGCAGACCGACAATATCCAGCAGGATGTGACCATCGTTCCTTTGACCATCCCGCTTACCGTCGGCCCCGGCACGATCGGTGCGCTGCTGGTCATGGGCGTCAGTCAGCCCCACTGGGACGACAAACTCACCGCCATCCTGAGTATTGCGCTGGCCAGCCTGACCGTAGGCGTCGTGCTTTACCTCTCCAACCGTATCGAACGAATCCTCGGCGATCAGGGTTTGCAGATTGTCAGCCGCTTGATGGGGTTGTTCGTCTGTGCGCTGGCCGCGCAAATCATCTTCACCGGCATCCGGGGCTACCTGCTGCCCTGACCGGATTCAGATACTTGCAGCGCGCACCAGCCCCTGCGCCCTGCCGTCCAGATAATCCATCACCTCGTCACGGTGTGCTGCATACGCCTTACTGTCAAACGTGTAACTGCCACCTTTGAAGTGAAACAGCAGCCGTCGGCTACCTGCCGCATACTCGTCCACGCTGAGATGCAGACTGCACAACAACAGAAGGACTCGATCAGGTTCATACTTTTCGCAGGGCACGACCTGAAAACTGCCCAGACGTCCCTGATCGAAGCCGTTTTGAAAGTACGACTCTGCTGCCTGATTCACTCCCAACGCTGCGACAGCGCGCTGCACCAGGCCGCCAAGACGTTTGCGGTCCGCAGGATGGCTGACCTTGAACGTCGCGTCCAACAAATCGTCGGCACTGCTCACCACCAGTGAGTCACCCAGGACCACACCCTTTTGCTGTATACCGCGCGCCTTGAGGCGGCTGCGGTAGTAATGCATCCAGCTGCCCCATTGGGCCTTGAAATCAAACTGCCTGTCTGCGAACAACTGGGCGTCCAGAAGCACGTTCTGAATATCCGTGCGCTCCTCGCTCGCAAGCCCGGGCAGGAACGCCACCATACTGGGGATAGTGCCCAGATAGGCCGCATTGCCTGTGTCTGCACTCATTTGCGTTACTCCCTTCCATGGGCTTGTCCAGATTGCTAAAGACTGATGATTTCGGCTGCGGCACGATCAGCCAGGGTGTCCTGCACAACCTGGCGAAAAGGCTCGAAGCTCTGGCGACTGAAGCGGAATGCAGTACCAACGACATGCACCTGCATTTCTCCGCCAAGAACCTGCCAAAAATAAAGCGCGGGTCTCAACGCTATGGTCGTCATCTGCAGGCTGCACAACAGGATCGTTACCTCGTCTTCGCTGTGCATTGAACACGGTATGAGTTGAAAGCTTTCAGAACGTCCGGACGTAAACCAACTGCTGAAAAACGTCTTCGCATGATCACTGCTCAGTAGCCTGTCGAGCGAACTGCGATATAGCTGGCGAAGCTCGCCAGCATTATCGAACACTGGAAGCTGCAAGCTGCCAATGTCACTGAAACTGTGAATCTTCAAACGCGCATCGTTGATCCCGGCGCCATGCGAACCGCCCGTGGCGGCAATCGAGCGCTGGTAAACATCCAGCCATGCACGCCAGTTTCCCCTGAAAGAATGGCGATCATCTGCGACCAGTTTGGCATGGTGCAGACAATCGATTATGTCCTGGCGCAAATCAGGTTCGACATTGTCGGCGAAGGACAGCAGGCTGGCACCGGTCAACAGGGCTTCATTCGGATCAGACATCAGGACTGCCCCCAAGCGACATGATCAGACCAGCGCGCTTGCTCGACAGCGCGGTATCGATGCCATCGCGAAACTGTGAATAGACCTGTTCGAACAGTTGCATCGCATAGACGGTCACAGCGATGTTGCCGTAGATATTCTTTGGCTCGATGACCTCGAAAAGAAAAGCGGATGGCAACGGCTGACGCGTGGCGAACTGAAACTGCGCCAGCTTCAGGTTCTGCCGGGTGTCGACGAACGCCATTTGCAGAACCACGCTGACCTGCAATCTTCCTGCGTGATTCAAACCGCTCTGTACGGTCTGACTGCGCAGCAGATCAAGCGCTTCGCTGCCGACGGACTGATTGCCCACCCTGCGCATGAACGACTCTGCCTGCAGCAGAGTGTCGGCTGACACGAAGGGTGCAAGCGCGCGCGCCATGCAACTCCATACCGTTTCGGCAGACTCTGCCGGCAAAGGCTGGCTGACATGTTCGTTGGCACTCGGCAACCAGCCGAAACGCTGCGCTGCGGCGAGACGGGTTTCATTCCATTTTTCGGGTTCGGCAAACTTTGAGTGTTGCTTCGATGCGGCCAACTGCACGTACAGCATCGAGTCCAGCACATCGTTTTTCAGGGAGACCGGCTGCGGCTCGGGGAAAAACATCAAACAACCCGCATTGACGACTACGGCATCCAATTCCTGCTTCATGGGAAAATTCCTTTTATCCCGGAAGCGGAGGTAGCACGTACCTCCGCCAACACTCCGATCAGATGTCGAACTCTGCGATCGCACGACTGGCGTTATCATCCAGCCGTTGCTCGATCAGGTCGCGATGGCGCGCATACAGAGCCGTGTTGAGCAACAGGCTGTCCTCGCCTTTCCAGGTCTGGACACTGGTGTCCTGCCACTCCCAGAACAGCACGTTGGTGACGTCGCTGTCAGCCTGAAAACTGACTGCTGCCATAGCCAGACTCACAATGTTGTCCTCGGATTCGATACAGGAGGCGATACGGAAGCTGCCGCCACGGTGTGACTTGGTCTGGTTCTCGAACAGGCGCAGGGGTTCTTTTTTGGCTTTCAACGCGGCGATGGCATCTGCAGCCACCTTGAGCATCAGCAGCGATGCAGGTCCGGGCAACGCGGCAGCTGTAATGGCCGAACCGAGGATTTCCAGACCGACTTCGTCCATGGTGAAACGCTGCTGGGTAGCACGATAGCGCGCATAGCTCCACTGGGTGGAAAGCCAGCCCACCTTCGAGAGCACTTCGTTGAATTTGTCATACCACTGATCGCCCTGGGTTTCAGAGCTGAACGCCTTGTTGGCCACGAGGGTGGCGAACAGAAAGGAATTCATGACGTCCTGCTTGCTCTGCGCCGAGATACCGCTGGCAAATGCCAGCAGACTGCCTGCGACCACCGCGCCTTCATTGCCGGAGTTTGCGTCAGTGACGTCACGTGCCTCAAGTAACCCGGGGGTTGCTGCGGCCGCATAGGCGGCCAACAAAGGAGGGCATTCAGCCAGCTCGCAGGCGGCGATGTAATCGAGGTTGTCAGTGCTGTTCATGGTTTTTTCCTGTGTCATTTCATTAGTCCTTTAATTCATGAGTCCTGATGGACTGAATCGAGACTAACGAAATAACTCAGGCCGTTTTTTCGGCGCTTTCCGGTTGTCCTCTGATGGCTTCCAGGCACCTGGCGGTTGCGCTCGATACGCAGAACAAAATTCGACCCGCCGCCTGCCTCCCGGTATACCGCAGGTGAGCGAACATTCCCGGGAGGTTTCTGGAATCGGACTACGGCCGACGCAGGTTGGAGAGCGCCGATTCGCTCAGGCCTGTGAGCCGATACACAGGCCCACAGGCTTGAAGTGACATCGACACTTCAGCACTTTCCCGCGATAGAGAGCTGCAGGTATGACACGCGGGCGCGGTCACGCTGTAGGCTTGTTGCCGTACCAACGCGGCGTATAGACCCAGTTGCCGCCTTCGTGGCGAGGAAAGGTGCACGTCAGGGAAGAGCCGATCAACACCATGGTGCGCATGTCCACCTGTTCCGGGGTCAATTCGCCCAGCGTGATAACCCTCAATGTCTGCCCGGGACGGCCGATATCGCGCCCCAGCGTCACGGGGGTTTCAGGGATGCGATGCTGGCGGACAATCTCCAGCGCACGCCCCAGTTGCCAGGGCCGGGAGCGGGATATCGGGTTGTAGAATGCCAACGCCAGATCGGCCTGGCAGGCAAGGTCCAGACGCTTTTCGATGATGTCCCAGGGCTTGAGGTTGTCGGACAGCGACAGCACACAGAAATCATGCCCCAACGGCGCACCGGCCTGGGCTGCGGTGGCCAGAGAGGCCGAGACACCGGGCAGAATTTCCAGCTCGACCGCATGCCAGTGAGGATTATCCGACGCATGCAACGCTTCAAGCACCGCTGAAGCCATAGCGAAAACCCCCGGATCACCGGACGACACCACGACCACCGAGCGGCCTTGAGCAGCCAGTTCGAAGGCATGTCGGGCACGCTGCATTTCTTCACGATTGTCAGTGCAGTGCAGTACCTGATCAGAGTGAAACGGCCCCGCCATGCGCACGTAGGTTTCATAGCCCAGCACATCATTGGCACGTGCCAGTTCGGCCTTGACCGCAGGCACCATCAGGTCTGCTGCGCCAGGACCCAGGCCAATGACTGCGAGTCGGCCACGCCCGCGGCCGATGCTCGGCACATCCAGCGGATGCGCTGCGACAGCGATCGCTGTGTGGGCATCGACGCAGAGCGGTGGCAACAGCTGAGGGACTGCATTGAGGGCCATCTCGCTGGCCGGCGCGGCACTGACAAATCGCACCGCAACGTCCAGCTCGGCGGCAGCCTTGTGCAGGTGCGGATTGGCCATCTGCTCCTCGGCAGCCAACAGGCACGCCAGAGACTGCCCGGCGATACGAGCCTCACGCAGGGCCGAGCGCACGTGCTCAGCCAGTTCGTCGGTGAGCTCAGTCACCGCCACCAGCACGTTACGTGGGTAGATCAGCAATTCATGGGGCGAAGGATCGCGCAGGGCACTGCCGACATGAATGGCCAGCGCCGCCTGTGGATCTTCGGGCAGTTGCGCCTGAGCCAGCCAGGGGGCTTCACCCTCGATGCGCACGGGTTCGCCGGACAGCAGGTCGGAAACGAAACGCTTGCCCAGCTCCAGATCGCCCAGTGCATAGCCGCTTGGCGGGTTGAGCAGGCAGGTGCCGAAACGCAGCTCGCCGCTGGTGGTGATCGCCGGCGCAACGCCAAGCCCGCTGGCGATGCTGCGCGCCAGGACATTCACCCCGCCCAGACCGCCAAGCAGCGGCACCACCGCGCTGCCGTCTTCGGCCACGGCGAGCACCGGCGGTTCGGCGCCCTTCTCCAGCAGCACGGCGGCCAGGGTGCGGATAACGATACCGGCTGCGCAAAGGGCGATGATCGGCGTGTTCTGTTGATACAACTGGCGCAGCGTCGCGCCGAAGTCGCTGTAAGTGCGGTCGGCCCCCTGCACGCGCTCGGCCAGGCCATGAATCAGCGCATCGGGAAACAGTTGTTGAATACGCCGCGCGGTAGCAAAGCTGCCATTGCCGAGAATGACGATGGCCGGAGTCATGGAGGTCATCAGCCTTGCCACCTGTCGCCCGGGACGATAATCAGCGAAAAATACGGCGAAGACATCGGGTCGACCTGATCCAGCGGGACGATTTTCTGGTTGCTCATCGTGGCGCGCTCGACATACAGCGCGCGCCCGGCCATCCCCAGTTCGGTCAGCACCTCGCGGACCTTGTGGAAGTTGCGCCCCAGTTTCATGATCACCGCCGCGTCGGCATCGGCCAGCTTGCGTTTCAGGTCATCGTGGGGCAGCACACCGGACAGCACCGACAGGCTCTGATTGCGATACACCAGCGGTGCGCCCAGCACCGAAGCACCGCCAAGCATCGAGCACACGCCCGGAATCACTTCAGCGTCGTAGTGCTCGGCCAGACGATCGTGCAGGTACATGTAGGAGCCATAGAAAAACGGATCGCCTTCGCAGATCACCGCCACATCACGTCCGGCGTCCAGGTGTGCGGCGATGTGCCGGCTGGATTCGTCGTAGAAGTCGCTAATGAGCTTTTCGTAGGACAGTGTCGCCGGCAATGCCTCGGTGGTGACCGGGTAGACCAGCGGCATCAGGGTCTGAACGTCCTGCAGATGCGCTTCGATGATGCCGAATGCGTTGCCCTTTTTACCCTTGGCCACGAAGTACGCCACCACCGGCGACTCGCGCAGCAGGCGCAGGGCCTTGACAGTGATCAGCTCCGGGTCGCCGGGACCGACGCCCAGGCCAATCAATCGACCGCGTGCCTGCATCATTCGATCTCCGTGGCCAGTGCGTTGACAGCGGCCACGGCCATGGCGCTGCCGCCACGACGGCCATGCATGATCACGAACGGCACGCCGCGGCTATCGGCGGCGAGCATCGCCTTGGACTCGGCGGCGCCGACAAAGCCGACCGGAAAGCCGAGAATCAGTGCAGGTTTGGGCGCACCGGCATCGAGCATTTCCAACAGATAGAACAGCGCGGTCGGCGCGTTGCCGATGACCACCACGCTGCCTTCCAGGTGCGGACGCCACAGCTCAAGCGCCACCGCAGAACGCGTATTGCCCAGCTCCAGGGCCATTTCCCGCACGCCTTCGTCATGCAGGGTGCAGATGATCGGGTTATTGGCGGGCAGCCGGGTGCGGGTGATGCCTTCGGAAACCATGCGCGCATCACACAGGATCGGCGCTCCGGCGGCCAGAGCGTTGCGCCCGGCGGTACCGGCACCCGGCGAGAAGCGCAGGTCTTCGATGACTTCGACCATCCCGCAGGCATGGATCACGCGCACGGCGAGTTTTTCCAAGTCGGCAGGGATCGTGTCAAGACGCGCTTCGGCGCGAATGATCGAGAAAGAGTTGCGATATATCTCCTGACCATCGCGGATGTAATCAATCATGCATGTTGCTCCGTGAGCCGGCGTTCAACTGCGCGCCGACTGCTTCAATAGTAAGGTTGCGCGCGCGCAGCACGCCGAAACCGGCATGCGCTGCATCGCGAAAATAAAGATCGTAACGGCCCGGCGCGACAGCCAGCAAGGTCACTGGCGCTACGTGGGCGGCGGCGCAGGAACGCGTGCAGCCGCTCAAGTGCACAGCCTGGCCGGTAGCCAGTCCGGCAGCCAGTTGCAGGGCGTCGGCCTTGGTGTCGGCCAGCCCCTTGGCGCATCCGGCAGAACCGGTACAGGCGAGCATCTGCGCCAGCGGTTGCTCGGCAGAACCTGCGAAGCCGGATGCCTGCAACTCGTCCAGCACCGCTGCCGCGCGCTCGACCGGCACGTTGGGCAGCAACAGGCTTTGCCAGGGCGTCAGGCGCAGCGTGCCGTCGCCCTGATCCGCCGCCAGTTGCGCCACGCTGCAAAGCATCGCCGCATCGAGACGCCCCAACGGTACTGCAGCGCCCACCGCCACCTGATTCGACTGGGCCTGTGGATAAATACCGATATGCCGAGTGCCTTGAATGGCCGGACGCTGCCAATCGGTGATCGCCTTATCGGTCCGCACTGTGCAGCCGGACCGGGTCGACAGCTCGCGCAGCATATCGTCGGTCGATACCTCGGCCAGCACGTGCCGCATCCGGGTGTGCTCGGGACGGGCCAGGTCGAGAAACAGCTCCAGCAGTGCGACAACCAGCATCTTCCCTTCGGCTAGAGGGACAGCGGCCAGCGGTCGGTCATGGGCCGGGCAGCCGGCCAGGCCGAACGCCAGCAGCACTTCGTCGTCGCGTTTCAGCGCCGACAGCCACACGTCGTGCGGGTGTTCGAGCATGACCAGCGCTTCACCAGCATCCAGCGACAAGGCGAACTTGGGGGACAGCTCATGAAAACGCGGGTGATATTCCAGCGCGTCGAGAATCTGCGCCGCCAGCGGCCGGGCATCGAAGAGCATCTGCGGGTCCAGCCCGGCCGTCGGGCTGAGCATCAGGTTGCGCACATCGTCGCTGGCCGGGTTGGCGGGGCCGAGCCCTGCCGCCATCAAGGCGCCGATCAACCCGTCATGATCGGCACCAATGCCGCGAATCTGCAGGTTGGCGCGGTTGGTGGCTTCGATAATGCCCTGTGCATAAGTGCGCGCGGCCTCGGCAACGGCCATGGCCTGCACACTGCTGATCACCCCGCCCGCCAGCTTGATCCGGCAGATCCCGCCGTCCAGTGCCGGGACGATACGCAGCAACCCCGGACAGGCCGAGGGGCGTAGCGTTGCAGAGGATGTGCGAGCGGACTGCTGCTCGTTCAATGGGTCACCCGATGTGAACTGGCTGGAAACGGACGTTGATTAGAGCACTTGTACCCCGTCGGGCGCGGTATTATGCCTGCTTTGTCCGCAGCCATGAAAAGGCGCTCTGTCGGAAGTTCGGATTGAGGTAGGTACATGTCGCCGTGGCTGACAGTCGTGGGAATCGGAGAAGACGGTTACAAGGGGCTCGGCAAGAACGCCAGACACGCGCTGCTGCATGCTGATCAGGTGTTCGGCGGCCCGCGCCAACTGGCGTTGCTGCCGCCGTGCATTCGCGCCGAGCGACGTGCGTGGCCCAGCCCTTTCTCGTTGAACCCTGTGCTCGAGCAGCGCGGTGCCGAGATCTGCGTGCTGGCCAGTGGCGACCCGATGATGTTCGGCGTCGGCGCCAGTCTTGCACGCGTGGTCAGCATTGACGAAATGCGTATTCTGCCTGCGCCCTCCTCTTATTCTCTGGCCGCCGCCCGCCTCGGCTGGCCCCTGCAGGACGTCGTCACCCTGTCGGTGGTTGCCCGGCCGGTGGCCGCGCTGAACGCGCATTTCCACCATGGCATGCGCCTGCTGGTGTTGAGCAACGACGGCAGCAGCCCCGCCGTGATTGCCGGCTTGTTGCGCGAGCGCGGCTTTGGTCCAAGCCGCATGACCGTTCTGGAGCATCTGGGTGGCGAAGCCGAACGGCGCGTCGAAGGGCTGGCCAGCGAGTGGGGCAACCCCGAGATCGCCGCGCTGAACCTGGTTGCCATCGATTGTCGCGCCGATGCCAGCGCCATCCGTCTGAGCCCCGTTTCAGGTCTGCCGGACAGCGCCTTCGAACATGACGGCCAGCTCACCAAGCGCGACGTACGCGCCATCACCCTCGCCCGCCTTGCACCGCTGCCGGGCGAACTGTTGTGGGATGTCGGCGCGGGCTGCGGCTCCATCGGCATCGAATGGATGCGCGCGCACCCGACCTGTCGGGCGATGGCCATCGAAGCCGACGAAGGCCGCCAGCAACTGATCGAATTCAACCGCGACGCACTCGGCGTGCCCGGCCTGCAACTGGTGCGGGGCAGTGCGCCTCAGGCATTGAGCGGTCTGGAGCGCCCGGATGCGATTTTCATCGGCGGTGGCGTGACGCGTATCGGCGTGCTGGAAACCTGCTGGGAACAACTGCGTCCGGGTGGCCGACTGGTCGCCAATGCGGTCACCCTGCAAAGCGAAACGGCCTTGATGGCCTGGCGCGAACGGCATGGCGGCGAACTGACCCGTATCCACGTCGCCCACGCGCAGCCCCTTGGCGAATTCGACACGTGGCGTCAGGCGTTGCCGATCACCCTGCTGGACGTAGTCAAACCCTGATGCGCGAAGAAACCGCCGAACAGCCTGCGCCACTACGCAGTGGCCTGACCACTGGCAGCTGTGCGACCGCGACCAGCCTCGCGGCGGCGCGGTTGTTGCTCTGCGGGCAAGTCAGCGATGCGGTGGACATCGTCCTGCCCAAGGGTAAGCAGGTGCAGATGCGTCTGGAGTTCTGCCGGCTTGTGGATAACTTCGCGGAAGCCGCCACCCTCAAGGATGCCGGCGACGATCCGGATGTCACCCACGGCGCGCTGGTGTTTGCCCGCGTCAGGCTGCAAGCGGCAGCGGGCGTACGCTTCGTGGCGGGCGCAGGTGTCGGCACCGTGACCCGCCCCGGGCTAGTGCTGGCAGTGGGTGAGCCGGCCATCAACCCGGTACCCCGGCGCATGATGACCGAGCATTTGCTGCAGTTGGCCGAAGAACAAGGCTACAGCGGCGGATTCGAAGTAACGATCGGCGTCGAGGGCGGCGAGGCGCTGGCGCTCAAGACCATGAACCCGCGCCTGGGCATTCTCGGCGGACTGTCGATTCTCGGCACCAGCGGGATTGTCCGGCCGTTCTCCTGCGCGGCTTATATCGCCTCGATCCACCAAGGTATCGATGTTGCTACCACCAACGGCTATCGGCATATCGCCGCCTGCACCGGCAATGCCAGCGAAGACACCATGCGCCGCGTGTACAAAATCCCCGATATCGCCCTGATCGAGATGGGCGACTTCGTCGGTGCCGTGCTCAAGCACTTGCGCAAGGTGTCTGTGGATAAGTTGAGCGTGTGCGGCGGCTTCGGCAAGATCAGCAAGCTGGCCGCCGGCCATATGGACCTGCACAGCCGCCATTCCAGCATCGACCTGCCACAGCTGGCGCACTGGGCTGCGGATGTCGGCGCGGATGCAGGTCTGCAACAGCAGATCCTTGCAGCCAACACCAGTCAGCAAGCGCTGGCGATGAGTGCTGCGGCGGGTGTGCCACTGGGTGACGAAGTGTGTCGCCACGCGCTGAATTTCGCGCGCAGCATCGTGCCTGCGAGCGTTCAGGTGGAGGTTTTCGCAATTGATCGTCAAGGCGGGCTGGTGGGTCAGGCTGGCGTTGACTCACAGAGAGAAATCACATGAAACGCATCCTGCTGCTGGGCGGCATTACCGAGGCGCTGGCCATTGCGCGAAGGCTCGGGCCTGAGCACATCTACAGCCTGGCGGGCATGGGCCGGGTGCCATCGGATCTGGCCTGCCAATTGAAGGTCGGCGGTTATGGCGGCGCCGAGGGCATGGCGCAGTACATGGGCGAACAGGGCGTCGACCTGCTGCTGGACGCCACCCATCCCTACGCCGCGCAGATCAGCCACAACGCAGCGCGTGCGGCCAGGCTGGCGGGCATTCCCTGCTGGGCCTTGCGCCGCACCGCGTGGCAGGCAGGTCCAGAGGACGACTGGCGCGAAGTGGCTGACTGGTCAGAACTGGCCTCTGCCTTGCTCCCCTTCAAGCGCCCGCTGTTCACGCTGGGTCGTGAGCCCTTGCAGCACCTGAACGAAATCCCCCCGCACCAGTTCTGGACACTCCGGGCACTGGACGACTACCCCGGCAACGAACGCTGCGAAGTGATCGGCGCACGCGGCCCCTTCATGCTGGAAGACGAACGCCAGTTGTTCGAACAGCGCCGCATCGACGTACTGATCAGCAAAAACAGCGGCAGCAGCTCCACCGAACCCAAACTGGATGTCGCCCGCGAACGCGGCCTGCCCGTCCTGATCCTCAAACGCCCGCAGTTGCCTGACGTCGACCGGCTGTTCTGGGGCGTGGATGAGGTGCTGGAGGCCTTGGGGCTGGATTAATGAGCCGTCAGTCCTCATGAAAATTCTGAAAACACCCCGCCCCTGTGGGAGTGAGCTTGCTCACGAAGAGGCCGGGACAGTCGCTGAAAATCTATATATCCGTGACTACGCCTTCGCGAGCAAGCTCGCTCCCACAAGATCAGCGCTGCTGCAGAACATTTACGTGGCTCGAAAACACCACCGACCTGCGGGAGTGATCAACATGGCTTGAAACACCCCGGCCCTGTGGGAGTGAGCTTGCTCACGAAGAGGCCGGGGCAGTCGCTGAAAATCTATATATCCGTGACTCCCCCTTCGCGAGCAAGCTCGCTCCCACAAGATCAGCGCTGCTGCAGAACATTTACGTGGCTCGAAAACACCACCGACCTGCGGGAGTGACCCACAGGGCTTGAAAACACGCCGGACCTGTGGGAGTGAGCTTGCTCATGAAAAGGCCGGTGCAGTCGCTGAAAATCTGTTGATCTGCTAATCCGCCTTCGCGAGCAAGCTCCCACAAGATCAACGCTGCTGCAGAACATTTACGTGGCTCGAAAACACCCCCGACCTGCGGGAGTGATCCACAGGGCTTGAAAACACGCCGGACCTGTGGGAGTGAGCTTGCTCACGAAGAGGCCGGGGCAGTCGCTGAAAATCTATATATCCGTGACTACGCCTTCGTGAGCAAGCTCGCTCCCACAAGGTCAGCGATGCCGCATGAACATCTACATGACTTGAAACACACCAGCCCTGTGGGAGTTATCCACATTCCTCGAAAAAACTCTGGACCTGTGGGAGTGAGCTTGCTCACGAAGAGGCCGGGGCAGTCGCTGAAAATCTATATATCCGTGACTACGCCTTCGCGAGCAAGCTCGCTCCCACAAGATCAGCGCTGCTGCAGAACATTTACGTGGCTCGAAAACACCACCGACCTGCGGGAGTGATCCACAGGGCTTGAAAACACGCCGGACCTGTGGGAGTGAGCTTGCTCACGAAGAGGCCGGGGCAGTCGCTGAAAATCTATATATCCGTGACTACGCCTTCGCGAGCAAGCTCGCTCCCACAAGATCAGCGCTGCTGCAGAACATCTACGTGGCTCGAAAACACCACCGACCTGCGGGAGTGATCCACAGGGCTTGAAAACACGCCGGACCTGTGGGAGTGAGCTTGCTCACGAAGAGGCCGGGGCAGTCGCTGAAAATCTATATATCCGTGACTACGCCTTCGCGAGCAAGCTCGCTCCCAAAAGATCAGCGCTGCTGCAGAACATCTACGTGGCTCGAAAACACCACCGACCTGCGGGAGTGATCCACAGGGCTTGAAACACCCCGGCCCTGTGGGAGTGAGCTTGCTCACGAAGAGGCCGGGGCAGTCGCTGAAAATCTGTTGATCTGCTAATCCGCCTTCGCGAGCAAGCTCGCTCCCACAAGGTCAGCGATGCCGCATGAACATCTACATGACTTGAAACACACCAGCCCTGTGGGAGTTATCCACATTCCTCGAAAAAACTCTGGACCTGTGGGAGTGAGCTTGCTCACGAAGAGGCCGGTTTTTCACAGCCAAATTGCGTCCCATAAGGGATAATCGCGTACGCTTTTGACCAGGTTGGCTCGAACAGGATTGGCAACGATATAACGGGCAAAATCCAAAAGGCTTTCTTCAGTGCGGATGCTGACGTCGTGGAATCCGCTTTGCCAAAAAGGTCCACTGCAGCCTCTGGCTCTGTTGATGGCGATCGCGCTTTTCGATTTAACGCGCTGTACAACGCTGGATAATGAGTGGCTATTCAACTGCAGTAGCCAGTGAATGTGGTCGGGCATTACAACCCAGGCTAATGAATCGGCCAGTTGCTGCGCCTGAACATGTCGAAGCTCATCCACCAACAGACGCCCCATGCGCCAATCGGAAAAGACAGGAGTTCTCTGGAATGTTTTTGCGGTGACCAAATAAATCTGGCCGGTACCGGAGAATCGCCCCAAGCGTAAACGATGTGATTGTGATCTCTGATTCATCCTCATCACCTTATGGCTGCGTGCCGGGGAACGACTCTACGAAACGGGCTCACTCAGCGGCGCTCAAAGGTTTGCCCAAGTGTTTCGGACTTCCAGTTGAGCTACCTTTCACTCCTTCATCGAATCCCCCGGAGAATCCCCCATGCTCAAACAAGCACTGCTGCTGGCCGCACTGCTGCTGCCAGCCGGCCTCGTCCACGCCCATGAGTACAAGGCAGGGTCATTGCTGATCGGCCATCCATGGTCAATGGAGCTACCGCCCAATGCACCAACCGTGGCGGCCTATTTCACCCTCGAGAACAAGGGTGACAGCGCCGACCGCTTGATCGGCGTCGACACGCCCATCGCCGGACAGGCGCAGTTGCATGAGCATGTACACGCCGACGGGCTGATGAAGATGCAGCACGTGCAGGCGGTCGACATACCGCCTGGCGCGAAGGTGGTTTTCGCACCCATGGCCTGGCACGTGATGCTGCTGGACATCAAGGACCGTTCGAAGCTGGTGGTCGGCCAGCGCTTCCCGATGACCCTGCATTTCGAAAAGGCGGGGGATATCGAGGTGCAGGTCGTGGTACAAAAGCAGGCTTCGGAGCACCAGCACTGAGTAGCCTTCCCGAGTGAGCAGCGCATGCCGTCGCGACAGATCAGCCCCTCGTAATAACCGGGGAGCCTGGCTGAGTCTGTTTGCCATGTTGATGATCTTTATCGGTCCACTGGTTTCCCAGTCGATGCCGATGGATCATCACGCCGGCATGTCGATGTCCATGCCAGCCGGGATGGACATGCCGGCCGATGGTCACGCCCAGCATGGCAGCGAGCATGCGATGCCTGCCGACGCAGGCATGAGCGATCACGCGCTGTGGGCAAAATGTGGCTATTGCACACTGCTGTTCAGTTGCCCGGCATTGCCCCATGTCCTTCAACTGGTCGCCGCCCCGCCACCCGGACCCGCTGACTTTTTCGCCCTGCTGCCCTTGCCGGGGCATGCCCGCAACGCCATCTTCCCCAATGCTCGAAGCCGGGCACCGCCAGCGCTCATCACCGCATAAGCCGAAAAAAAGATTTCACGAGGGCGCGCGGCTCACTGCTGCGCGCCGTTCGTGCTGTGTTGTCCCTATTGGGGAGCGTTTGACGTGTCCAAACCTGATGTCTCTTTTTACAACCTTGCCTGGCGATGGCATTTCTACGCGGGACTGTTCGTCGCGCCGTTCATGATCCTGTTGTCGCTGACCGGCATCATTTACCTGTTCAAGCCGCAACTGGATAACCTGATGTACAGCGATCTGCTGAACGTCGCGCCGGCCGAGCACCGCCTGACTGCCGACGTGTTGCAACAGCGCGTGCTGAGTACTTATCCACACGCCACGGTCGGCAAGTATTTCCCGCCGACCAGCACCGAGGGCAGTGCGCAGTTTGTCGTCAGCGAGCAGGGACGGGAGCTGAATGTCTTCATCGACCCCTATCGCGGCGACATTCTTGGCACCCAGGACGCCACAAAGAACCTGCAGGCGGTTGCCCGCGCACTGCACGGCGAGCTGATGATCGGCACGCTGGGCGACCGGCTTGTCGAGCTGGCGGCAGGCTGGGGCGTTGTGCTGGTGATTTCCGGCCTTTATCTATGGTGGCCACGCGGTCGCTCCGCGGCTGGGGTTTTCTGGCCGCGCCTGACGGCCAAAGGGCGCGTGCTGTGGCGTGATCTGCACGCGGTTACCGGCTTCTGGGGCGCTTTGCTGTTGCTGTTCATGCTGTTGAGCGGCATGACCTGGACCGGTCTGTGGGGCAAGCAATACGCGGCGGTGTGGAACACCTTCCCGGCCGCCATGTGGACCGACGTCCCCAAGTCCGACAGGCAGGCTGGCGAGCTGAACAATGCCAGCGTGCAGACCGTGCCGTGGGCAATGGAGAACACACCGATGCCGGTTTCGACCGGCGAACACGCCGAGCACATGGACCACATGCACATGTCCAGCGCACCGGCAGCGCCAACAGTGTCCTTGCAGAAAGTGGTCGACATCGCGCGGGCCAGAGACATCGTGCCGGGCTACAGCATCACCCGGCCCAAGACAGCTGACGGCGTGTTTACCGTGTCGGTGTTCGCCGACGACCCCCGTGATGATGCGACGCTGCATATCGACCAATACACCGGCAAGGTGCTGGCTGATGTGCGCTACGTCGATTACAGCACGGTGTCCAAGGCTACCGAGTTGGGCGTCATGCTGCATGAGGGCAAGTTTTTCGGCTGGATCAACCAGCTGCTTATCTTGCTGGTTTGCCTGATGGTGTTGCTCAGTTCGGTCAGCGGCCTGGTGATCTGGTGGAAACGTCGACCTCAGCGCGGGCTCGGTGTACCGCCCTTGCGCCACGACCTGCCACGCTGGAAAACAGCGACAGTGGTGATGATTGCCTTGGGCGCAGTGTTCCCTCTGGTGGGCATTTCGATGCTCATTGTCTGGGTGCTTGATCGAATAGTGCTTTCGCGCTTTGCCAAACAGGCGACAACAGCTTAGATTGCTCCCTGCGGGGCCTGAAACCACTGAGTGGCGTTGTGATGAATTCCTCCTCATACCCGGTTTCAGGCCTCGCCCTGCCTGAATTGCTCTTGCTCCCCCCTATACGTCCTACCCACCGGATAGCCGATGCCGCAGCCATCGACCATCGCTGGCTGATATCCCCGCAGCACCGACCGTGACTACATGACATGAACCGCCAGGCCATTGCCTCGAGCGGATCATCCATCATGCAGACGAATCGGCACCATGAACTTACCGCTCACGACATCACCCCCACCTCTACCCGCCTCGCTTGCCAGCGATAGCTATCCACCCGGTTTCAGCAAGACGACGCAAGAGCTCGCCCGTAGCCTGCTGCACCCGCTCAAACCCGACCTGGATGTCGAGACCACATGGCTGACCTACCGCGACAGCAAGGTCGCAGCGGACGACGGCGCCAACATACACAGCGTTCCGTTGATCTCCAGCCTGGTCGAGCATTTCACCGGCCTTTTGAACTGGACCGACAATGATGTGCAGGGTCTTTACCCGACCCCGTCGTCCACTTCGCAGACACCGGCCATCCAGCCGCTGGGTCGAGCGGCTATCGTGGATTTCTACACTCGGGTCAGCCAGCAGCTGGAGCAATTCTATAGCCAGAAACTTGCAGACTATTGGGCCATCGCAACGCCGGACGGTGAAACCCGGAGCAACCGGTATCTGGCCGAGCAGATCGAGTGTCTGAAATCCGAATGCGCGGTGCTGATCGCCTCGGGAAAAATGGCGACCGGGCACTACAGTCTGCTATCGGCAGCACTGGGGCCATGTGCCACACGCCCGGCCGGAAACATCGCGCAAATTCAACCCCACAGCATTTTCAGCCTCTCGACCCGTATCGGTGATGGCCCTGCAATTGCGATCTCCGGTGCGTTTGCCATCGCTCGACGTCTTCGTAAAGAACCGCTGTTACAGCTTGACGAAGAGGAGCTTGAGGACGTCCTGCTGTTCACTCCTTATGACGGGCTGGAGGCATTTGCATCCCTGACACACATGAATGAGCGCCTTGCTCAACGCGCAACAGAGCCTGACTACAGGCGACGCCTGGGGATTGAGCCTGCGGCTGAACAGGCAAGCCAGGCCGCCTCCGGTTTCATCGCGCTGCAATGGCAGTACACCTTGCTGGAAGGCAATTTTCTGAGCCTGTTGCACACCCGCCAGATCGCCCGACAGCAATCAATGTTCGCTCAGGCCGTACAGCTTGCTCGTGCTCAACGGATGGACGAGGTTTGTTTCGAGCAATTGATAACGCATTTGCTGAAGCCAGAGCTTTACTTTGACAACCATTGGCGCCTGGACAGGCTCGATAACGACCTGGTTCAGAGCCAGATGCCTGACTGGTGGAAAACCATGCAGGCGTCGCAACGCGAGGAATGGCTTGCGCAGGCACAACAGTTTGGTGAGTCGGTTGTCAGCATCCGGCAAGTCAGCAAGGCTAACTTCGACCCGCCGGACAATGATAGCCGTACCTATCTCACGCGCTATATCGACAAGCATCTGGATGAAGTATTGAAACAGGCATCTGTCGAAATAGCCGCGCAGCAGATTACCGTTTCGATTAATTACAGGCTTGGCACCGAAGTGCTGGAGATCCCCGGCGCACCTGTGCTGCCGACAACCGAAACTGAAAACATTTCGCTCTGGCAACTGGCGCATACCCATGCCCACCGTGCCAGGGCCGCAGATGCAGTGCTGATCCACGCTGTCGATGAGGCAGGCGCCGTCATCCAGAAACTGGACATGGCCACTATAAAGAGGCTGGTCACAGCCATAGAGAACCCTCAGCACCTTAGCGACTACCTCGATCTCAATCTGAAGACATCAGCGTATGCGCGACAACTCAAGCAGTTGCAGAAAGCCATGCTGGAAGCCCGGATGAAGATGGCCCTGCTGGAGATCGAACAGCAGGCTTTTGCACCGGCCGGTCTTGAGTGGATCGAGGCAGTGCTTGATTCGCCGGCACCGCAAGGGCGTCGGACCATCAAAGGGGAAGCCATCGAGGTCCGGTTTTTCAGCGTCAATCAATTCATGATGACCAATGTCATGCTGATTGCTCCAGCCGACAAATTCGAGCGGGGGCCACTGGTGCTGTGCACGCTGGATGCTGCCGACGGCGTCGTTTTCCGCTGGTTCAACAGCATGTATCACCTGACCACCGGTTTTTTGGAAAAAGCGCCATTCCAGCAGTATCTGATTGAGCAAATACCGGTTTCCAGGCGCCTGGAAACGTTGCGTGCCATGCAGTACGAAAAGCAGGCCAGGCACTGGCGCATGCCAGAGGTTTTTACCCAACTGTCGCTGATACCGATCCCGGCGAGGCTGCTGCACCCGGTGGTATTTGTCAGCCAAAGCAAAGACCTTTATGTGGAAATCCACGAGACCAGGATCAATCAGTTGATCAGCGAAGCCAAACGGCAAATGAGCCTGGCCAACGGCATGGGGCGATCAGGCCGAACCTTCGATCTGATCGCCAACATCGGAATTCTGTTTTTGCCTGACCCGATCATGATGCCTGTCGCACTGGGCGTGGGCCTGTACAAGACCTGGAGCGCCTTCTCGAAACTCGACGAAGGCGACCTCGAAGGTGCAGCCGAGGAATTTCTGAGCGCCGTAGGCTATCTTGCTACCGCTTTCATTGGCCGCCTGGCGCTCGCCCTGAAGCCGGCAATGCATGCCTCGAAGGTGGTAAGACGCCCGCACCTGATCCGCAGGGTCGGCCGCGACGGGCAGATCCAGATCGGCTACCTCCTGTCGCACTCCAGAGCCCCCCGCTTTGCAGACCCCAAATTGATCGTCGCTATGGACTCCCAACGGTTCATCGCCATCGATATAGAGGGCCAGACCTTTTTCGTAAGCCGACGTACCAATATGTTTGGTCACTCGCGCCTTTATCGGCGATCCCCGACTGACGCAACGCTACTGGTGCATGAGCAGGAATACGCATTGCGCACCACCAGCGGGGCCTGGAAAACCGTGGGCAAACAGATACCACGCATCAGTCAGTCCGCCATCCGTAATGCCCGATCACAACTGGCCAGCCTGACCACTGCCTGGCCTGTGTCCCTGGAAGAGACAGGTAGCGCCGAACGCTTGAAGTTCGAGGCCGACTACCTCGCCCTGGGCGCAGCGTCCAACGCCGAAAACCTTTCCGAAATAGCGGCTTATGCGGAAGGTGGCTCGACGGACATCAACCCTCTGTTACGAAGCGGTGTGCGCAATGCCACAACACGCAACTTTCTAAGCCAGTTCTATCAGCTCAAAGCATGGGATGGCACTGCTTTTCGCTCGACGTACGTATCAAGCGAAGGGATGGCCTGTCTGGAGCACGAAGCAGGTGCGGTGTTTACCGACAGTGGCGTGCAGTCCGCCTCGATATCGCGAGCCAATGCCTTCCTGTGGAGCCGGGATGGATTTGTGAGCAGTAACGCCAATGCAGAAAATCACCCGGTCTTTTTCATCTTTGCCCCGGGCATACCGAAAAAAAACATGTTTACCGGCTTCCTCGGTGATCACGTCGCCATCGCACCGGGCACGCGCATGCAACTGGGGGCGACAACGCGAATCAACGGTCAGCTGTTTGCGTGGTTCGACGCTCCCGAGCAACTCACTGATCAGACGTTTGACCTGTACACCGGAGCAAAGGAGCTATGGGTCTGAAACACCTGGAAAATTGACCGCTCGCTAGCCTGAACACCCCTTTCGCACCATCGCAGAGCTTCATACGCACCAACGGCAGAACGTTGTTCCACCTTGGTGCGACTCCTCGACTCAACGCGACAAAATCATTCCGTTTCGCGACGTTGCTGCGTTGGCCCAGACCTTGCTAAAGCTTGAAAGAGCAACGAAATGCACCGCCGCCAAACCTCAAACAATGTACTAAGGGAGCCAGTCAATGAAGCGTCGCAGCCTGATCAAAGCCTTTACCCTGTCCGCATCCATCGCCGCCATGGGGCTGACCTGGACCGTTCAGGCTGCCGAGACCATCAAGGTCGGCATTCTGCATTCGTTGTCCGGCACCATGGCCATCTCCGAGACGTCGCTCAAGGACATGGCCTTGATGACCATCGACGAGATCAACGCCAAAGGCGGCGTCAACGGCAAGATGCTGGAGCCGGTCGTTGTGGACCCGGCGTCCAACTGGCCGCTGTTCGCGGAAAAAGGCCGTCAGTTGCTGACCCAGGACAAGGTCGCCGTGGTGTTCGGCTGCTGGACATCGGTGTCGCGCAAATCGGTACTGCCGGTCTTCGAAGAACTCAACGGCCTGCTGTTCTACCCGGTGCAGTACGAAGGCGAAGAAATGTCGCCCAATGTTTTCTACACCGGCGCCGCGCCTAACCAGCAGGCTATCCCGGCCGTCGACTATGTCATGAGTGAAGATGGCGGCGCTGCCAAGCGCTTCTTCCTGCTTGGCACCGACTATGTCTACCCGCGCACCACCAACAAGATTCTGCGCGCGTTCCTGCATTCCAAAGGCGTGAAAGACACCGATATCGAAGAGGTCTACACCCCGTTCGGTCACTCCGATTATCAAACCATCGTGGCCAACATCAAGAAGTTCTCCGCGGGTGGCAAGACGGCCGTTATCTCCACCGTCAACGGCGACTCCAACGTGCCGTTCTACAAGGAACTGGCCAACCAGGGCCTGAACGCTACCGACGTACCGGTTGTGGCCTTCTCGGTAGGCGAAGAAGAACTGCGCGGCATCGACACCAAGCCACTGGTAGGCCATCTGGCCGCCTGGAACTACTTCCAGTCGGTGGAAAACCCGGTCAACAAGAAGTTCGTGGCTGACTGGAAAGCCTACGCCAAAAAGAAAAACCTGCCAGGCGCTGACAAGGCCGTGACCAACGACCCGATGGAAGCCACCTACGTCGGCATTCACATGTGGGCGCAGGCGGTCGAGAAAGCCAAATCCACCGACGTGGACAAGGTCCGTGAAGCCATGGCCGGACAGACGTTCGCAGCGCCGTCGGGCTTTACCCTGACCATGGACAAGACCAACCATCACTTGCACAAGCCAGTGATGATCGGCGAAATCCAGGACGACGGTCAGTTCAACGTCGTCTGGCAGACCAAAGAGCCGATCCGCGCCCAGCCATGGAGCCCGTACATCCCTGGCAACGACAAGAAGCCGGACGCCCCGGCGAAGAGCAACTGACGGATCAACGCTGCTTGATCGTTCCCACGCTCCAGCGCCAAGCGTTATAGACAGGTCCTGAAGCCCGCGAAGTCCGGGGTTTCAAAGCTTCTGCCCACAGGGCGTAGGAGCGACCGGGGCGGCGATCCGCCTTGTTCGCGAAGACGGTAGTTCGAACGATACATTTTCGGAGAATGTACCGGCCCTTTCGCGAACAAGTTCGCTCCTACGGCCTTCGGCCAGAATCAAAAACAGCCCCCGCATGTGACGCTTGGCGAAGGGCGTGAAGGACCGTCTCAAGAGTAGACGACGCCATACTGAATCAAGGCCATATTGATATGCCTTCTTATTTTTACCGTTTGATCCTCGCCATCTGCCTGCTGCTGCCTTTGGCTGCCCAGGCCGGTGATGCCAGCGACTTTGTCGCAGCCAGTTCTTCGCAACAGGCAGAACTGCTGGAGGCCTGGGCCGCCAAGCCTGTGCCGGAACGCGTCGAGCTGCTTGAAGCCTTACGCGATGGCCGTGTGGGTGCCGACAGCAGCAAGCGCGCCTGGATCGAAAACAACGATCAATACGTGGCCGTCGATGCACAGGCACCAGCCGCCGCCGATGCGCCAACGCCTGACGAACCGCGTAAATTGCGCTTGAACAACCGGCTGCGCGGCCTGGTTGAAACCGCGCTGGCCAGCCACCAGTTGCTGGCAGCCGATACACGACTGCGCATGGCCGCCGCTCTGCAATTGCAAAAAAGCGCCCGCCCTGCACAACTGGAGTTGCTGACCGAACGCGTGGCCGGCGAAACAGATTCCAGCGTCAAAAGCGCACTGACCCTGGCGCTGGCCAACCTGCAAATGGTCGATTCCAGCCCGACAGTACGCCTGGCTGCCGTGCGACTGCTGGGCGAAACCGGTGATCCGCTGGCGCGTACCCGTCTTGAATCATTGCTGGCGCCCGGCGTGGAAACCGACGCTTCGGTACGCGTGGCGGCTGAAACCAGCCTGGCGCAGGTCAAGCGCAAGCTGATGATCGGGGAGATCCTCGGCCAGGCGTTCAGCGGCATGTCGCTGGGCTCTATCCTGTTGCTGGCGGCGCTGGGTCTGGCGATCACCTTCGGCCTGCTGGGCGTGATCAACATGGCCCATGGCGAGATGCTGATGCTGGGGGCCTACTCCACCTACGTCGTGCAACTGATGCTGCAGCGCTACGCACCGGGGGCCATCGAGTACTACCCGCTGATCGCGTTGCCGGTGGCGTTCTTTGTCACCGCCGCGATCGGCATGGCCCTGGAGCGTACGGTCATTCGTCATCTGTATGGCCGCCCACTGGAAACCCTGCTGGCGACCTGGGGCATCAGCCTGATGCTGATTCAGGCCGTGCGTCTGGCCTTCGGCGCGCAGAACGTCGAAGTCGCCAACCCGCAATGGCTGTCTGGCGGCATCCAGGTGCTGCCTAATCTGGTGCTGCCTTACAACCGCATCGTGATCATCGCGTTCGCGCTGTTCGTGGTGGTGCTGACCTGGCTGCTGCTGAACAAGACCCGCCTGGGCCTGAACGTGCGCGCCGTCACCCAGAACCGCAACATGGCCGCCTGCTGCGGCGTACCGACCGGGCGCATCGACATGATGGCCTTCGGTCTGGGCTCAGGTATCGCTGGTCTGGGGGGTGTTGCCCTGAGCCAGATCGGCAACGTGGGCCCTGATCTTGGCCAAAGCTACATCATCGATTCGTTCCTGGTGGTCGTGCTCGGCGGTGTCGGGCAACTGGCCGGTAGCGTCATGGCGGCCTTCGGGCTGGGCATCGCCAACAAGATTCTCGAACCGCAAATCGGCGCCGTGTTGGGCAAGATCCTGATCCTGGCGCTGATCATTCTGTTTATCCAGAAACGTCCGCAAGGCCTCTTCGCATTGAAAGGACGGGTGATCGACTGATGAGCCAGCCATTGATAGTAACTGCCGCGCAAAAAGTCGGGCCCAGAGGCACGCTGACCGCAGGCTGCGTAATCCTTGCAGTGCTGCTGGCACTGCCGCTGCTGTCGCTGCTGCCTGCCGATAACAGCTTTCAGGTCTCGGCCTACACCCTGACCCTGGTGGGCAAGATCCTCTGCTACGCCATTGTCGCGCTGGCGCTGGACCTGGTCTGGGGCTACGCCGGGTTGCTGTCGCTGGGCCACGGCCTGTTCTTCGCCCTAGGCGGTTATGCCATGGGCATGTACCTGATGCGCCAGGCCGCTGGGGATGGGTTGCCGGCCTTCATGACCTTCCTGTCGTGGACCGAGCTGCCATGGTACTGGGCGGGCACCGACCATTTCCTCTGGGCGATGTGCCTGGTGGTATTGGCACCGGGACTGCTGGCGCTGATCTTCGGCTTCTTCGCCTTCCGCTCGCGGATCAAGGGCGTGTACTTCTCGATCATGACCCAGGCGCTGACCTTCGCCGGCATGCTGCTGTTCTTTCGCAACGAGACCGGCTTTGGCGGCAACAACGGCTTCACCAACTTCCGCAGCATTCTGGGCTTCAGCATCAGTGCACAAGGGACCAGAGCCGCGCTGTTTCTGGCCACGGTCGCACTGCTGGTGGCCAGTCTGTACATCGGCTGGCGCCTGGCGCAGAGCAAGTTCGGCCGCGTGCTGACCGCGCTGCGCGATGCGGAAAACCGCCTGATGTTCTGCGGTTACGATCCGCGCGGCTTCAAACTGTTCGTCTGGGTGCTGAGCGCCGTGCTGTGCGGTCTGGCTGGCGCCTTGTATGTGCCGCAGGTCGGCATTATCAACCCCAGCGAAATGTCGCCGACCAACTCCATTGAAGCCGCTGTCTGGGTAGCCCTGGGTGGCCGTGGCACGCTGATCGGCCCGCTGCTGGGCGCAGGTCTGGTGAACGGCATGAAAAGCTGGTTCACCATGGCCTTCCCGGAATACTGGCTGTTCTTTCTCGGCGCGCTGTTCATCATCGTCACGCTGTATCTGCCCAAGGGCGTGATCGGCATGCTGAAGAAAAGGAGCGAGCAATGAAAACCACTCCGACCCCGTCTTTCATGCTCGAACCGATTCTGGCCCCGAACTCCGACGCAGGCACCAGCCGCGACGCGGTGGGGCTCGGCAAGAGCGCAGGCAAAGGCCTCAATACTCGCCACGGCACGATCCTGACGCTGGAAGACATCAGCGTCAGCTTCGACGGCTTCAAGGCCCTGAACGATCTGAATCTGTACATCGGCGTAGGCGAACTGCGCTGCATCATCGGCCCCAACGGCGCGGGCAAGACCACGCTGATGGACGTCATCACCGGCAAGACCCGCCCCAGCCACGGCAAGGCCTGGTTCGGTGAAACGCTGGACCTGACGAAGCTGACCGAAGTGCAGATCGCTCAGGCCGGCATCGGCCGCAAGTTCCAGAAACCCACGGTATTCGAGGCCTTGAGCGTGTTCGAAAACCTCGAGCTGGCACAGAAGACCGACAAATCGGTGTGGGCCAGTCTGCGTGCGCGGTTGAGCGGCGAGCAACAGGACCGGATCGCTGAGGTGCTGGAAACGATCCGCCTGACCAGCTCGATGCACCGTCCTGCGGGCTTGCTGTCCCACGGCCAGAAGCAGTTTCTGGAGATCGGCATGCTGCTGGTTCAGGACCCGCAATTACTGCTGCTCGACGAGCCCGTCGCGGGCATGACCGATGCCGAAACCGAATTCACCGCCGAGCTGTTCAAAAGCCTGGCCGGCAAGCATTCGCTGATGGTGGTTGAACACGACATGGGTTTCGTCGGCTCGATTGCCGACCATGTCACCGTGCTGCACCAGGGCAGCGTGCTGGCTGAAGGCTCGCTGAACGACGTACAGGCCGACGAACGCGTGATCGAAGTTTACTTGGGGCGCTAGCGCGACCAGCTGCAAGCTTTTAGCTGCAAGCTGCAAGCTGCAAGCTGCAAGCTAGAAGCAAAAACAACGTGCTGCTCTTTACTTGCAGCTTGAAGCTTGAAGCTTATAACTCATGAGGCCCTCATGCTCACTGTTAGCCAGCTCCACCAATATTACGGCGGCAGCCACATTCTTCGCGGTCTGTCGTTTGATGTGAAGGTCGGAGAGGTCACCTGCCTGCTGGGCCGCAACGGCGTGGGCAAGACCACGCTCCTGCGTGTACTGATGGGCCTGCTGCCATCGAAGGAAGGTTCGGTGCAATGGGAAGGCAAGGCCATCACCCAGTTCAAGACACACCAACGGGTACATGCCGGGATTGCTTACGTGCCGCAGGGCCGGGAAATATTCGGCCGGCTGACGGTCGAGGAAAATCTGCTCATGGGCCTGTCGCGTTTTCCGGGCTCCGAGGCCAAGGAAGTGCCGGCCTTCATCTACGAGTTGTTCCCGGTGCTGCTGCAAATGAAGCACCGTCGCGGCGGCGATCTGTCCGGTGGTCAGCAGCAGCAACTGGCGATAGGCCGGGCGCTGGCGAGCCGTCCACGCCTGCTGATTCTCGACGAGCCCACCGAAGGTATTCAGCCCTCGGTGATCAAGGAAATCGGCGCGGTCATCAAAAAGCTCGCCGAGCGTGGCGACATGGCGATTCTGCTGGTCGAGCAGTTCTACGACTTCGCCGCGGAACTGGCCGATCAGTACCTGGTGATGTCGCGGGGCGAGATCGTCCAGCAGGGCCGTGGCGAGAACATGGAGAGCGACGGCGTTCGTGGTCTGGTGACCATTTGATGCGTCAATCCGTTATCGTGCAGCACTCGACAAGCCAATGAAGACATCATGAACCTGCCTGCCAACACCGCCCTCTTCACCCCCAGCTGGCACGCCGAGCTGGAATTGGGTTACGGCCGTTTTGATGACAGCACACGCCCGACACTGCGGCGCCACAAAGGACCGCTGCGCGTGCAAAAGCATCTGTACGCCGAAGGCCCGGAGGTGTGCCAGCACATCATCGTTCATCCACCGGGCGGTATCGCCGGGGGAGACCGGCTGGATATCTCGGCCACCGTGGGTGCCGATGCCTGGGCACAGTTGACCAGCCCCGGCGCGGCCAAATGGTATCGCGCCGCCAGCCCGGCCTTTCAGCAACTGGAACTGCACGTCCAGCCCGGCGCGACACTGGAATGGCTGCCGCAGGAAAGCATCGTCTTCAGCAACGCCCAGGCAGAACTGAGCACCCGCATAGAGCTGCACGGTGATGCGAAGCTATGCTACTGGGATGTGGTGGCGCTGGGCCGGCCGGCCAGTGGCGAGCGGTTCGAGCACGGGCAGTTTCAATCGCATCTGGATATCCGTCGCGACGGCACATTGCTCTGGCATGAGCGACAACGCATTATCGGTGGCGACGGGCTGCTGGACTCGCCCATCGGCCTGGACGGCAGAACGGTGTTCGCCACCCTGCTGATGACCGGCGAAGTCGACAGCGAGCTGCTCGAGGCCTGCCGTTCGCTGTCGATGCCCAACCCGGTACGCGGCGATCTGACGCAACTGCCCGGCCTGCTGGTCGCTCGCTGCCTGGCAGACGAAGCACTGCACGCACGGGCCTGGCTGATACAAATCTGGAAATACCTGCGCCCTGCCCTGCTGGGACGCGAGGCGGTAACGCCAAGAATCTGGAACACCTGATTGATGACTGGACGCTCTGCATTCCATGCTACACCCTCGGCGCTGATGCACTCAGCGTGATACATAAGTCCTGAAAAGCCCGAAAATCGGGGCTTTTAGCGCTTCTGCCCGCAGGGCGTGGGAGCGAACCTGTTCGCGAAGACAATGTTTTAGGCGCTGCATTTTCGGCGACTACACCGGCCCCTTCGCGAACAAGTTCGCTCCCACGGCCTTCGGCCAGAACCCAAAACAGACTTATACATAACGATGAGGGCTCAAGCCTGGGAACGATCAACCAACGAATTTGAACAAACGGAAGCCCCATGGACCTGACACCACGCGAAAAAGACAAGCTGCTGATCTTCACCGCCGGACTGGTCGCCGAACGGCGTCTGGCGCGCGGCGTGAAGCTCAACTACCCGGAAGCCATGGCCTATATTTCTGCGGCGCTGCTCGAAGGTGCGCGTGACGGGCAGACCGTCGCTGAGCTCATGCATTACGGCACGACCCTGCTGAGCCGCGATCAGGTCATGGAAGGTATCGCGGAAATGATCCCGGAGATCCAGGTGGAAGCCACCTTCCCGGACGGCACCAAACTCGTCACCGTGCATCAGCCGATTGCCTGAAGGAGTGATCATGCAGGACGTGATTCGCGATGCCCTGCCGGACGATCTGCCGGGCATTCTGGACATCTACAACGATGCAGTGCTCAACACCACGGCTATCTGGAACGAGCAGCCGGTTGATCTGGCCAACCGCCAGGCCTGGTACGCAGCTCGCCAGAGTCAGGGTTATCCGATTCTGGTGGCGGTCGACAACGCCGGCGAAGTGCTCGGCTATTCGTCGTTTGGCGACTGGCGGCCGTTCGAAGGCTTTCGCCATACGGTCGAGCATTCGGTCTACGTGCGCGCCGACCAGCGCGGCAAAGGCCTGGGCCCGCGGCTGATGGCCGCGTTGATTGAGCGCGCCCGCGACTGTGACAAGCACATGATGGTCGCGGCCATCGAAAGCGGTAACGCTGCGTCCATCGCCCTGCATGATCGCCTGGGCTTCAAGATTACCGGGCAAATGCCGCAGGTCGGCACCAAGTTCGGCCGCTGGCTGGACCTGACGTTCATGCAGCTCGACCTGTCGCCCGGTGCGCCTGCGCCCGCTTCACAGGCACCCAAGCCCCTCTCACCCAAGCCCCTCTAGAGAGCACGCCATGAACCATGCACAACTGCGACGTGTTACCGCTGAAAGCTTCGCGCATTATCGCCATGGCCTGGCGCAACTGCTGTTCGACACGGTTCACGGCGGCGCATCGGTCGGGTTCATGGCGGATCTGGATATGCAGCAGGCGTATGCCTGGTGCGATAGCCTGAAGGCCGATATCGCCGCAGGCGATCTGCTGCTGTGGGTGGTGGCCGAGGACAGTCATGTGCTGGCCAGCGCGCAGTTGTCGCTGTGTCAGAAGCCCAACGGCCTGAACCGCGCCGAAGTGCAAAAACTGATGGTACTGCCGCAAGCCCGAGGTCGCGGCCTGGGCAGGCAACTGATGGAGGAGATCGAACAGACTGCGGTGAAACACAAGCGTGGGCTGCTGCACCTGGACACCGAAGCAGGCTCGACGGCTGAAGCCTTCTACAGCGCGCTGGCCTACAACCGTGTCGGTGAGCTGCCGGATTATTGCGCGACACCGGACGGTCGCTATCGGCCGACCGCCATTTATTTCAAAACCTTGGGGCAACCGACATGATCCCTGGTCAATACCAGATCCAGCCCGGCGACATCGAACTCAACGCCGGACGCCGCACCCTCAGCCTGACCGTCGCCAACAGCGGCGACCGGCCGATTCAGGTGGGCTCGCATTTCCACTTTTTCGAAACCAACGACGCACTGACCTTCGACCGCGCCGCCAGCCGGGGCATGCGCCTGAACATTCCGGCAGGCACCGCCGTGCGCTTCGAACCGGGCCAGTCCCGCGAAGTCGAGCTGGTCGACCTGGCCGGCTTGCGCAAGGTTTACGGGTTTGCCGGGCGAGTGATGGGGGAGCTTTAGCTTCAAGCTTCAAGCTTCAAGCTTCAAGAGAAAAGCATGTGACGACTAAAGACTTGCAGCTTGCATCTTTCAGCTTGTCGCTTTGAACACATTACAGTGTGCGGCCTGCAGCTTGCCGCTCTGAATCCGAGGTACGAGAGATGAAGATAAGCCGACAGGCCTACGCAGACATGTTCGGCCCCACCGTCGGCGACAAGGTTCGCCTGGCCGACACCGAGCTGTGGATCGAGGTCGAGAAGGACTTCACCACCTATGGCGAAGAAGTGAAGTTCGGCGGTGGCAAGGTCATTCGTGACGGCATGGGCCAGGGCCAGCTGCTGGCCGCCGAGGTGGTCGACACGCTGATCACCAATGCCCTGATCATCGATCACTGGGGCATCGTCAAGGCCGACGTCGGCATCAAGAACGGGCGTATCGCGGCCATTGGCAAGGCGGGCAACCCGGACATCCAGCCGGACGTGACCATTGCCGTCGGCGCTGCCACCGAGGTCATTGCCGGCGAAGGCATGATCCTCACCGCGGGTGGCGTCGACACGCACATCCACTTCATCTGCCCGCAACAGATCGAAGAGGCCCTGATGAGCGGCGTGACAACGATGATCGGCGGCGGCACCGGCCCGGCCACGGGCACCAACGCCACCACCGTCACACCCGGCCCGTGGCACATGGCGCGCATGCTCCAGGCCTCGGACTCGTTCCCGATGAACATCGGCTTCACCGGCAAGGGCAACGTCAGCCTGCCCGGCCCGCTGATCGAACAGGTCAAGGCGGGGGCCATCGGTCTGAAGCTGCACGAAGACTGGGGTACCACGCCTGCGGCCATCGACAATTGCCTGAGCGTGGCCGACGAATACGACGTGCAGGTCGCGATCCACACCGACACCCTCAACGAGTCGGGTTTTGTCGAGACCACCCTGGCCGCGTTCAAGAACCGCACGATTCACACTTATCACACCGAAGGTGCCGGTGGCGGTCATGCGCCAGACATCATCAAGGCCTGTGGTTCGCCGAACGTGCTGCCGAGCTCGACCAACCCGACGCGCCCGTTCACCCGCAACACCATCGACGAGCACCTGGACATGCTCATGGTCTGCCACCACCTGGACCCGAGCATCGCCGAAGACGTGGCTTTCGCGGAAAGCCGCATCCGCCGCGAGACCATCGCCGCCGAGGATATCCTTCACGACCTGGGCGCCTTTTCCATGCTCAGTTCCGACAGCCAGGCCATGGGCCGGGTTGGCGAAGTGATCATGCGCACCTGGCAAACCGCCGACAAGATGAAGAAACAGCGCGGCCCACTGCCGCAGGACGGCCCGGGCAACGACAACTTCCGCGCCAAGCGTTACATCGCCAAATACACCATCAATCCGGCGATCACCCACGGCATCAGCCATGAAGTGGGCTCCATCGAAGTCGGTAAATGGGCAGACCTGGTGCTGTGGCGGCCGGCGTTCTTTGGCGTCAAACCGACCCTGATCCTCAAGGGCGGGGCCATCGCTGCCAGCCTGATGGGCGACGCCAATGCTTCAATCCCGACCCCGCAACCGGTTCATTACCGCCCGATGTTCGCAAGCTTCGGCAGTTCACTGCACGCCACCAGCCTGACGTTCATCAGCCAGGCAGCGTTCGACGCCGGCGTACCGGAGTCACTGGGCCTGAAAAAGCAGATCGGTGTCGTCAAAGGCTGCCGTACCGTGCAGAAAAAAGACCTGATCCACAACGATTACCTGCC
Source organism: Pseudomonas sp. P135 (assembly GCF_020312125.1). Lineage (NCBI taxonomy): Bacteria > Pseudomonadati > Pseudomonadota > Gammaproteobacteria > Pseudomonadales > Pseudomonadaceae > Pseudomonas > Pseudomonas sp. P135. The sequence goes on from NZ_JAGPYR010000007.1 coordinate 202,394, forward strand.
GGACATCGAAGTCGACCCGCAGACCTATCAGGTCAAGGCCGACGGCGTGCTGCTATGGTGCGAACCTGCCGATGTGCTGCCGATGGCGCAGCGGTATTTTCTGTTTTGAATCAGCAAGGGCCTTCGCTTTCAGAAGGCCCTTCAATATTTATTGCTCGGTTTATTCTTTGAGGCTAAGCAACTCGTTGAGTTTGGCTCTGAACCAGGACTTCAGATGAAAATCAGCGGTTTCCTCAATCTTTTTACCGCTCTTGAAAAAGATGACGGTTGGTGTAACGGTGACATTGTAGTTTTGGGCGGTCGCTGGGCTAGTGTCCACAGGCACACGAAGCATGACGACCCTCCCGGCAAACTCAGGCGCTAGCTCATCGAGAATTGCCCCAGTCCGTGTACTGTTGTTCGCTTCACCGTGGTCATTAACGCCGGGGTTGCTGAATTCCAACACCACCAACGGGCTGATTGCAGTCCATTGGGAACTGAAGTCCGCATCGTTCTTGACGACCCGGACCCGGGCTGCTTTGTTCTGGTAATTCAGAAGTGTTTCTTTAGATTCCAATATTTTCAGCGACTGCAGCGTATCGTTGATAGCGTCCAGTACCCCCAGATCCTTGGGGGTGCCGGTGCCCTGCAATGCTCGCTGCAATGGGAGAAAAACGCTCAGTTTTCCTGTCGCTACGTCGTCGAGCTTGCTGACTTTTCCATCGGCCAGTGTCTGCTGGGCACGCGTTACACGCTCTTCGACAAAAGCTGTGAGTTCTGTGTTCGACATGGTCATTCTCCCATTACGAAGCGGGTAGCAATTCATCCAGGATTTGCGTCATCCGTTCTTTGGTTTGCTGGCCGACAAGGTCTTCCCTTGCTCTTGCGCCAGCCTTGAAGAAAACCATCGTCGGACCATGATTTATCTGATATTGAGTCGAAGTCACCGGGTTGAGATGCGAATCCAGTTCGATCTCGACCCTGACCAAGCTGACCTTTCCGGCATATTTCTCTTCCAGCGCATTAAAAATGGTATCCATTCTGGCGCTGGCGTTATCCTCGCCTCGCTTGTTTACCTTCACTTTCGTCGAGAATTCCACCACCACGAGCTTTTGGTTGCTCGCCTCAATGACATCCTTCTGAAAGGTCGAATCAGTAACTGTCATGACACTCATGCTCAGGGCCTCCATTCGATTAACCTGCCGAATGAACATAGGCCCCATAGAAATCAGCGTCTACTGACAGAAATGACAGTAAACACTCTGTTTGTCGTGCTCTGTAAAGGCGATAATATGCGCCATCTTTCGTCACGCCTCTCCAGCAAGGTACTCGGCCATGCGCCTTTCCGAATTCATCGCTATTCATGTGGATCGCATCGTCGATGAATGGGAAGCCTTCGCCAGAACCCTGAAACCTGCGGCAGAAACGATGACCAAGGCCGAGTTGCGGGATCATGCCAGGTCGATTTTGCTCGCCGCCGCGCGGGACATGAAGACCGCGCAGAGCAAAAGCGAAGAAATTGCCAAGGCCAGGGGCGAAGAGCTGAACAAGACGCCAAGCCTGGACGAAGCAGCCAGCAGCCATGGCGAGTTGCGCCATGAGGTCGGTTTTGATCTGGTGCAGATGACGTCGGAGTTTCGCCATCTGCGCGCCAGCGTCATCCGCCTCTGGGTAGAAAGCCTGGCAGCGCCGCAACTGGCTGATTTTCAGGACGTGATTCGCTTCAACGAAGCCATCGACGAGGCGCTTGCCGAATCCACCGCGGCCTATGCGGAACGGGTTGGCCGCTCACGGGATATCTTTCTTGCCATTCTCGGTCACGATCTGCGCGCACCGCTGCAGGCCGTCAGCATGTCCACCGAGTTGCTGGCACGCAAAATAACGCTGGACGAAAAAACCCAGTCCTATGTTTCACGTATCCAGACCAGCACCCGCCATATGGGCTCGATGGTCAGCGATCTGCTGGAGTTCGTACGCAGTCGTCTGGGCGCCGGGCTGCCGGTGGAACGCAAATACATGGACCTGGCCAGCGCCTGCCGCGAGGCGATCGAAGAAGCCTGTGCAGGGCGACCGGACTCTGCTCCGGTGCTGAACGTAGAAGGCAACACCAAGGGCCACTGGGACGCCGGGCGGATCAGCCAGATGCTGCAAAACCTGATCGGCAATGCCCTGCAGCATGGTGCGGCCAGCCACGAGATAACGGTGACAGTCACGGGCGCCGAGAAAGCCGTGATATTGGTGGTACACAACGAAGGCAAACCGATTGCCGAAGACGCTATCGGGACGATTTTCGATCCGCTGGTGCGCAGCACCGAGGAAAACAGCGAAACACGCGGCACGTCGACCAGCCTGGGCCTGGGCCTGTTCATCGTCAAGGAAGTGGTCAACGCCCACGGCGGCAGCATCACTGTGACCTCGACCATTGGTGAGGGCACGACCTTCAATGTGGTGCTGCCGAAAAACTGACCGGGGCTGACTGCCCGCAGATACGGGTGCCGCATCAGCCCAGGCAGAAAAGACCGAGTCGCAAGACTGCTCCGCTCAACCCTTCCACTGCGCACGGGGATCGAACGAAGAACTGTCGGCCAGTTTCTGCCAGAGCGCCCGCGTAGCCTCGTCGGTGTGCTTGGGCACGACGATTTTCAACTGCGCATAAAGATCGCCGCGTTCGCCACTCTTGTTCATCAAGCCGTTACCCTTGATCCGCAGACGCTGACCGTTCTGACTGTCCGGGCGGATGGTCAGGTTGAGCCTGCTGGTCAGCGTCGGCACGGCGACCTTGGTGCCCAGCACGGCTTCCCAGGGAGCCAGCGGCACGGTGATGACCAGATCATGGCCTTCGACCTCGAACAGCGGGTGCGGGGCCAGGCGAATGATCAGGTACAAATCGCCATTGGCACCACCGCCTACGCCCGGCGCGCCCTGCCCCTTCAGGCGAATACGCTCGCCATCGACGACGCCCGCCGGAATCTTCACGTTCAGGGTCTTGGTGATATCACTCATGCGCTGCCCGTTGGGGCTGTGCTGCGGCACCTTGAAGCTGACCTGCTTGGATTCCCCCGACAGGGTTTCTTCGAGAAACACCGCCAGTTCCATCTCCACGTCCTGCCCGGTACGCCCCGCGTTGCGGGTACGCCCGCCCTGCTGTGGCCGGCCACCGAAAATGGAGCTGAAAAACTCCGAGAAGTCTGCCGTTTCCTCGAACCCGCCTGCCCCGGCACCTGCGCGGCTTTGCCAGCCCGGCGGAGTCTGGAACGGGCGGCCCTGACGACCGTATTTGCGCAGCTCATCATACTCGGCGCGCTTTTCAGGGCTGCTGAGTACCTCATAGGCTTCGGAAGCTTCCTTGAACTTGTCTTCGGCGCCTGCCTCCTTGCTGACGTCCGGGTGATACTTGCGCGCGAGTTTGCGATAGGCGGTCTTGATCGCCTTGTCGTCCGCAGTCGGCTCCACGGCAAGTATCTTGTAGTAGTCTTTGAAATCCATGTAACGATCACCCATCCGAATTATCCGGCAAAGCCAGATACGCTGGCGTCACGCGCCCAGCTCCCTCTGTCACGAGGCATCTGGATTACCTAACGTCGAAAAATATACAGATAGACCAGCCGCCTTTGCCGGCGGGTCGATAGCTCGACAACATAGTGTCCGACAACAGGGTCTACCGGGAATCCCTACAAGATTGGGGGTAACGGGTCTCAGTTCAAGCCTTGGCCGCAAATACAGCCAGGTAAATATAAGCGACGTGTCGCGCTACGCAATTTGCCCGCGCTGACATAAACTGCGCGGCCGTTTTTTGACTGGAACGTAAAAGACATGAATGACCAATCCCCGGCCCGTGCCTGCGGTATCGATTTCGGCACGTCCAACTCCACTGTCGGCTGGCAACGACCCGGCATGGAATCGTTGATCGCGCTGGAGGACGACAAGATTACCCTGCCTTCGGTGGTGTTCTTCAATATGGAAGAGCGCCGCCCGGTGTATGGCCGCCTGGCGCTGCACGAGTATCTGGAAGGCTATGAAGGCCGCCTGATGCGCTCGCTCAAAAGCCTGCTGGGCTCCAAGCTGATCAAGCATGACACCAGCGTGCTGGGCACAGCGATGCCGTTCAAGGATTTGCTGGCCCTGTTTATCGGCGAGCTGAAAAAGCGCGCGGAGCAAACGGCCGGCCGCGAATTCGAGCAGGTCGTGCTGGGCCGTCCGGTGCATTTTGTCGATGACGACGCACAGGCCGATCAGGAAGCCGAAGACACGCTGGCTGAAGTGGCGCGCAAGATCGGCTTCAAGGACGTGTCCTTCCAGTTCGAGCCCATCGCGGCGGCCTTCGACTACGAGTCCACCATCCAGGACGAAGAACTGGTGCTGATCGTCGACATTGGCGGCGGTACCTCGGACTTTTCGCTGGTGCGTCTGTCGCCCGAGCGACGCCAGCACGATGATCGCCAGCAGGACATCCTCGCCACCGGTGGCGTGCACATCGGCGGGACCGACTTCGACAAGCAGTTGAGCCTGCAAGGCGTGATGCCGCTGTTCGGTTATGGCAGCCGCATGAAAAGCGGTGCGTACATGCCGACCAGCCACCATATGAACCTGGCGACCTGGCACACCATCAACGCCGTGTACTCGCAAAAGTCGCAACTGGCCCTGGGCAGCATGCGCTACGACATCGAAGACACCGGCGGCATCGATCGCCTGTTCAAACTGATCGAACAGCGCGCCGGGCACTGGCTGGCCATGGAAGTGGAAGAAACCAAGATCCAGCTGACCCACGCCGACAGCCGTCACCTGCTCATGGATCGAGTGGAAGCCGGACTGAGCGTGGACCTTAGCCGGGTGATGTTCGAAGCAGCGATCGACGCCCAGCTTGAGCGCGTGCGCAACAGCGTGACGAACTTGCTGAACGATGCGGGAGTGAGTGTCGAACAGGTCAGCACGGTGTTCTTCACCGGCGGTTCAAGCGGCATCCCGGCCCTGCGCAACAGCGTCTCGGACATGCTGCCCAACGCACGCCACGTCGAAGGCAACATCTTCGGCAGCATCGGCAGCGGCCTGGCCATCGAAGCGAAGAAGCGTTACGGCTAGTCATGTGCCTATCGTGGGAATGCCCTTCGTGATGCTCCGCGTCACAGATCGCTGATCTTGTGGGAGCGAGCTTGCTCGCGAAGACGGATTACCTGATCAATGGATGTCCAGCGGCTGCACGGGCCTCTTCGTGAGCAAGCTCACTCCCACGGGCGGGAGTGTTTCGAGCCATGTGGATGCTCTGCAGCACCGCAGACGTAGAGCGTCCAGAAATGCATGCCAACACGGTGAACTGGCACGATAGGCGTTCTTTCGGACGCCTATCTATGCAAGCGCCCTAGACCAACCCTTCCTTCTGCAACTCGCTCTTCAGGTACGCATAGTAAATCGGCCCTGCGACCACACCCGGCAGGCCGAATGCGGCTTCGAACAGCAGCATCGCCAGCAGCAACTCCCACGACTTGGCATTGATCTGCCCGCCCACGATGCGCGCATTGAGGAAGTACTCGACCTTGTGGATCACGATCAGGTAGCCCAGCGCAGCCAGTGCGACCCAGATCGAGATGGACATGCCGACGATGAAGATCAGGGTGTTGGACATCAGGTTACCCACCACCGGCAACAGTCCGAGCAGGAAGGTCATGATGATCAGGGTCTTGGTCAGCGGCAGGTGAATCCCGCACAGCGGCAGCACGACGGCCAGAAATACCGACGTAAACGCGGTGTTGAGCAGGGAAATCTTGATCTGGGCGAAAACGATGTTGCGAAACGCCCGGCTGACCAGGTACAGCCGATCGAACAGCGCGGCTGCCAGCGGCTTGCGCGCATGCACATCGGAGATACGCTGCAAGGCAATGATCGCGCCCAGCACCATGCCGATCAGCATGGTGACGAACATGTGCGCCGCGCCCTTGCCGATCAATTGCAACTCGCCGACGTGTTTCTGCAGCCACTGCCCGAGCGAAACCTGAAACTCCGCGGCGCTGGCAGGCAGATAGGCATCGATGAACGGTGGCAACTGACCACGCGCGCGATCGACCAAGGTCATGAACTTGTCGAGCGAGGCTCCGGGGTTTTCGGCTTCATGCAGCACAAAACTGATGGCCCCGGCAAAAATCAGCGTCAGCAGGCTGACCACCAGCGTGCCCAGCAGCGCGACAGCCAGCCAGCGCGCCCGTTCGCCGGAGATCAGACGTTGCAGCTTGGGGGTCAACATGTTGACCAGCTCGAACACCAACAGTCCGGCCAGCAGGCTGGGCAATAACTTGAATGGCAACACCAATAACAGACCGCCAAATACAAGAATCCAGCTGGCTATTAACACCTGACGCGCAGAAAACGTTGGCATAGACCCTCAACGGGCAACACAAGGAAGGTGGGCAGTCTGCCAGCCTTCGCAGCCCAGAACCAGTGATCCGAAAGCGCTAAAAAACAAGCCGCAACCATCTGCCCGATGATCGGCTCGAGAACGGCGCGAAAGTGCAGTGTTTACTGCACCCGCGCCGGTTACCTGCAGCAAGGAGGCCGACTGAAAAATTATTTCTTCTTGAGACAATCGCTCATGAAACTCTTGCGCGCGTCACCCTTGAGCGCCTGAGTGCTGGCGGTCGCGTTGCAGGTTTTCATCTTCTCCTGCTGGGTGGCCGCCGGCGGCGGTGCCGCTTTCAGGCAAGTGCTCATGAACGTCTTGCGCTCATCACCCTTCAGCGACTTCGCGCTGGCGTCGGCATTGCAGGTGGTCATTTTGTTCTGCTGCGCGGTCGCAGCGAAACCCTGGGCAGACAACATCAAGCCTACGAGCAACACAGGAATACCGAGCTTGTTCATCGATCCACTCTCCAGATCCACTGCACCGGGCGGCACAGGCTGAGAGTCAGTGTAGTCAGCGTCTGCGCTCTGTGACGGGACACCGGACATCGCCGCTGGCATTCTCGACAAACAGGCGGATAATTACGCCTCGCTTTAACGATGATCCCCTCATGCAATACGCTTTCCCGCTGATTACCGTCCTTATCTGGGCGATCAACACAGCTGTCACCAAGGCGTCTGCCGGGGTGATCTTTCCGGCTGAAATAGGCTTTTATCGCTGGGCGCTGGCCGGCTTGCTGTTCACGCCGTTCATGCTCGGGCCGGTGTGGGCGAACCGCGCGGCGATCAAACCGGTACTGGGCAAGATCTTCATTCTGGCCGTGCTTGGCACAGCGCTGTATCAGAGCCTGGCGTACTTCGCGGCCAGCCTGACGACGGCCACCAACATGGGGATCATTCAGTCGATGGTGCCGATGATGGCGCTGGGGCTGTCGATAGCCTGCCTCGGCACTCGCCTGACCTCGGGCGCGCTGCTGGGGGCAGTGCTGTCATTCACGGGGGTGCTGGTTGTGGTCTCGGCGGGCAATCCGGCCGGTCTGATCGAGCAGGGTGTCAATCGGGGCGATGCGATGGTGCTGGTGGCCGCCGCGTCGTATGCGGTCTATAGCACGCTGCTGAAGAAGTGGCAGTTGCGCCTGCCGCCCCTGCAGCTGCTTTACGTACAGATCCTGCTGGCGATTATGGTTTTGCTGCCGCCGTTCATGCTGTCGGCGAAAACCGGCCTGAATGCGAGCAACCTCCCGATGGTGCTGTATGCAGCGATTCCAACGTCGATGCTCGCGCCGTGGTTGTGGATGACCTCGATCATGCGCCTGGGTCCCAGCCGCACAACATTGTTCTTCAACCTGATGCCCATCGCCACGGCCTTGATTGCCGCGGCGACACTGGGCGAGCAACTGGCGCTCTATCACCTGTTCGGCGGAGCGCTGACCCTGTGCGGCGTCATCCTCGCGGAACGCTGGACGACGCCGCTGCGGTCAGGTGCGGATTAGACAGTCGCGCTGCCTTCGCTGCCCTCCAGGCTGTGAATCGACACGTCGGTGATGCCGGCGGCAAGCGGCAGGCCGGCTTCACCCATTGGAAGCTCGTCCAGTTCTACGTGATGCTTGAGCGCCAGTTCGTGCACCACTTCAATGATAGGCACGTCCAGATTCTCGATAATGTCTACGTGGTGCTCGCCGAGCAGGGTGTACTCGATCTCATACAGTTCTTTATCGCTCATCGCATCTTCCTGGCCGTCACAGAGGAGCGGCTGATTAACGAACTACGGTCCGACAACCGATGACCGAGCCCAAGGCTGAGCAAAACGCTCAACCATGCCATCAGATTGACCTCGGCCTTTGGGGAACGTGCGAGGAATATTCAAAGCGCTTTTCATGCCCGAGCGTCATGGCGTTCGGGCGTTCAGCAGCGGCATCAGGGTGGATGCAAGGTACTGCCTCATCGCCATCTTTTTTTCGAACTCTTGGACCCCTCCCGGCTCCAAGGCATACCGGGCCAAAACCGGCTCTGACATGTGGAGCAACAACGATGTACAAAAAACTCTTCGCGGCGACCTTTGTATTGGCGACGATGGCTGGCTGCAGCAACACAACCGTGCAGAACCCGGTGGACTACGTCACTTATCGCAACGAGCCGCTGGTCAAGCAGGTCGAGAACGGCATGACGCGCCAGCAGGTCCTGACCATCGGCGGTGAACCGTCGAGCACCATCGAGCGCAAGGTCAACCCGGGCACTTGCAACAACTACGTCATGAACAAGGACGGCCACAAACAGGTTTACCACGTCAGCTTCAACAGCGACGGGCGTGTGACCAACAAAGGTTTCATGACTTGCGAACAACGCGAGAAGAACGAAAAAGCGATGTAATCAAAACGCAGGCACAAACAAAAAGCCCGAGGCATGAATGCCTCGGGCTTTTTGTTGAATGCTTTTTTAGGATCTGTACGAAAAGTGGCTGCGCTCGGTGATGCTTCGTTAAAAACAGGCTCGGAATGCTCATTTACAACACGTAGACTCCGCTTCCTCGCCTGTTTTTGCCTCGCCTGACCTTCGCTCGCCGACTTTTCGTACAGAGCCTAGAAAACCAGCTTGAACAGGGCGATAACCACGACCAGGCCGATCAGAAAGATGATGCCAACGGTGCTTCCCAGGAACTTGAGCATTGTGTATCTCCACGATTTATTTGGGTCTCAAGGTTGGGACCGCGAGGCTCAGCACTCGTTTCTTATATTTTTACATTCAGTCACAACCTTGCGCACCTGCGAAAATCCGATAAAACTTTTTCCCTTCTCCAGCACTCACAACCCTTGCTGATCCTGCCGGGCAATACACAGAGCGAGACAGCAAAACCTGATGAGTCCTGGAGATAAACGATGAATTCTGCACCGCAATCACAGCTTTCCGATGTAAATACTCTGCGCCAGCGCGCACGCCAGAACGTTGAGGATGGTGCTGTGACTCAAGGCTACAGCGCTGACCGCGAAACGGTCCTGCGCCTGCTCAATGAATCGCTGGCTACCGAGCTGGTCTGTGTGCTGCGCTACAAGCGCCACTACTACATGGCGTCGGGCCTCAAAGCGAGCGTCGCGGCAGCCGAGTTTCTGGAGCACGCAGAACAGGAAGCGCAGCACGCTGACAAACTGGCCGAGCGTATCGTGCAACTGGGCGGTGAACCGGAGTTCAACCCGGACACGCTGTCGAAAAACTCCCACGCGCAGTACGTGGCTGGCAACACGCTGAAGGAAATGGTCTACGAAGATCTGGTTGCCGAGCGCATCGCCGTCGACAGCTACCGCGAAATCATTCAATACCTCGGCGACAACGATCCGACAACCCGCCGCATCTTCGAAGAAATCCTTGCTCAGGAAGAAGAGCACGCCGATGACATGGCAGACATTCTGAACGATCTGTAACGCGCGGCAGCAAATGAAAAGCCAGGACCTGTGTCCTGGCTTTTTTGTGGGAGATATTGTCTCAAGCCAGATGCGTGAACATCGTTGCGCACGCTCCAGCATGGAAATGCATTTCTGGACGCTCTGCGTCCCACTAAGTGCGCGCCAACGCGGAGCGCTGGCACGAAAGATGGAGGGTTACTTCACCGTCTTCGGCGCCTTGCCGGTGCGCATCTGCTCCAGCAGCGGGCCACACTGATTGGGCTCGCTGTCACCAGTGGCGACCAGCGCCAGCAAACCGGCAACAGGACCTACGGTTGCACCGAGCAGGACCATGCCGGCTCCGCGCAGCAATAACGGGCCAGACTGCACGCCTGCGTTGGGCTTGGCGAACGGGCCGTTGACGTACAGCGGCGAACGCAGCGAGAACACGCGAAAGCCCTTGGATTCCGGATTGATCTGCAGGTCCAGTTGCTCGGTCCTCAGGTTCGCGGTGCCATTGATGTAGATAATGGCGTTCTCGGTATCGAAGACAAACAGCCGGCTGGTCGCCAGCCCGTCCTTGATGCCGAAGTTCGAGGCCGCGCAATTGATCTTCACGTCCTTGTCGCCGAACAGCTTGCCGACCACGTAATTGCCCACGTTGAGCCCGGCAATTTCCATCAGGCCGCGACTGATCGCGCCGTCGTTCACCAGCATCTTCATTTCGCCGTTGGCAGTCCCCAGCAAGGCTGCGACCGAGTTGCCGCGCCCACTGATGTCGGCATCGCCGTTCAGCTCACCGAAGCTGGTTTTCATCGGTTCGAAGGTCGGGAACAGCTGCTTGAGCTTGAAATTGCGCGCCGACAGTTTTGCCCGGCCCTGCATAGGTTTGTTTTGCCCGTTCAGGCGAATATCCGCGTCCAGCTTGCCGCCTGCCACACCAAAACGCAGCGGCTCGAGGCTCAACTGACCATCGTCGAGAACCAGATGGGTGTAGAGGTCGGTGAACGGCAGGTCCGGGCTCTGCACGATGCGCTTGCCGGTGAACTCCACGTCGGCGTCCATCGCCCGCCAGCGATCAGTCTGAAACTCTTCTACCGGCAGAACCTTGCCCGAAGGCTGCTTGCTCTCGCCACCGCGCTTTTTCTGCGCAGCATTGGAGTCCGCACCGATCAACGGCGCGAGGTCACTGAACAGCAATTGGTTGGAGACCAGCACGCCACTCAGCTTGGGCCGGGGCTGACTGGCGACGAAGCCCAGGTCGCCGTGGATATCGCTGTTGCCGATCTTGCCGTTGAAGCCTTCGTAACGAAAGTTGGCACCGGCCGCATCGTGCAGTTTGGCGATCAGGCGGCCATCGGTGGAGTACGCCGGAGAATCCGGCAGGGTCACACCCGTCAGCGGGTACAGATTGCTCAGGCTCGCGCCGGAAAGCTTGAGGCGTAGATCCAGCGCGCCCAGGTTCTGTGGATCGGTCAGGGTCCCGGCGATCACCGCATGGGTGTCACCGACTTTCACGTCAGCCTGTACCGGAAACGGCTGACTGGCGTCCTTGAGCGCGAGCAGACCGCCCACCTTGCCGGTGCCGCTCAGTTTCTGACCGTGGTACTGGCCCGTGACCGCCAGACCGAATGCGTAGTCCTGCGGCACTGCGCCCTTTTCCTGAGCCTTTTGCGCTTCCTTGCTGCCGACGATTTCACTGAACGGGACCGGCTTGCCGAGCAGGTCGATCACGACGTCCAGATTGGCGTTGAGTTTCTGGTCGTTGAAGCTCACCAGCCCCTTGTCGAACTTGATCGCACCGATGTCCATCACCCATTTGGAGGGCTCGGCATTCGGGTCGGACTTGGGCAGTTCGAACACCCAGTTGGCGCGACCATCGGCCAGGCGCTCCAGCCGGGCCTCGGGGCCGGTCAGGTCGATGCGCGGGATAACCACTTGCTGCGCCAGCAGCGGCAGCAGCGAGAGACGAAATTCGACGTGCTTGAGGGTCACCATCTGCGGGGTCTTCGACCACTCGGGGTTACCCAGGCTCAGGTCGTCGGCGACAAAATGCGGCGACGGCACCCAGGCGCGCCAGCCACCGAGTTCGGGCTCGCGCGTCCAGCGCACATCCAGATCACCATTGATGGCGAACGGACGATGCAGCGCTTCGCTGACTTTCGCGTTGAGGGTGGGTTTGATGCGGTTCCAGTCGAAAGTGACAATCACAATGACCAATATAGCCAGCACCACCAGCAACGTGGCACCTGTCCAGGCGAAAATCTTGCGGCTGCGCGTCATGCGTGACTCTCCAGAAAACAGCGCCCCGACCCTGGCGCGCTGAATACGACATGAATATTCGACTGACAAACGCGCCGAGGGTTTGATTTGAATACGAAAATGCATCGAAGGCCAGCACTCATGCACTATTACTGGTCAAGGAGCCTGACTGAAAACCCTTTCGACGCAGGTAAAGCGCATTTGCTAAAGTGCATCCCAGCCTAATCCAAGAATCGTTTGAGCCATGCTGCCCCGCGCCGAACAGAAACAACAGACCCGAAGAGCCCTGCTCGATGCTGCCCATCAACTGATGGAGAGCGGGCGCGGCTTCGGCAGCCTGAGCCTGCGCGAAGTGGCGCGCACGGCGGGCATCGTGCCGACCGGGTTCTACCGGCACTTTGAAGACATGGACCAGCTGGGGCTGGCGCTGGTCAGCGAGGTCGGCCAGACCTTTCGCGAGACCATCCGGCTGGTGCGCCACAACGAATTCGCCATGGGCGGGCTGATTCGTGCATCGGTGAAGATATTCCTCGAACGCGTGGCAGCCAACCGCTCGCAGTTCCTGTTTCTGGCGCGCGAACAATACGGCGGCTCCTTGAAGGTGCGTCAGGCGCTCGGAGCACTGCGCGAAGGCATCAGCGCCGACCTTACGGCCGATCTGGCAAAGATGCCCAAATGGCAGCACCTGAATGCCGATGCACTGTCGATCATCGCCGACCTGGTGGTGAAAAGCGTGTTTGCGATGCTGCCGGAACTGATCGACCCGCCCCCCGCCTCACTTGCCCCGCACCTGACACCTCAGGCGAAGATCACCCAGCAACTGCGCTTCATCTTCATCGGCGCACGGCACTGGCGGGGCCTGGGCAGTCATGATTGAGCGTCAGCACGCTGAACTCCGTCCTGCGGCGTTAACCGTCTCACTATTAACGTTATCTTGACCACCACACTACGCACCAACTTAAAGCACGAACTTGATTGCGCACCATAAAAGATCACTGATAAGCCCGCCAATGCTCGCATCACCTGCCTCTGTCAGCCTTTTCCCTACAAGCTGCACTGTTGGCAAGCCCCTTGCTCTGATTTGAAGCATCGCAATTGGCTGGAAGCTATCTGATGCTGGTGATTCACGACCGAATCGAACCTCAGGCCGAATGGGCCGCCGAGCTGCATTTGAATTTCGAGGCACGCAGCAAAAGTCGACTGCGCTGCTTCAGTGCGGAAAACGAAGACGTTGGCCTGTTTCTGCAACGCGGCCAGTCGCCCCTGCGCGATGGCGAGTTTCTGCAGGCCAAGGACGGCCGTGTCGTGCGTGTCTGCGCACGTCCTGAAAAACTCATTCATGTCACGTGCAGCAGCACCTTCGAACTGACCCGCGCGGCCTATCACCTTGGCAATCGTCACGTGGCCCTGCAAGTCGGCGACGGCTGGTTGCGCCTGCTCGACGATTACGTGCTCAAGGCGATGCTCGACCAACTGGGCGCTACTGTCGACACCATCGAAGCGCCGTTCCAGCCGGAACATGGCGCCTACGGCGGCGGGCATCATCACTCGCGTGCAGGCGAGGAGGATTTCAACTATCCGCCGCGCATGCACCAGTTCGGCGTGCGCAAGTGAACAGCGCCTGGGCGCTGTTGCGCCTGGCCAGTCCGCAGTTGCCTATCGGTGGCTACAGCTATTCGCAAGGGCTGGAAATGGCAGTGGAGCAATCCATTGTGGTGGACCCGCAGACTGCGGGCCGCTGGATCGGCGATCAACTGCTGCTCAACCTCGCGCGTTTCGAGGCCCCGCTGCTGCTGGCTCATTGCGATGCAGCGGCAGCCGGTGACTGGGGCCAGTTGCTGCAAGTCAGCGAGCAGCATCGCGCCAGCCGCGAGACTCGCGAGCTGCATCTGGAAAGCCGGCAGATGGGCTACTCGCTGAAGCAGTTGCTCAATGGCCTGCCTGAACTGGATCGTGATGCACGGCATTTTCTGCAGCAGACTGCCGAGCCGCACCTGGCCCTTGGCTGGGCGCTGGCCGCACGCGCCTGGCAGATCAGCCCGCAGGATGCGCTGGCCGCCTGGCTATGGAGCTGGCTTGAAAACCAGCTGGCCGTGCTGATGAAAACCCTGCCGCTGGGCCAGCAAGCCGCCCAGCGCCTGACCAGCGAGCTGTTGCCGTTATTGCAGCAGGCGCAGGTCAGTGCCAGCGCACAAGATCCCTGCCATGCCGGCAGCGCAGCCTTCGGTCTGTCCCTGGCGAGCATGGCGCACGAACGTCAATACAGCCGGTTATTCCGGTCCTGATCAGTCCTTATGGAGAACTCAATGAACAGCCAACCTCTGCGTGTCGGAATCGGTGGCCCGGTCGGATCCGGCAAGACGGCGCTGACCCTGGCGCTGTGCCTGGCATTGCGCGACCGCTATAACCTGGCCGTCGTGACCAACGATATCTATACCCGTGAAGACGCCGATTTTCTGGTGCGTAACGAGGCACTGGCACCAGAGCGCATCATCGGCGTTGAAACCGGCGGCTGCCCGCATACCGCCATTCGTGAGGATGCTTCGATCAACCTGGAAGCGGTCGACCAACTCAATCGCCGCTTCGAAGGCCTGGACCTGATCATCGTCGAGTCCGGTGGCGACAACCTTTCCGCGACCTTCAGCCCGGAGCTTTCCGACCTGACCATCTACGTAATCGACGTGTCGGCCGGCGACAAGCTGCCGCGCAAGGGCGGTCCGGGCATCTGCAAGTCCGACCTGCTGGTGATCAACAAGATCGACCTCGCCCCTTTGGTGGGCGCGTCACTGGAGATGATGGACAGCGACACGCGCAGGATGCGTGGCGAAAAGCCGTTCGTGTTCAGCAATCAGAAAACCGGTCAGGGTCTGGAACAGATCATTGCCTTCATTGAGCGCCAGGGCCTGCTGACTGCGGCCGCCTGAATTCACAACCAAAAGGAACCCGTCGATGAATTACAAAAAAGCCCTTGGCGCCCTCGCGCTGTTGCTGGTCCCGACTCTGGCGCTGGCTCACCCCGGTCATGGCGATAACGGCCTGATCGCCGGTATCAGCCACCCGATCGGCGGGCTGGATCATTTGCTGGCAATGCTTGCCGTCGGCTTGTGGGCTGCGCAGCAACAAGGTTCGGCACGCTGGGCGCTGCCGTGCACCTTCGTCGGCACCATGCTGATCGGCGGCATGCTGGGCTTTGAAGGTCTGAACCTGCCAGCGCTGGAAAGCGGCATTGCCGCATCGGTACTGGCTCTGGGCCTGGCCGTGGCATTGGCAGTACGTCCGCCACTGGCATTGGCGGTAGCCGCAACAGCCCTGTTCGCCTTGTTCCACGGCGTGGCGCATGGCCTTGAACTGCCGGAAATGTCCAGCCCATGGGCCTACGCAGCAGGTTTCGTTGCAGCGACCGCGGCCTTGCATGCGCTGGGTTATGCAGTGGTTCGCGTGTTGCCGCAGGCGGCAGCACCGCTGGTGCGTATCGCCGGTGCAGCTTCTGCGGCAGCGGGAGTATGGTTGCTGGCAGCCTGAGGGAGTTTCGCGCTGCTCGTGTCCGCTTCAGCTGGGCATGATCAGCGTGAAAGCACAGGAATGCGGTACAGGTAGAGCAGCACTGCGCTGGCAAACGCCAGCAGGCAGACCGGCAACGGATGCAGACCGAACAGCACCGCGATGGCGGCGATCCAGGCAGGCAACCCGGCGGCCAGAAAGGCCAGGCGGCGGATGGCAGCGAGTTTCAGCCATGCTGCCGGCTCCTCGGGGGTATCGAGTGCAGCCTGGGTGACGGCCAACGCGCGCTTGTACGCGCCGAAGGGTTTCAGGCTGACGAACATCGAGCCTATCCCGGCGATGAACAGCGGGAGCGCCAACACCGGAATGAGCGGCTCGCTGGCACCGAAAAAGACACAGACCACCAGCAATGGCGCCAGGGTCAGGCCCAGTTGACGCCACCATTGCATCTCCAGCTTTTGACGAACCTCGCTGCGTGTCACGCGGGACCGACCTCGCTTTGATGTTCGTTACCCATCATGTGCCCCAGCTTGCCCGCCTTGGTCGCCAGATAAAGGCGGTTGTGCGGGTTTTGCCCGGTGTGCAGAGGCACGCGCTCAGCGACCCTGATGCCCATCTCGGTCAAGGCTTTGACCTTGCGCGGGTTGTTGGTCATAAGCCGTAGCGACTGCACGCCCAGATGCTGAAGCATCGGCAGGCAGATCGCGTAGTCACGCTGATCGGCAGCAAAGCCCAGACGCTCGTTGGCTTCAACCGTATCGGCACCGCCATCCTGCAGCTCGTAGGCGCGGATCTTGTTCATCAGACCAATACCGCGCCCTTCCTGGCGCAAATACAACAGTACGCCCCGCCCTTCGGTGGCGATGGCGCGCAGGGCAGCCTCCAGTTGAGAGCCGCAATCGCAACGCTGACTGAACAGGGCGTCGCCGGTCAGGCATTCGGAATGTACGCGACCCAGAACCGGCTCACCGTCCGCCACATCGCCCAGACTCAGGACGACATGTTCACGGCCGGTTGCCGACTCGATAAAGCCGTGCATGGCAAACTCTGCAAAGGGAGTGGGCAGTTTGGAAGCGGCGACAAAGACGACGGGCACCGTGTGCTCCTGATCAGTATGAAGACTGGAAATTCGCAAGATTTGCATTGTAACAGCAGGTTCCTGCAGACGCTCAGGGTGAATTCTCGGGCATTTAGATCATAAAGTTCGATAGATAGAAGTGCTCATCCGCTCACTGCTCACCGCCAAAATGCTGGTAGCCACGCGTGTCGGGTGTGACGTCTTGCCCGGTGTCGTCGACAAGCACGACGCCTTGCCCCTGCTCTACCCGGCCAATGACGTGCACCGGCCAGCCTTCTTTCAGCAACGCCGACAAGTGTTCGGAAGGCAGGGTGAAGGCCAGGATGTAATCATCACCACCGCTCAGCGCGGCCTGTCGGGCTGAGGGCAGATCGAACAAGGCCAGCAATGGGTCGGACATCGGCAGGCGGTCCCGCTCGACAACCAGACGCACACCCGACGCACGGGCGATGTGTCCGCAGTCGGCCAGCAGCCCGTCGGAGATGTCCAGCGCCGACGTCGCCCTGCCGCGCAAGGCCTGGCCCAGCGCCAGTTGCGGTTGCGGCGACCAGTAGCGGGCCAGCAATGCTTCGGCGATCGAGGGTTCGGCGCTGCGCTGCTTCAATACCAGCGGTAACGCACCTGCGCCATCACCCAGCGTACCGCCGACACACAGCAGGTCACCCGCCTGGGCACCCGCGCGGGTCAGGGCTGATCCGGCCGGCACAGCGCCGAACACTGTCAGGGTCAGGCTCAAGGGACCGCGCGTGGTATCACCACCGATCAGACGCAGCGAACAACCCTGCGCCATCTGGTTCAGGCCGCTAGCGAAGGTCTCCAGCCAGTCGGCATCGACCTGCGGCAGGGTCAGGGCAAGGGTGAACGCGACAGGCCTGGCGCCCATGGCCGCCAGGTCACTGGCAGACACTGCCAGCGCACGCTGGCCAAGCAGAAAGGGGTCGCAGACATCAGGAAAATGCACCCCGGCAACCAGGGTGTCGGTCGAGATCGCCAACTGCTCGCCGGGCGTCAACGCCAGCAGCGCGCAGTCATCGCCGATCCCCAGGGCAACTTCCTCGCCCGCCTGCGCACAGGGCGCGGCGGCGAAGTAATTGCGGATCAGCTCGAACTCTCCCATGAAGGTCAGGCGCGAATCAGCGCTTGTGGGCCTTCACTTCGACTTCACGCAGGCGCGGCGCCAGCTTGTCCAGCACGCCATTGACGAACTTGTGGCCGTCAGTGGAGCCGTAGACTTTCGCCAGCTCGATGCCTTCGTTGATCACCACGCGATAAGGCACGTCGATGCGCTTGAGCAGTTCGAAGGTGGACAGGCGCAATATCGCCAGCTCAATCGGATCGAGTTCTTCGATGGTCAGGTCAAGGCAAGGCTTCAGAGCGGTGTCGATCTCGGTCTGGTTGGTTGCCACGCCGTGTAACAACTCACGGAAGTAGGTGCCGTCAACGTTACTGAAGTCATTATCGACACGGAACTGGGCTTCGATTTCGTTCAGCGCGTGGCCAGCCATGTGCCGTTGGTACAGGGCCTGAGTTGCCATCTGACGCGCTTCGCGACGTTTGGCGCTCTTGCCCTTGGCGATTTCCGGCGATTTGGCGTCGCGCGGGTTGAACTGGTCGGTATCGTCGGAAATCACTTGGCCTCCAGCTGCGACAGCAGGCTGACCATTTCGATGGCGGACAGGGCAGCTTCAGCGCCCTTGTTGCCGGCCTTGGTGCCGGAGCGCTCGATGGCCTGCTCGATGGAATCGACAGTCAATACGCCGAAAGCGACCGGCACGCCGAACTCCATGGACACCTGGGACAAGCCCTTGACGCACTCGCCTGCCACGTATTCGAAGTGCGGAGTACCGCCACGGATCACTGCACCCAGTGCGACGATGGCCGCGAACTCGCTGCGCTGGGCAACTTTCTGCACAACCAGTGGAATCTCGAACGCACCCGGCGCACGGATGATGGTGATGTCGCTTTCACTCACACCATGGCGTACCAGCGCATCAATGGCACCGCTAACCAGGCTTTCCACGACGAAGCTGTTGAAACGGCCAACTACCAAGGCATAGCGGCCTTGGGGGGCGATGAAGGTACCTTCGATGGTCTTCAAGGTCATTCGGTGAGTCTCGTATTAAAGAGCAAGCCCGCCTTGGGGCGGACTTTGAGGGATATTAGGCCACGAATCATGCCTGTCAGGCCAAAACCTGCGAAAAACCATCTTTCACACGCCCCGACCTGCCAGTATTTATTCGGAGGGCACGTATTCTACAACTTCCAGATCGAAACCGGATATCGCATTGAACTTCATCGGCGAACTCATCAGGCGCATTTTGCGCACGCCAAGGTCACGAAGGATCTGCGAACCGGCACCGACCGTGCTGTACGTAGTCGGCGTCTTGATCGGTTGCTGACCGGCGGTTTCGCGAATATGAGCCAGCAAGACATCGCCATCCAGCGGGTGACCGAGCAGCAGCACCACACCGCTGCCCGCCTCGTTAACCGCGCGCATGGCGGCGCGCAGGCTCCAGCGGCCGGGCTGGTTGACCATCAACAGGTCACGCAGCGGGTCCATGTTATGCACGCGAACCAGCGTGGGCTCTTCGGCACAGATGGTGCCCAGGGTCAGCGCCAGATGCACGTCGCCCTCGACCGAATCGCGGTAGGTCACCAGGTTGAAACTGCCCAGTTCGCTGTCCATCGGCTGCTCGGCAATCCGCTGAACGGTACGTTCGTGGATCATCCGGTAGTGAATCAGGTCGGCGATGGTGCCGATCTTGATGTCATGTTGCAGGGCAAATGCTTCGAGTTCGGCGCGACGCGACATGGTGCCGTCGTCGTTCATGACTTCGCAGATCAGGCCCGTCGGCTCGAAACCGGCCATGCGCGCCAGGTCGCAGGCCGCTTCGGTATGACCGGCGCGCGCCAGGGTGCCGCCCGCCTGAGCCATGAGCGGGAAGATATGCCCAGGGCTGACGATGTCTTCGGCCTTGGCGTCCTTGGCAGCGGCGGCCTGCACCGTGCGTGCACGGTCGGCTGCCGAGATGCCGGTGGTCACGCCTTCGGCGGCTTCGATGGAAACGGTGAACTTGGTGCCGAAACCCGAGCCGTTGCGCGCTGCCATCAGCGGCAGCTTGAGGGTTTCGCAGCGCTCGCGAGTCATCGGCATGCAGATCAGACCACGGGCGAAACGCGCCATGAAGTTGATGTGCTCGGGCTTCACGCATTCGGCGGCCATAATCAGGTCGCCTTCGTTTTCGCGGTCTTCGTCATCCATGAGGATGACCATCTTGCCCTGGCGAATGTCTTCGACCAGTTCTTCGATACTGTTGAGCGCCACGCGGCACCCCCTTCAATCAATTCAGGATTTGAGGTAGCCGTTCTCGGCCAGGAAGCTTTCGGTGATCGTGCCGTGGCCCGGCTCGGCGGCCTTGTCACCCAGCAGCAGGCGCTCCAGATAACGCGCCAGCAGATCGACTTCCAGGTTGACCTTACGGCCGGGCTGGTAGTCGGCCATGATCGTTTCGCTCCAGGTATGAGGCACGATGGTCAGTTCAAACTCCGCGCCGTTGACCGAATTGACGGTCAGGCTGGTGCCGTCGACCGTGATCGAGCCTTTGTGGGCGATGTATTTGGCCAGTTCACGTGGCGCACGCACCGTGAACTGAATGGCACGGGCGTTATCCGCGCGGGCAACGATTTCGCCGACGCCGTCGACATGGCCGCTGACCAGATGGCCGCCCAGACGCGTGGTCGGGGTCAGGGCCTTTTCCAGGTTGACCCGGCTGCCGCTCTTCAGGTCGACAAAGGCGGTGACGGTCAGGGTCTCCCGGCTGACGTCAGCCCAGAAGCCATCACCGGGCAATTCGACGGCGGTCAGGCATACGCCATTCACGGCAATGCTGTCGCCGAGTTTGACGTCGGTCAGGTCAAGCTTGCCGGTTTCCACGTAAACGCGGACGTCGCCGCCTTTGGGAGTCAGGGCGCGGATGCTGCCAATGGATTCGATAATGCCGGTAAACATGGGTCCTCCGGGAGAACAAGGGCTGCGCGCAAGGCGAAAGCCGGGAATTATACGCCGGGTGTGCGCACAGGGAGAGCGATGACTCGCCAGTCATTACCGACAGCACGCATTTCCACAATGTTCAGTTCCAGTGCCTCGCTCATCTGCGCCAGTGGCAGATCGAGCAGCGGACGGGCCGATGAGCCGAGGAACTTGCCGGCAATGAAGAGCTGAAACTCGTCGACCAGCCCGAGCCGCGCAAAAGCCCCCGCCAGTCGCGGACCGGCCTCGACCAGCACTTCATTGACGCCCCGCGCTGCGAGTTCGCCCATCAACCTGCGCAGGTCCACATGACCGGCGCTGTCGGCCAGCGCGAGCATTTCGTGGCCCTCCTCCTGATAGCGGCCTCGCGCCGACGCAGCAGCGCAGGTCACGACCAGCGCACTGCCTGCCTGGAAGAACGGTGCATCGAGCGGCACACGCAAACGGCCGTCGATCAACACGCGCAACGGCGCGCGTGCCGCGGCCAGCGCGGTCAATTCGGCATCGAGCCCCAGTTCATCAGGGCGTACGGTGAGACGAGCCTTGTCGGCCAGCACCGTGTCGGCACCGCTGAGCACCACGCTCGACTGGGCGCGCAGGCGCTGTACGGCAGAGCGCGCCTCGGGGCCGGTGATCCACTGGCTTTCCCCGCCGGCCATCGCCGTTCGGCCATCCAGGCTCATGGCCATTTTGACCCGCACATACGGCAGGCCGGTCTCCATGCGCTTGAGAAAGCCTTTGTTCAGCGCTCGCGCTTCGCTTTCCAGCACACCACACTGAACGCCGATGCCGGCATTCATGAGGCGCAACAGGCCGCGACCGGAAACGTCGGGGTTGGGGTCCTGCATCGCTGCGACAACCCGCGTCAGCCCGGCTTCGATCAGTGCATCGGCACAGGGCGGTGTGCGCCCCTGGTGACTGCACGGCTCGAGGGTGACGTAGGCGGTCGCGCCTCTGGCCAGCTCGCCGGCCTGGCGCAAGGCATGCACTTCGGCATGCGGCTCACCGGCGCGCGCATGCCAGCCTTCGCCAACGATCCGGCCTTCACGCACGATCACGCAGCCGACTCGCGGGTTGGGATGCGTGGAGTACAGCCCCTTGCGCGCCAGCTCGAGTGCTCGCGCCATGTAATGAACGTCGAGAGCCGCCTGTTCAGTCAGCAATGCATTTATTCCTTGCCCGGCTCGCGGGCCAGACGATCGATTTCTTCACGGAATTCGTTGAGGTCCTGAAAGCGGCGGTACACCGAAGCGAAGCGGATATAGGCCACTTCGTCGAGCTTCTGCAGCTCGGTCATCACCAGCTCACCCACCACCAGCGATTTGACTTCGCGTTCGCCGGTTGCGCGCAGCTTGTGTTTGATGTGAACCAGGGCCGCTTCCAGGCGCTCGACACTCACCGGACGCTTTTCGAGCGCCCGCTGCATACCGGCGCGCAGTTTTTCTTCATCGAAAGGCTGGCGGCTGCCGTCCTGCTTGATCAGACGCGGCAAGACCAGCTCGGCCGTTTCGAACGTGGTGAAGCGCTCGCCGCAGGCCAGGCACTCGCGTCGGCGGCGTACTTGCTCGCCTTCGGCGACGAGGCGGGAGTCGATGACTTTGGTGTCATTGGCACCGCAGAAGGGACAGTGCATGGTGGCTGGCAACAAAAGAATGAGGAGCGCCATGTTAGCGCATCCTGCTGGCAAGACAAGGCTGAGGGTTTACGGTATATAGACGCACATTAAAGCGGTGTGAAATTGTCCGGGCTCGGTAATACTGCACGCTTGGCGTCCCCCAGCCTTTCGAATTTTGTCTTGTGGAGCTTTTGATGACGTTACGCCCCGCTTTTCTACTCTGCTTCATCGGCTTGCTGGCCGCGTGCAGCAGTAATGACGCGCCGAAACCGGCTGCGCCGCCACCGGTCGCACCTTCGATCAAGCTGCCCGCCGGGCCGGGGCCACTGCAACCGTACCAACGTGAACTCAGCGGGCAATTGCTGGGCGTGCCGGCCGGCGCCGAGGTCGAGCTGGCAATGCTGGTCATCGACGAGCGCGGGCGTCCACAGAAGCTGCTGACCAACACCCTGCTCAAGGGCAACGGTCAATCATTGCCGTTCCAGCTGCGCTTCAACCCGGAAGCCTTTCCGGTCGGCGGACGTGTCGAGTTGCGTGGCCGCGCCAGCAAGTCCGGGCAATTGATCCTGCACCTGCCATCAATGCGTATCGATCAGCCGGTGACTCAGGCCCTGGGGCAGTTGCAGTTCGTCAAGGCGCCATGATCGCTCCGCAGCATCTGCAACATGCGCTGAGCGAACTGCTTGGCGACGCCCGGTTGGTAGTCACTGCGCTGCCGGGCACCGAGCTGAAGCTGTGGCTGATCGACGATGTCAACATGGACCGCGCCTTCAGCCCGGAGGAAACGCGGCGCATTCTGGAAGAACCACCGTACTGGAGCTTCTGCTGGGCGAGCGGCCTGGCCCTGGCGCGTTTTCTGGCTGAAAACCCGCACTGGGTGGCCGGCAAGCGGGTACTGGACTTCGGTGCGGGCTCGGGTGTAGCGGGCATTGCCGCGCTCAGGGCCGGGGCGCTTGAGGTGGTGGCCTGTGATCTCGATCCACTGGCGCTCGCTGCCTGCCGGGCCAATGCCGAACTCAATCAGGTGTCATTGCGTTACTCGACGGATTTCTTTGCCGAGGCGGACCGCTTCGATCTGATTCTGGTCGCCGACGTGCTCTACGACCGCGCCAACCTGCCGTTGCTTGATCAGTTTCTCTCCCGGGGCCGCGAGGCACTGGTGGCGGATTCCCGCGTGCGCGACTTCAAACACGCTGCCTACCAGCGTCTGACGATGCTGCATGCCCACACCCTGCCGGACCTGGCCGAACCGCACGAGTTTCGCGACGTGAGCCTCTATCACGCGGCGCGGTGAGCGCTAAATAACAGTCCGGGATTGCTCAGCTAAACGGCTTTTGTAGGAGCGAACTTGTTCGCGAAGACGGTCGTTCAAACGATAAATTTCCAGAGAGCTTTCCACCCCTTTCGCGAACAAGCGAAGCGTCGCCCGGTTCGCTCCCACGGCCTTCGGCCAGCATCAATAGCAATGAGTGTGGGCACGATCATGTCCAATAGACGACACCGCTTTCAGCATTGCCCTGCGGGCTTTATAGTTGGCAGCATTCAGATTCTTCGAGACGTGCAATGAGCCAGGAAACTGCTTACATCTTCGACGCAACCGCCGCGAACTTCGATCAACTGGTGATCGACAAGTCCTTCGACCAGCCGGTGCTGGTGGATTTCTGGGCCGAGTGGTGTGCGCCCTGCAAGGTCTTGATGCCCCTGCTGCAGCAAATTACCGAGAGTTATCAGGGCGAGCTGCTGCTGGCCAAGGTCAATTGCGACATCGAGCAGGACATCGTGGCGCGCTTCGGCATTCGCAGCCTGCCGACCGTGGTGCTGTTCAAGGACGGCCAGCCGGTAGATGGCTTTGCCGGTGCCCAGCCCGAGTCGGAAATCCGCAAGATTCTCGACCAGCACGTGGTCATGCCGCCACCGCCAGCCGCCGACCCGCTCAAGCAGGCACAGGCGCTGTTTGCGGAAAATCGTTTCGCCGAAGCCGAAGCACAGCTCAAGGTGCTGCTGGGCGAAGACAACACCAATGGCGCCGCGCTGATTCTGTATGCGCGCTGCCTGGCCGAACGTGGCGAACTGAGCGAGGCCAAGGCTGTGCTGGATGCGGTCACCGGTGATGCGCACAAGGCCGAACTCGCCGGCGCCAAGGCCCAGCTGACGTTCCTCGCGCAAGCCGCGACCCTGCCGGACGCCGCCGAACTGAAAAGCCGTCTTGCGCAAAACCCGCAGGACGATGAAGCGGCGCTGCAACTGGCGATTCAGCAGTTGTCGCGTCAACAGTACGAAGCGGCGCTCGAGGGCTTGCTCAAGCTGTTCATCCGCAATCGCAATTACGCCGAGGGCCTGCCGCACAAGACCCTGCTGCAAGTATTCGACCTGCTGGGCAACGATCATCCGCTGGTCACGGCGTACCGTCGCAAGCTGTTTGCCGCGCTGTACTAATGTACAAAGCAACAGGCACCGCTCGGGTGCCTGTTGTTATTGAAAGCCGTCAGGTCACGTCGCTTCGACCCAGCTGTACAGCGGCGCATCCCCGCCGCTCTCGACTTTCACGTTCGCCGAGTGACGCAAGCGCACCAGCAGATGCTTGCCCGCAGCGGTACTGCCCGCCAACCCTTCCAGTTGCCCCAACAGATCCGGCCCACTCATCTGCCCGGCCTTGCGCAGCAATTCCTGAGCGACTTGCCAGAGCCTGTCGTCCTGGTTGAGCGGCGTGCTCTCGGCCACGGCGGCTGGCGCCTCCGGGGCCACGCCCTTGAGCTGCGCGCCCAGTTGTGCCCAGTCTCCTTCGTCCAGTTCTAGGGTCAAATCCACCGGCCACTGGCCTACGGTTCCACGAATACGCAACATGATGTGCACCTGCTGACAGTCAGGCGTACATGCTCCCACAGGCTGGCGCGCATTCCCATGATCAACCGTAACGCCACTGATTGAGGAGCGGTTCCTTGCCGTTCATGAAATTGCCAAGCGCCCGCACGTCGTAGACGTTTTCCCAGTACTCGATAATTCGGCCATCGCGAAACCGCCACAGGCCGCAAAACGGCATGATGATTTTCCGGCCCTCGCAACTGGCGCGCATCTCGCCCAGCACCGAGCCGAAGTGATCGTTGGCGACGATGTCGTGGACATCCATGTACAGGGTCTGATGCGTGCGTCTGATCAGATTGATCTGGTGGGAAAGCACGGCCTCCTTGCCAACGGCTATGGACAAGCCACCGCCAGCGCCTTGATCCGCCTTGTGCAGCACGATGTCAGCGTCGGCGAATTCGGTGATGCGTGTCATATCCTTGTACACCGCACGCAGGACTTCTCTGTTCGAATGGAGCTTGTTCATGAGTATCTTCCCTGATGTCGCGCTCGGCCCAGGTCGAGCGCAGGTCCCGGCTGGCGATGAAAATCTTTCCTGCGCATCCGGCGCAGGTGTAGCGATTTTCATCTTCCAGAGTAGGACTTGATAACGCGAAGTGTGAGACTACTTAGGCATAAGCACTGCACGGGGTATTCCCGATAAACTCGTCGATGGTGCTTTGCTGCAGCCCGGTCACCCGGCGCCTGGATAAAAACACGTCCACGCAGAACGCTACTTGTTATAAGATCACATAACAGTTTTTCTCGATTATTGTTCTGGAGCCCGCTATGCGCCGTCTGCTACTCGCCCTGCCTTTCGCC
This sequence comes from Pseudomonas sp. P135, assembly GCF_020312125.1. Classification (NCBI taxonomy): domain Bacteria; kingdom Pseudomonadati; phylum Pseudomonadota; class Gammaproteobacteria; order Pseudomonadales; family Pseudomonadaceae; genus Pseudomonas; species Pseudomonas sp. P135. The sequence goes on from NZ_JAGPYR010000007.1 coordinate 228,286, forward strand.
CTGTTGCCACTCGTTGCTGCGCACGCGGCTGAAGAACACGACCACGATCATGGCGATGAACATGGCAGCCTGGGCGCGCACGAGCATGGCGTAGGGCGTCTCGATGTGGTGCTGGAAGGCAAGACGCTGGAATTCGAATTCGACAGTCCGGCCATGAACATCGTCGGCTTCGAACACGTTGCGACCTCGGATGAAGACAAGGCCAAAGTCGCCAAGGCCCGCGAATTGCTGCTCAAGCCCAACGCGTTGTTCAGCATTGCCGATGCCGCCAATTGCTCGGCCACTTCGGTGAAGCTGGAAAGCCCGCTGTTTGGTGACAAGGATGACGATCACGACGCGCATGCCGACGCTGGCGATGCCGAGCATCACGAGCACAGTGAAATCCACGGTCACTACAAGTTCGTCTGTGACGCACCGGCCATTCTGAAGAAGCTCGACCTGTCGCAAATCTTCAAAACCTTTCCCGACACCAAGAAGCTTCAGGTACAACTGATTTCGCCAGGCGGCCAGTCGGGCGCAGAAGTGATCGCAGCCAACCCGACGCTGAAATTCTGATCGCACCCTGCGGCACAACGACCGGGCCTGGCCCGGTCTTTTAATTTCCAACCGAGCGTGAGTCAGCCCATGACCCAAGCACTGATCGAACTGTCGGACCTGCGCTTCAACTGGCCCGGCCACCCGCAACTGCTGGACATCCCCGAGTTCCGCCTGCAAAGCGGTGAAACCCTGTTCCTCAAAGGCCCGAGTGGCAGCGGTAAAACCACGCTACTGGGCCTGCTGGGCGGTGTGCAAAAACCGGTCAGCGGCAGCATTCGCCTGTTGAATCAGGACCTGTCGGCCCTCTCTTCGGCCGCGCGTGATCGCTTTCGCGTCGATCACACCGGCTACATCTTCCAGCAGTTCAACCTGCTGCCGTTTTTGTCGGTGCGGGAAAACATCGAACTGCCCTGCCACTTTTCCAGCGTGCGTGCCGAGCGTGCCAGGCAACGCCACGGCAGCGTCGAGAAAGCGACCACCACCCTGCTCGCCCACCTGGGTCTGGAAGATCCGGCGATGCTGACACGCCGCGCCGACTCGCTGTCCATCGGCCAACAACAGCGAGTCGCTGCCGCCCGCGCGCTGATCGGTCAACCGGAACTGGTGATTGCCGACGAGCCTACGTCTGCGCTGGACGCGGACTCGCGCGAGGCGTTCATTCGCCTGTTGTTCGCCGAGTGCCGCGAGGCCGGGGCCAGCCTGCTGTTTGTCAGTCATGACCAGAGCCTGGCACCGCTGTTTGATCGCAATCTGTCGCTGAGCGACCTGAATCGCGCCGCCGTCGCCGTGGAGATTTGAGATGTATCTGTTTCGTCTGGCCATGGCCAGCCTGGCCAACCGCCGTTTCACTGCATTCCTCACTGCCTTCGCCATTGCGCTGTCGGTTTGCCTGTTACTGGCCGTCGAACGGGTGCGCACCGAAGCGCGTTCCAGTTTCGCCAGCACCATCAGCGGCACCGACCTGATCGTCGGTGCACGCTCGGGCTCGATCAACCTGTTGCTGTACTCGGTGTTCCGCATCGGCAATGCCACCAACAACATTCGCTGGGACAGCTTCGAGCATTTCGCCAACAGCAAGCAGGTCAAGTGGGCGATCCCGGTTTCGCTGGGCGACTCCCATCGTGGCTATCGGGTGATGGGCACCAATGAGGCGTATTTCGAGCATTACCAGTTCGGTCGCCAGCAGCACCTGGAAATGGCCGAAGGACGCGAGTTCAAGACCGACCCCTTTGAAGTGGTGCTGGGTTCGGAGGTCGCCAAGGCGCTGCATTACAAGCTGGGCGACAAGCTGGTGCTGGCGCACGGTGTAGCGGTGATCAGCCTGGTCAAGCATGACGACAAACCGTTCACCGTGGTCGGCATCCTCAAGCCGACCGGGACGCCGGTGGACCGCACGCTGCATATCAGCCTGGGCGGCATGGAAGCCATTCATATCGACTGGCACAACGGCGCCCCGGCACGCGGCAGCGAGCGCATTTCAGCCGATCAGGCGCGCAATATGGACCTGACGCCGACTGCGATCACCGCGTTCATGCTGGGCTTGAACAGCAAGATTTCCACCTTCAGCCTGCAACGCGAGATCAACGAATACCGTGGCGAACCCATGCTGGCGATTCTGCCCGGCGTGGCACTGCAGGAGCTGTGGAGCCTGATGGGCACGGCGGAAAAGGCGCTGTTCGTGATTTCGCTGTTCGTGGTGCTGACCGGGCTGATCGGCATGCTGACCGCGATTCTCACCAGCCTCAATGAACGGCGCCGGGAAATGGCCATCCTGCGCTCGGTCGGCGCGCGCCCTTGGCATATCGCAAGCCTGCTTATACTCGAAGCCTTCGCCCTGGCGCTGGCGGGTGTCATCAGCGGCCTTGCGCTGCTCTATATCGGCATCTTCGTGGCCCGCGACTACGTGCTCGACAACTACGGTCTGTACCTGTCGTCTATGCCACCTGGCCAATATGAATGGACATTACTCGGTGCCATTCTCGGCTGCGCGCTGTTGATGGGAACCGTGCCAGCCTGGCGAGCCTACAGGCAGTCACTGGCCGATGGACTGTCGATTCGTTTATGAGGACCTTCATGATGCGGCGCATGCTACTCACTCTGCTGTTCTCGGTTACCACTCAAGTCTGGGCCGCCGAGCCGCGTGAGCTGACCTGGAATGACATGATTCCACCCGATGCACCTGTGGTGAAGCCGGTAACGGCTCCGCTCCACGATATGTCCAAGCTGTCCGATGCACTGGCCATGGAGGCAGCGCCTGCGGCCCACCAACTGGCGCCGCATGCGCCGGTGGTCAAGGCACTGGATGGCAAACTGGTGCGTTTACCGGGCTACATCGTGCCGCTCGAGGTCAGTGAGGAAGGCCGGGTGACGGAGTTTTTGCTGGTGCCGTATTTCGGCGCCTGCATCCATGTGCCGCCGCCACCGGCGAACCAGATCGTGCACGTCACGAGCGAGCTGGGTGTGAAGGTCGATGAGCTGTATCAGCCGTACTGGATCGAAGGACCGATGCAGGCCAAGTCGTCTTCCAGCGAACTGGCAGAAGCGGGCTATCAGATGCAGGCAGACAAGATTCTTGTCTACGAGTTGCCGGATTCATAAGGATGACGAGGTTCCCAGCGATTTCATTGAGCTGAGTCAAAGTCGCCGCTCGACAGCGCTTTAACATTACGCCCATAAATTTTGACTGATCTCTGGAGCCTCCATGCACAAGCATCTGCTACGCACGTCCCTTGTCGCGCTTGCCCTCACCGCCCCGGTCGCGGCACACGCCTACCAGCCTGGCGACTTCATCGTTCGCGCCGGTGTCGCGCACGTTCAACCCAATGAAGACAGCGGCGAAGTGCGCCTCGACGGTGCCAAGGTTTCCGGCACCAAAGCGACTGTCGACGGCGAAAACCAGCTGGGCCTGACCTTCGCCTACATGCTGACCCAGCACGTCGGTATCGAGCTGCTGGCCGCCACACCGTTCAGCCATACCGTGTCGGTCAAAGGCCTCGGGCCTGGCCTGGATGGCAAGCTGGCCGATATCAAACAACTGCCGCCGACGCTGTCGTTGCAGTACTACCCGATGGAACCATCGTCGAAGTTCCAGTCGTATGCCGGCGTGGGCATCAACTACACCACGTTCTTCGATACCGATTTGACCGGCAACCGCAAGGATCAGGGTTTCAGCAACCTCAAGCTCAAAGACTCGGTCGGCCTGGCCGCACAGCTGGGCATGGATTACATGATCACCGACAACGTGCTGCTCAACGCCTCGGTCTGGTACGTCGACATCGACACCAAAGCAACCGTGGACGGCCCGTCAGCCCTGGCCGTCGGCAAGACCAAGGTCGACGTGGACATCGACCCGTGGGTGTACATGGTGGGCGTGGGTTACAAGTTCTGACCTGAACGTCTCAAGCGCCACACACACAAAGGCACCCTCAGCGGGTGCCTTTGTGTTTTGTAGACCTGATGATCTCGTACCAACTCCATGACGAAGTAATGCCGCGCTTTTTGCAGGAGCGGGCTGGTCCGAAGGCAGTTACATTCGATGCACTTTCTGCGCCTGCAATATCGTCTTCGCGAACAAGTTCGCTCCTACAGGTGCTCACAGGCTTTTGCAGGAGCGAACTTGTTCGCGAATAGGTAGTTACACTCGATATGCTTTCTGCGCCTGCAATATCGGCTTCGCGAACAAGTTCGCTCCTACAGGTGCTCACAGGCTTTTGCAGGAGCGAACTTGTTCGCGAATAGGTAGTTACACTCGATGTAATTTCTGCGCCTGCAATATCGTCTTCGCGAACAAGTTCGCTCCTACAGGTGCTCACAGGCTTTTGTAGGAGCGAACTTGTTCGCGAATAGGCAGTTACATTCGATGTACTTTCTGCGCCTGCAATATCGGCTTCGCGAACAAGTTCGCTCCTACAGGTGCTCACAGGCTTTTGTAGGAGCGAACTTGTTCGCGAATAGGTAGTTACACTCGATGTAATTTCTGCGTCTGCAATATCGGCTTCGCGAACAAGTTCGCTCCTACAGGTGCTCACAGGCTTTTGTAGGAGCGAACTTGTTCGCGAATAGGCAGTTACATTCGATGTAATTTCTGCGCCTGCAATATCGTCTTCGCGAACAAGTTCGCTCCTACAGGTGCTCACAGGCTTTTGTAGGAGCGAACTTGTTCGCGAATGGGCAGTTACACTCGATGTAATTTCTGCGTCTGCAATATCGGCTTCGCGAACAAGTTCGCTCCTACAGATGCTCACAGGCTTTTGTAGGAGCGAACTTGTTCGCGAATAGGCAGTTACATTCGATGCACTTTCTGCGCCTGCAATATCGTCTTCGCGAACAAGTTCGCTTCTACAGGTGCTCACAGGCTTTTGTAGGAGCGAACTTGTTCGCGAATAGGTAGTTACACTCGATGTAATTTCTGCGCCTGCAATATCGTCTTCGCGAACAAGTTCGCTCCTACAGGTGCTCACAGGCTTTTGTAGGAGCGAACTTGTTCGCGAATAGGTAGTTACACTCGATGTAATTTCTGCGTCTGCAATATCGGCTTCGCGAACAAGTTCGCGCCTACAGGTGCTCACAGGCTTTTGTAGGAGCGAACTTGTTCGCGAATGGGCAGTTACATTCGATGTAGGACTCACTGCCCCATCAGCAACTCCAGCCCACGCACCAGCGGCGTTGGCTCGTCGAGGGTGAAGTGTTCCAGCAGGCGCTGGTTGCTGGCGCGGGAATGTTTGATATCGCCCGAGCGCGGCGCCTGGTAGGTGACTTCCGGCTGCTTGCCGACCACCTGCGCAAGCGCAGCCAGCAGTTCGTTGAGCGACGTGGTCTTGTTCAGGCCGACGTTGATCGCACCTTCGATGGCGCTTTCCCGTGACAAGGCCTGCAGCAGCAGCTTGAGCAGATCCCCGACATAGTAGAAATCCCGCGTCTGCTCGCCGTCGCCAAACACGCTGATCGGCAGGCCTTTGCGGATACGCTCGGCAAAGATGCTGATCACGCCGGAGTACGGCGACGATGGGTCCTGGCGTGGCCCGAAAATGTTGAAGAAGCGAAAGATCACCGGTTCCAGGCCATGCTGGCGACGGTAGAAATCCAGGTAATACTCGCTGGCCAGCTTGTCCGAAGCGTAAGGGGTCAGCGGTGCCTTGGTGGTGTCCTCGGTGATCGCTTCGCCCTCACCGTTGTTGCCATACACCGCCGCACTTGATGCGAAGATCACGCGCTTGATGCCCGCTTCGCGCATGGCCTCGCAGACATTCAACGTGCCGATGAAGTTGCTCTGGTGGGTGCGCACCGGGTCGTCTACCGACGCCTGCACCGAAGCCACTGCCGCCAGGTGCACGACCGCTTTGCAGCCCTGCGCCGCGCGCTTGACCAGGTCGGCATCGGCCACGTCCCCTTCGATCAGCTCGACCCGCGGATTGTCGAGCGGCAAATTGCTGCGCTTGCCTGCCGAGAGGTTGTCGAGGATACGCACGGCCTGCCCGCTGGCAAGCAATGCGTCGGTCAGGTGCGAGCCGATGAAACCCGCACCTCCAGTGATCAGAACAGGAGCGTCAGACATGTCGATAATACCGATCCAGCAGGTTTGGCAGACCGGCCCGCCAGGCGCGAGGCTTGATGCCGAAGGTGTGGAGAATTTTCTTGCAGGCCAATACCGCGTGCTGCGGTTCTTCGGCTGCATCGGGACGCGCGGCATGAGCTTGCGCAGTGGGCGATTCGATAGCCAGCGCGTGCAGCAGACGCGCTTCGGTGAGCACTGCCTGCCCCAGCGCCAGCGGCGTGGTCGCCTCGTGTCCGGCGTAGTGGTAGGTGCCCCATAGCGGCGCTTCGCAGTCGAGTTGCTTGATGACCGAAATGATCACCCGCGCCGCATCATCGACCGGCGTCGGGTTGCCGCGACGATCATCGGCGAGCAGCAGTTCTCCGGGTTCTTTGGCACGCGAGAGGAAGCGGCCCAGCACGCCATCGGTGCTGTCATCCAGCAGCCAGCCGAAACGCACCAGTACATGTTGCGGGCAGGTCGCGCGGACGCTCTGCTCGATACGCCACAGGGCCTGACCGCGCAGGCCCAGCGGTACAGGCTCGTCTTTTTCGCTGTAGGCCGTCGCGCGGGAACCATCGAACACACGATAGCTGGACGGCTGAACCAGCGTGATGTTGTGGTGCTGACAGAGTTCGGCAAGACGCTCGACAGAGCGCTCCTGATGGGTCAGGCGCGCTTCACTCACGGTCTCCGCCTGAAACCAGTCGAAGTAGTAAGCAAGGTTGATCAGGGCATCGGGACGGGTGTCATCAAGCAGTTGCGTAAGGCTCGCCACGTCCCAGCCGTCTTGCGGTGGACGTGGTGCGAGGAAACCAATGTCTTCCTCGGCACCCAGACGAATCAGCGCCTGCCCGAGGGCATTCCCGCCGCCCAACAGCATAAGGCGCATTCGCATAGAGTCAGCAGGCTCGGTATCAGGTAATCAAACGAACAATTGAAAAACGCCTGCAAACATAACACGTTGCCTGCCAACCCCCAACAGTTGCGCAGCCTGGCGGGTTGATGACGCCGCGACAAAGCGTTGCAGCGTCCTGGCGTGCCGGTTGAGTTATTGAGCTGCCGGGCCCGGCGTGCTGTTGCCCTTGGATAGACCGGGCGGCGCAGGTACAGGTGCAGAAGGTGTCGCCGCAGCAGGATCCGAAGGCGCGGGTGGGCCTTCGGCTTCGACGCCAGCCTGCGGATTGTTGAAGCCCGGCCCCATGACCATCTGTGGATAAGTCTGCGCGAAACGCACATTCGGATTTTTATCCACAAGCCGCTTGAGACGCTCGTTGAAAGCGCGCCCTACCGCGTACTGCCCGCCCGAAGAGGTACGAAACTGCGCGGTCAGCACCATGCCGTTGAGGTCCATGCTATCGACGCCGAACACTTCCAGCGGCCCCTGAAGGTTGTGCTTGAGCAGAATGTCTTCACTGATCGACTGGCCGGTTTCGCGAATCAGCGCCAGCGCATCATCAATGTCGGAGTCGTAGGTGAAGCGCACCGAGAAGAACGCGTAAGCGAATTGCCGTGACTGGTTGGTGACCGCCTTGATCTGGCCGAACGGCACCGAGTGGACGAAGCCCTTGCCGTCGCGCAGGCGCACGGTACGGATGGTCAGGCTTTCAACCGTACCGGAATGGCCCGTGCTAAGCACCACCCAGTCGCCCACCGAAAAGGTGTCCTCGATGATGATGAACAGGCCGGTGATCACGTCCTGCACCAGTTGCTGCGAACCGAAACCGATGGCCAGACCGACCACCCCGGCACCCGCCAGCAGTGGTGCCACGTTGATGCCCAGATTGGCCATGGTGGTGATCGCACAGATCACCACCAGAATGATTTTCACCGCATTGCGCAACAGCGGCAGAATGGTTTTGATCCGAGTGCTCGGCTGACGACCGCTGCGATGATTGACCGGCGGTTTGAGGGCTTCCTGAATGGCGGTGTCGAGTACCACCCACAACAGCCAGGTGACGACGAAGATCAGACCGATACTGCTCAACGAATCACTGATCACCCGGCCAAGGGTGTTGCGCTGGGCAAACTCGAACATCGAGAAGCCCCAGATGCGGCCGAGTATCTCGATGAAGCCGATGGCCAGTGCGATACGCAACACCGCGTACACCAGGCTCAACAGGCGCGCCTTATACACGTGCCCGCCGCGCCCGAGGGTTTCCGTCGGTTTGAACAGGTGCTGGAACACGGTGCTGAGGAACACCGTGGCAATCAGCAGAATAGTGGTGAACAACGCGCAACGCAGCGCTTCCTGACTGTCTTCACCGGCGCCGATGAGGTTGATCGCCGAGACCAGAATCATCAGCAGGATCGGCAGGTGCCACAGCTTGGAGAATATCTTCAACGACTGTTGCAGCGCGGGCCGTTGCAGGCGACTGCTCAATGAGCGGTTACGGATCAGGTGGGCCACCGGACGACGCACCTTGATGATCAGCATGCAAAACACTACCGAGGCGAACAGCCCGGTAAACACCGCAACACTGGTGGTGACGTTACTGCCGAGCTGACGGGCGATCTGCGGACTGGTCAACGCATCGCTCAGCGCCGCCAGAAAGCCGACCACGAACAGTGGCCTTGGCGCGTAGCGGCGAATCATGTGCACGGCGGCACGCTTGTGCCCGAAGTTGAACATCACGATCACGCAGAGCAACACCGAGGTCGAAACGATGCCGCTGCTGGTTGCATACGCGAAACACAGCGCCAGCGCACGGCCTACCGAAGACGGCATGAAGTGGCTGACGTAAAGGGTCAACGGCAGGCAGACGATGGCTGGCAGGGTAAACGGCAACACGTACTTGAGCAGCGCCTGACTGCGCGCGCGCACCCGCATGAACGGTGTACGGCACAAGCGTACTGCCAGAAAACGACCCAGCGTGGTCAGAATCGCAAACGATGCGATCCATACAAAAGACAGGGCGAGGAAGTCCCCGGCGACACTCCATGGAGAACGTGTAGTGCGTTTGTTGACCAGCTTTTCGAGCTCATCGGCGGCGCGGTCGGCGCGCAGTTGCCAGACGTCGAACAGGTTGTCGTCCAGATTGAGCTTTTCCTGGACGTCATCGATGCTGGTACTGATGGCGCCGAGCAATCCGCCCTGCACCAGCAGCTCGGGAGCCTCGGCCGCAGGCTCTGCGCCATCGGCCGGTTTCGCATCCGTCTGGTCCTTGTCCGCTGCCTTGTCGTCCGCTTTCGCAGCGGGTTTGTCAGCAGCCTTGGAGTCGGCTTTGGGGTCAGCCTTTTCAGCCGCCTTGTCGTCTGCCGGCACCGCCGCGCCCATCGGTAATGCAGGTACATCGGCCGCCTGGAGATTGAAACTGCCTGCGAATAGCAGCAGACCCGAAAGGATCAAGATTTTCAGCTGAGACGCCACGCAGTTCTCTCCTTCAATGGGCAAGTCAAACCATGGACAGGGCAAGGCAAGCCTCGACCCCAATGAACTGATTCCCGTATGCGCGACAAGTTCGGTTTCGGCAGGGAAATACGATGAGTCAATGTTTCAGAAAAATCGCGCCAGGGCAGTACGCTCAGTCTTCTCGACTGAACTATGCAAAACGCTCACTGCCGGACTTATCGGGGGCTGCCGAAGGTGTACAGCCGTTTGCGCACCACGGCGTTCGCCCTGTAAACCCGACATCGACAACCCGACATCGAGAGGAATCTGCATGAGCACGTTCAACACCAAAGATGGCACCGAGATCTATTACAAGGATTGGGGCACGGGCAAACCGGTCCTGTTCAGCCACGGCTGGCCGCTGGATGCGGACATGTGGGAATACCAGATGCAATACCTGAGCAGCCGGGGCTATCGCACCATCGCCTTCGACCGCCGCGGGTTCGGTCGTTCCGATCAGCCGTGGACCGGCTATGACTATGACACCTTCGCTGACGACATCGCCGAACTGATCGAACACCTCGATCTGCGCGAGGTGACGCTGGTGGGCTTCTCCATGGGCGGCGGCGACGTCACCCGCTACATCGCCAAATATGGCAGCGAGCGGGTGGCCAAACTGGCGTTGCTGGGCTCGGTTACGCCGTTTTTCCTCAAGACCGGTGACAACCCGGAAGGCGTCGATCAGTCGGTATTCGATGGCATCACGGCAGGCCTGCTCAAGGACCGTGCTCAATTCATCAGCGACTTTGCCAGCACGTTCTACGGCATCAACCACGGCCAGAAAGTCTCCGAAGGCGTACAGACGCAGACACTGAACATTGCGCTGCTCGCTTCACTCAAGGGCACGCTGGATTGCGTAACAGCGTTCTCCGCAACCGACTTCCGCCCGGACATGGCAAAAATCGATGTGCCGACCCTGGTGATTCATGGTGACGACGATCAGGTGGTGCCGTTCGAAGCCTCGGGCAAGCGTGCTGCAGCGATGATCAAGGGTGCCGAACTGAAGGTCTACCCAGGCGCACCGCACGGGTTTGCAGTGACCCATGCAGAGACGCTCAACAAAGACCTGCTGACGTTTGTGCAGGGCTGATCGTTTGTGTGACAGGGAGCCGATTGCCGACTCCCTGTCGGGAGCGGATCAGTCGGCCTGTACGGTCAATTGATTCTGCTCGCCCAGCCCCGCGATCCCCAGACGTATGCGTTGCCCCGCACGCAGGAAGACAGGTTGTGGCTTCACGCCCTGCCCCACACCCGGTGGCGTCCCCGTCGAGATGACATCGCCTGGTTGCAGGCTCATGCACCGGCTCAGGTAGGCGATCAGTTGCGGCACGCTGAAAATCAACGTGCGCGTATTGCCATTCTGATAACGATGGCCATCCACTTCCAGCCACAGGTCGAGCGAGTGAGGGTCGGCAACTTCATCGCGGGTCACCAGCCACGGACCGAGCGGGCCGAAGGTATCGAAGCCTTTACCCTTGTCCCAGGTCCCGCCGCGCTCGAGCTGCCATTCGCGCTCGGACACATCGTTGATCACGCAATACCCGGCCACATGCTCCATGGCATCGGCTTCGTCGATGTAGCGCCCGCCCTTGCCGATGATCACGCCCAGCTCGACCTCCCAGTCAGTCTTGAGCGAACCACGGGGGATCTGGACATCATCATTGGGGCCGCAAATTGCGCTGGTCCACTTGTTGAAGATGATCGGCTCCTTCGGCACTTCCATCTGCGACTCGGCTGCGTGGTCGGCGTAGTTCAAGCCTATGCAGATGAACTTGCCGACCTGCCCGACACACGGCCCGATGCGTGGCTGGCCCGGAACCAGAGGCAGGCTCTCGGGATTCAGCGCAGCGAGGCTTGCAAGACCTGCAGGGCTCAGCACATCGCCAGCGATATCCTTGACGTGTGCGGACAGGTCACGGATCTGGTTGGCAGCATCAAGCACGCCTGGCTTCTCCAGACCCTTCTCACCGTAACGTAGCAATTTCATCGAATTCTCCCGTTTCTGTCCAAGGTGTGAACCGCGGATCAAGAGGGTGACGCCCTGTTGCCCAGCCTGCGCGGCGATACGTTTTCGTATAAGTCCGAACCTGACAAGTCTGGACAGATAGCATTGCAGCCGATGCCTCGCCTAATGAAATTTACGAACAATTGCGCGGCAAGCCGGTTCACGTTTAACCACAGAAACCAGGATCAAACAGCGGCGGTCATAATTAATACACACAACGAGTATTAATATCAGCTCCAGTTGAAACGAGCCTTTCGCCAACACGACGGGCTCGTATTCTTTCACGAGTGAGCTGAACTCATGTCAACGCTGATACTGTCCCGCCGATTACCGCCGCGTCAGCTACGCCACTGGCCAGATCAGCCTGTGGGTAACTGCAACGTTGCCCCATCGTCACTTGTCGTCCAGCACAGCGACAACACGCCACGCACATGGCCGCACGGCGCATTGGCGATTGCACTGGCGATCGGGTTGCATGCCGCGCTGGCAGCGTGGCTGATGGCCGATCACCCGCAAGCGCCCGAGCCGACCCCGCCGATGCCGATCACCGTGCAGTGGGTACCGCCGCCCGTTGCGCCTCCGGTAGCCCAGCCGACGCCGCCCGAGCCAACGCCTCAGCCAGCAGCGGAGCCGCCTGCGCCAGCTCCCAAGCCCGCGCCGCCTGAGCCCAAACCTGACGAGCTACCCAAGCCCAAGGCGCAGCCCAGAACCGCGCCGAGCAAACCTGTCGCCAAACCTGTTGCGCCGGCGCCTTCCGTCGCGGCGCCCACACCGGCGCCTGCTGCAGCGCCAGCGCCAAGACCTGCGCCAGCGGCGCCACAGACCACCACCGCGCCCATAGGCCGGGCCGGTTACCTGAACAATCCGCCGCCGGTCTACCCACCCGCCGCCGCGCGCCGCCATCAGGAAGGCACGACGATGCTGCGTGTGCATGTGCTGCCCAACGGACGTACCGACCAGGTGCAAGTGCTGCAAAGCAGCGGCGTCCCGGCGCTGGATGAAGCCGCGCAGGTCGCCGTCCGGCAATGGACCTTTATTCCCGCCAAACGCGGCGACACCCCGGTAGAAGGCTGGGTCAACGTCCCCATAGCCTTCAAACTCGCACCCTGAGGCTCACGTCATGAACACCGCTTACTCCGTACTCATTACCCAATCCTCAATGGCCCTGCTGGTGATTTTCTCGCTGGTGACCTGGGCACTACTGCTCGGCAAAACCTTCCAGCACTGGCGACTGACCCGGCAGAACCGACGCTACGCCACGCAGTTCTGGGCCGCCCGCGACCTGAAAAATGCGCTGCACCTGCCGCACAGTGAAGGCAGCCTGGCGCGCCTGACCGATGCCGGCGCGCAGGCCCTCGCCGCGCCCCACGACTCACCGGACCTGGGCCACAGCTGGAACCGCCAGGACTTGCTCGAGCGCAGCCTGCGTCAACAGATCCACAAGGAACGTCGTCGCCTGGAAAGCGGCATGATCCTGCTGGCATCGATCGGCAGCACCGCGCCCTTCATCGGCCTGTTCGGTACGGTGTTCGGCATCATCCATGCGCTCAGCGCGATCAGCCAGGCCAAGTCGGCGAGCATTGCGGTGGTCGCCGGCCCCATTGGCGAAGCGCTGGTGGCGACCGGCGTCGGCATCGCCGTCGCGGTGCCTGCGGTGCTGGCCTACAACTTTTTCGGGCGGCGTCTGAAGCTGGTGATCGCGGACCTTGAGGAGTTCGCCGTGGATTTCCTCAACCTCTCGCAACGCAACGCCTTCCGGCTGCAACCCGACCATCGCGACAAGACGGCCCCGAGCCTGAAAGGAGTGAGCTGACATGTCCTTCTCCACGTCCAATGATGACGATGCAATCAGCGACATCAACATCACGCCGTTGGTGGATGTGATGCTGGTACTGCTGGTGACCTTCATCGTCACCGCACCGCTGCTCAATAACGCCATACCGCTGGACCTGCCGCAGACCGTCGCCACCACCTCACTGGATCAGGCCGACCCGGTGGTGGTGAGTGTCGATGCCAGCGGCGGCGTGTTCATCGACAGCGAAGCTGTAGCGCTGGAGCAACTTCCGGAGGCGCTGCAAACCCTGCACAGCAAAGACCCGGACGTCGCCGTCAGCCTGCGCGCCGATCAGGCGACGGGTTACGGCCGCGTGGCCCAGGTGCTGGCCGATGTGCAGAAAGCCGGCATCAGTCGCCTGTCGGTGATTACCGAAAGCCCCTGAAACAAAGACCTGTCGTTCACCACATGACCCGCCGCAAGCGCGGCGCCCTGACGCCTCCAGGAAAACCTTTCCATGAACAATCGATCGATACCGCGTGCACCTCGATTCCCGGTAACGCGCCTTGCGCTACTGGTTTCATTGAACTCACTGTGCCTGATCAGCCCGTTCATTCAGGCCGATGACGACGTGCCCACCTCGGTAAAAGCGCCCGCCAGCGACGACAGCGCCGCCATGACGCTGGGCACGGTGTCAGTGATTGGTCAGGGCGAGACCCGCCAGGTGCAGCGCGTGACGCAAAAGGATGTGAAAGCTTATTCGGCAGGCACCAGCCCGATGAAGGTTCTGCAACGCCTGCCTGGGGTCAACTTCCAGTCCGGCGACCCGCTGGGCCGTGAGGAAGGCAGCCAGCGCATCAGCCTGCGCGGCTTCGATATGCACCACCTGGGTTACACGCTGGACGGCGTCACCCTCGGCAACATGAGCTTTGGCAACTTCAACGGCCTGAGCATTACCCGCGCGATCATCGCGGAAAACATCGCCTCCAGCGAAGTGGCACCCGGCATCGGCTCACTGGGCACGGCATCCAACAGTGACCTGGGCGGCACCATCCAGTTCACCACTTCCAACCCCGATAAAGAATTCGGTGCGCGCCTGTCGCAAACCCTGGGCAGCTACGACACTTCGCGCACCTTCATGCGCGTCGACACCGGCGAATACAACGGACTTTCAGCGTACGTGTCGGGCGAAAAGTACGACGCCGACGCCTGGAAAGGCCACGACAACCCGCAAAAGTCCGACGCGCTGAACGCCAAGGTCAACTACAACTTCGGCGACAACCGGGTGAGCTTCTTCCACAGCACCTCGTCCCATGACGAAGCCAACCTGCCGAACCTGTCGAAGAGCATCATCCAGCGCTTGGGCTACAACTGGAGCTACTACACCCCGGACTGGACCCGCGCGGTCAATGCGGCCAACGGCATTTACAGCGGCGGGGTAACCAGCGCAAACGATGCGACCTACAACGCCAGCAGCCTGCGCGACGACGAACTGGACATCCTCAACGGCAACTTCTCGCTGACCGATGATCTGGTCCTGGACGCCACCGTCTATCACCACCATGACTCGGGCCGCGGCAACTCGTATTACCCGTTCGTCTACACCAGCGGCTCGACGACAGTGCCGAGCAATTCGATTCGCAGCACAAAATACGGCATCGATCGAACCGGTTTCCAGAGTTCGCTGACCTACTACCTGGGCCAGCATGAAATTCAGGGCGGGTTCTGGATTCAGTCCAACAAGAACGATATCTCGCGCTACCTGTTCGATACCACCAATGCGACGCCGCAGAACCACATCGTCAAAACCGATGGCCTGCCCTTGGCGGCCACCGTTCTGGACCAGAGTTACAACGACCTGACCCGGCAGTTCTACCTGCGCGACACCTACACATTGCTCGATGACCGCCTCAAACTTGAGTTCGGCGCGAAAAATACCGTGACCACCTCGACAGCCGAGGGCAAAGGTGGCGGTTATGCCAGTGGTTCGCTGCAAGCGCGGGACAGGTTTCTGCCGCAAGCAGGTGCGACCTACAAACTCGACGAGGACGACGAAGTCTTCACCTCTTACTCGGAAAACATGGCCGCATTCCCGAGTGGCGGTTACAGCCCGTTCTTCACGACGCAGAGCGCCGTCGATGCGCAGAACGGCTTCAAGGACCTGAAGCCGGAAACCTCGAAAACCGTGGAACTGGGCGTGCGCCGCAGCACCAGGCTGTATTCGGCCTCGGCGGCGATCTACAACACCAAATTCGATAACCGCCTGGTCGCCATCACCAATTGCACGGGCATCGTCATCTGCCAGAACGGCGTCGCCAACGTCGGTTCGGTCACCAGTCGAGGCCTGGAACTGTCGTTCGGCCTGACGCCCAATGAGAACTGGCGCTGGTCCAACTCCATGTCCTATAACCACAGCACTTACGACGATGACTACGCCAGCGGCGGCAACACCGTTCATGTAAAAGGCAAGACCGTCGTCGATACACCGAAACTGATGTATTCAAGCAACCTGGACTGGAATTGGGAACACTGGAACGCCGGCTTGCAAGGCAGCTACATCAGCAAGCGCTATTACACCTACACCAATGACTCCAGTGTCAGCGGCTACTGGCTGGCGAACGCCAACCTCGGCTATGACTTCGGCAAACTCGGCGCCCTCAAGGACACCACGCTGTCGCTGAACATGGTCAACCTGTTCGACAAACGCTACATCTCCACGCTCAACACCGACGCCAGCGCAGCCACCGACCCGGCGGGCAACTTGCAGATTCTTCAAGTGGGCACACCGCGCAGCGCATTCGTAACACTGGGCGTGAAACTCTGATCGTTGCTGACTGAAGACGGGCGAAGGATCGCCCCACCCGCCACCTGCATTGAATGACGCTACGCGGTTTGCTGCTGGAGACAGGATCCTTTGGGAGCAAGCACGCTTCTGGAGACCGGCTCTGTGGGAGCGAGCTTGCTCGCGAAGGCAATCCGCCAGTCGCTGCATAATACGTGTCGGTTGCCAGCCCCACGGCGACGAACAGCGCACTGTGCTGCATACTTCCCCCCTCTCTAGCGCCTGACCTCCATGTGGACACCCCATGACACCCAACGCAGAACTCTATAACCCCTCCACCGAATATGCCGACAAACTGATCTCGCGCATTGGCCAAACCCCTTCGTGGATCGCCAAGCGTATCGGTGTGACCGACAAACGCATTCGCTACATCCTCGATGGCGAGCGGACCGTCAAGGGCGAGACTACGCCGATTCAGATGACCTATACCGAGCAATTTGCGCTGGAGTGCCTTGTGGCAGAGGCTATAGCCCTGAGGATGTAGGCCCGCAGGCTATCAAGCATTGCCCTTGAATCTGAGGTTCCTGATAATCACGCCCCCCAATAACTCAGGCAAGGAAATGCAGTGAAAGGAAATCTACTGTTGGTTGCGGTGCTTGCACTGTTGATGCAAGGCTGTGGCGTGACCATGACGCGTTACGAGCCCAGCTTCGATAACGTCCAGAAGCTCAAGCAGACGCCTCCCCTTCTACCGATCCGTCAGGCCCAGGTCAGCGCCGCGGCAGGTCAGGATTCATTGCAGGTGCGGGGTAATCCTGTCACATCCCCTAGCGGCAGCATCACGCAACATATTCAGGATGCCCTGACGGGTGAACTGGACCGCGCAGGTCTCATCGACCCACAATCGCCGCGCCAGCTGAATGTGCTGGTTACCCATAATGAACTGACCGCTGGAATGGGTACCGGCACCGGCACAATCGCCGCGCGCTTCACCCTGCTTGACGGCGAGAAAGTTGAATATGACGCCACCAAGCAGGTCAGCAGTCAATGGAACAGCAGCTTTCTGGGTGCGGTCGCTATCCCCAATGCGGCAAACGCTTACAACCCGCTGGTGCGTGATTTGCTCAAGGCTTTATACAGCGACCCGTTGTTTACCCAGGCGCTGAACCACAAATAAAAAAAGAGCCCACATGGGCTCTTTTTTTGGGCGGTCAGTTCATTACGCCTGCGGAACACTAACATTCAGCATTGAATACTTCAGACTCTGGCTATCCACCAACTGCTTGAGCAGTGAATTGACCTGGCGCGTAAATGTATCGGTAACAGCCTTCTGCGGGGTATTGGCCATCATCGGCACAAACCAGATACCTATCCAGGTATTGATTGCATCATGGTTACCGACTGTTCTCAGCACCTTACCCTGAGAATCCTGCGCGTCCAGGCTCATGCTGTACTGATCGGTGGCCATCGAAGGAATAATAGTCAGGGTCAGGCCACTGACAAACGCCATTACCATTTGGCCACCGCTCGGCGGATGGTTATACACCTTGAGGTGCAGGCTGTAGTCGCCTGGCTGTTTCTTGAACTCATCAAGGGTCACTCGGCCAAACAGCCCTGAGTCAGTCAGCACTTTTTGCAGTTGAGGCTTGAGTGCATCCCGAGCTTGCGGTACTTCTACTGCGCCGGCGGTACCGGGTGTGCCCTGGTAGAAATCGAAGGCAACAAACACGTTGGGTTTGTTCGTGTAGCTGGCCATGGAGGGCATGGTGACTGGCGCTACTTCATCCTTGGTAAAGCTGGCGCAACCGCTCAATACCAGCATTGCCGCAAGACCCAGCGTCTTCAAGCGTTTCATTTACGATTTCCTTAGTCAATAACAGAACGTCTGTCCGAATCCATTCAAGAATTGCGGCCTTACCGCTACCTCATACGGCAGCGATAGAGGCCACTATTGTGCCACCAACTAAAGCTTCGTCAATAATCTTTAAACTGGCGCAGGCCTACAGGCGAATGATCCGGGAAATAATTGGCCACAGCCGCAAAGAATTTCATGCGCCGGATCGTCTCGCGCTATTTCATACCCCACGGCTTATTTTCGCGCTGCTCCTAGTAAGCGATGCAACAGAAGCCCAGTAGTTCTTGAACTAACTACCTGCGGACCTGGGATGGCTGTTGACGCTACCTTTAAAGCCAAACGGCGCCACCAGGCACAACGCAGGCGCCACCCTGCCTGAGCGGGCCCTGCACATGCGCGAATACCGTCAACGGTCAGGCAATGACCGCAATCGCGACCGGCAGCATCAGGTCACGGTGACTGACAGCGCACGTTCACAGCAAAAAATAAAGATTGAATCCTCACAAAAAATGTTATTTAAATAACACAAATAAAAGCCGTCGAGGCTTCCATCGGCGCTGGTGAGGTCAACATAACAATGAGCAAGATTGCAGTCATCGGCAGCAACATGGTCGACCTGATCACTTACATCGAACGCATGCCCGCCCAGGGCGAAACGCTCGAGGCACCGCGTTTTGCCATGGGGTGCGGCGGCAAGGGCGCCAATCAGGCCGCCGCTGCGGCGCTGCTGGGCGCCGACGTGCTGATGCTCAGCAAGGTCGGCGACGATGCGTTCGCCGATACCACCCTGGCCAATTTTCAGCGACTGGGCATTGATACGCGCTTCGTCGAACGGGTACCGGGCGTGTCGAGCGGCGTGGCTCCGATCTTCGTCCAGGAGAACTCCCATAACAGTATCCTTATCGTCAAAGGCGCCAATGCCCACCTGAGCCCGGCCGATATCGACCGCGCCGAGGCGCAACTGCGCGATTGCGCTTTGATTGTGCTGCAACTGGAAGTCGAGCTGGCGACCGTCTACCACGCCATCGCCTTCGCTCACCGGCACGCAATCCCGGTGCTGCTCAATCCGGCCCCAGCCTTGGCCGGCCTGAGCCGCGAGCACCTCGCGCAGCTGGATTTCCTGATCCCCAACGAGAGCGAGCTGGCACTGATCAGCGGCCAGCCGGTGACGTGCGCCGAGGAAGCGGCTCAGGCTGCACGCCAATTGGTCGCGCTGGGCGTACGCCACGTCATCGTCACCCTCGGCGAACAAGGGGCGCTTTACGTCGGCGCCGAAGGCGAGTGGCAGGTGCCAGGGGTCAAGGTTCAGGCGCGTGACACCACCGGTGCCGGTGACGCCTTCATTGGCTGCTTCGCCCGGCACTGGAGCCAGGACGGCAATATTCGCCAAGCCATGCATCAGGCGGTGGCCTACTCCGCCTGCTCGGTCACCGGCCTCGGCACGCAATCTTCTTACCCCGATGCGCCCACGTTTGCACGATTCCTCGATGCATCGGCCAACTGACACTCACCAGCATCTCGCGGAGAACAATAATGAATAAGCCTGCGCTGCAACAAACTCCGGACGGGTTCTACCTGAACCGCACGCCGTGGTTCGCCTTTCTCCTGCTCTGCAGCATCTTTGCCCTGTGGGCGGCGGCCGCGAGCATGAACGACGTGCTGATCGCGCACTTCAAGAAGGCCTTCCTGCTCAGCGACTTCCAGACCGCTTTCGTGCAGTCGGCGTTTTACCTGGGTTACTTCTTCGTCGCCATTCCGGCGGCACTGGTGGTGCGCCGCTTCAGCTACAAGACCACCATCCTCATCGGCCTGATGCTGTACCTGTTCGGCTGCGCCCTGTTCTTTCCGGCGGCGTCGACTGCCAAGTACGGCATGTTCCTGATGGCGCTGTTCGTCATCGCCGCCGGCCTGTCGTTTCTCGAGACCGCGTGCAACACCTACTCGACACTGATGGGGCCGCGGGAAACCGGCACGCGGCGCCTGAACATCTCGCAGACCTTCCACCCATTCGGCGCCATGACCGGGGTATACGTCGGCAGCTTCGTGATGTTCAAGGACACCGACGCCACGCGCGAACAGTTGACCCAGATGAGCGCCAGCGAGGCAGCAGCGCAGCAATTGCAAATGATCCAGTCGACCCTGCTGCCGTACAAATGGATGATCGCGGTACTCATATTGATGTTCATTCTGATCGCCATCACGCGCTTCCCCGCATGCAAGGGCAACGGCACCGTCAGCGAACCGCGGGCGAGCATCGGCCAGAGCCTCGGCCGCCTGCGGCGCAATCCGCGCTTTTGCTTCGGTGTGCTGGCGCAGTTCCTCTACGTCGGCGCGCAGGTCGGGGTATGGAGTTTCACTATTCGCCTGGCCATGCAAATGGGCGGCATGAACGAGCGCAGTGCCTCGTGGTTCCTGCTGACCACCTTTGCCGCCTATTTTATCGGCAAGATGATCGCCAATCTGCTGATGCGCAAAATGCACCCGGCCAAAGTCCTCGCGGTGTATGGCGTGCTGTGCATCGTGCTGCTGGCCTACACCATCCTGGCGCCGAACATCAGCGCGGTGTATGCCGCCGTGGGAGTCAGTGTGTTTCTCGGGCCTTGCTGGCCGACCATCTATGGTCTGACCATTGATGGGCTCGGCGAGGACACCGGTGTCGGCGGCTCGTTGCTGGTGATGAGCATCGTCGGCGGTGGCGTGATGCCGATCTTCCAGGGCCTGCTCAGCGACGCCAATGGCGGCAACATGCAGATTGCCTACAGCGTGCCGCTGCTGTGTTTCGTGGCCATCGTTATGTACGCAGTGTACTGCATGCGTCAGCCGCAACCGGTGCTGGGTGACTCGGCCACGGCGGTGGCGCAATGAGTAACGAAGCGTGGCGCCTGCCGCTCTACCCACAGCTCTGGGACCAGGCCAGCCGGCTGCTGCTCGAATCAGCCAGTTTCAGCGTGCGTGCCTGGACCTACCCCAGCGGGGTCAAGGCGCTGTCACTGGAAAACAGCCGAGGCAAACTGGTGATCCTGCCCTGGCAGGGGCAGATGATCTGGTCGGCCGAATTCGACGGCGTTGATTTGACCATGCTCAATATGTTCACCCAGCCGCGGCCCAGTGCCAGCGTGATCGGCACCTACGGCTGTTTCATGTTTCACAGCGGCCTGCTGCGCAACGGTTGCCCGGGTCCCGAGGATGATCATGCGCTGCACGGCGAAATGCCCTGCGCGCCGATGGACGATGCCTGGCTGCAGGCAGGCGAAGACGAGCACGGCGCTTATCTGCGCCTCGGCGGTACCTACGAATACGTGCAGGGCTTCGGCGACCATTACCGGGCCAGCCCGAGCGTGACCCTGCGCCCGGCCAGCGGGCTGTTCGAGATCGGCATGCAGGTGGTCAATCTGGCCGGCAAGCCCATGGACCTGATGTACATGGCGCACATGAACTACGCCTACGTCGACGGCGCCCGCCTCACCCAGCCCCTGGGCTGCGAGCGCACACGGGTGCGCGCCAGCGTGCCGGCCCATGTGCGGCCGACGCCGACCTGGAGCGCCTATATCGCAGAACTGAGCCAGGACCCGACCCGCCTCAAGGTGCTCGACTCGCCCGCGCTGTATGACCCGGAGATCGTCTGCTTCTTCGATGACGTGCGCAGCGACGCTCAGGGACAGGCGCACTTCTTCCTTGATCACCCCGACGGCGCGGCGTTCTACACCCGCTACAGCCCCCGGCAATTTGAACATGCCGCGCGCTGGATCCTGCATAACACCGATCAGCAGGTGGCGGCCTTCATCTTGCCGGCCACCTGTGAACCGGAGGGCTACCGCGCCGAACTCGCCAAAGGCAACGTGCGCAGCCTGGCGCCCGGTGCCCGCGCCGGGTTCAGCGTGACCACCGGTTACCTCAACGCACCCGAACGCCGGGCGCTGCAACCGTGATGCATCTAGAGCACAAGCTGCGCGCCGCCGGTCTCGATGGCCTCGCGGTAGCTGCGCGGGATTTTCTTGTCGCTGACCACGCAATGGAAATCGCTCAAGGCACCGAAGTGCGCAGTGCGTACGGCGTCGAATTTGGAGTGATCGGCCAGCAGCAGGCTTTGCCGGGCCTGGCGCATGACCTTCTGCTTGACCTCAACCTCGTGGAGATTGAAGCAGGTGACACCGCAGTTCAGGCTGACCCCGGCCGCCGAGACAAAGGCCCAGGTCAGGCGCACGCCATCGAGGATGCTGGTTTCGGCATGGCTCTCGAACACCTGGTTCTTGCGGTGGAACATGCCGCCGCACAGGACGATGCTGCAGTTGGGTTTCTGCTGCAGCTTGAGCAGCACGTTGAGCGAGTTGCACACCGCGGTGAACTCCAGCTCGTCGGGGATGAAGTCGACCACGAAGGGGATCGTCGTGCCACAGTCGAAAAATACCGTATCGCCGGGCTGGATGAAGGTGGCGGCCAGCTTGCCGATGCGGCGCTTCTCCTCGACATGGCGGGTGCCCTGCTCGCTGACCCGGTAATCCCCCGGTTCAGGATCATCGTGGGCACGGGTGATGTAGCCGCCCAGCAGTCGTAACCGCTCGGGGTGCCGGCTGAGGTCGCGGCGCAAGGTCATTTCGGACACATCGAGCAGCGCCGCCATCTCCCGCAGATGGATCGCTTTCTGATCTTGCAGGGCCTGTTGAATCTGTTTGATGCGGTCGGTTTTCTTGACGTCCACGGGCATCCCGGCAATCCGTTGGTGGGGTCACTAGAGTAACACCAAGTGTTAATTTTATAACTTACGGGTATCCACCCAAGTATTTTTACCGATGACAGGAATCCCTTGATGAATTCGCTCGAACCCGCTGCACTGGCCCAGGCCATCGATCACACCTTGTTGGCGGCGGATGCCAGCCGAGAGCAGATTGCCACGCTTTGCGCAGAAGCCCGGGAACACGGCTTCTACTCGGTGTGCGTGAACTCCAGCCAGGTGCCTTTTGCCGCCCGACAACTGGCCGGGTCTGCCGTGAAGGTCTGTGCGGTGGTGGGCTTTCCACTGGGCGCCGGGCTGAGTGCCAGCAAGGCGTCGGAAGCAGCCCTGACGATCGCCGCCGGGGCTCAGGAAATCGACATGGTGCTGAACATCGGCTGGCTCAAGGACGGTCTGTTCGATGAGGTCCGCGACGATATCGCCGCGGTGCTGCAAGCCTGTGGCAAGGTGCCGCTCAAGGTGATCCTGGAAACCTGCCTGCTCGATGAGGCGCAGAAGGTGCGCGCCTGCGAGATTTGCCGCGAGCTGGGCGTGGCATTCGTCAAGACCTCCACTGGCTTCAGCCGCAGCGGCGCGACGCTCGAGGATGTGGCGCTGATGCGCCGTGTGGTAGGCCCTGACATCGGCGTCAAGGCGTCTGGCGGGGTGCGTGACGTGGCGACGGCCAGAGCGATGATCGAAGCTGGCGCAACGCGCCTGGGCACCAGTTCCGGGATTGCGATCGTGACCGGCGCAGGTACGGGGGCGGGTTATTGAGTCTGCGGGCTTTGACACCAAAGCCCGCTGCACTTAGCTCAGGTCGATCACACCGGTCATGGCCGTGAAATGGCTTTGCTTGTGCTGGACCTTGTCGAGAATCTGCGCAGGGGTCGACTCGCGGAAGACCACCATGTGCCCGACGCCCTTGCCGCCCTCGGTCACGCGTTCGATATCGTTGATCATCCAGGTGGTCAGCTCTTCGGCAGTAATGCCCAGTTCGGCCGCTACTCGCTGGTGAAGGCGCTCGGCGTCGTATTGATTGAGTTGATCGCTGTTCATGGGGCTGGCTCCTTCAAGGGGGGTTAAGTTCAGTCCCCGCGAGGGCTCCATAGTTCAGTCGCGTTCGAGCGGGCTGCGAATGCCCGGTCATAACTGCATGACGGCTCTCGCAGACGCTATCACTACTGCCTCACGCAACACCACTTTCAGAAAAGCCTATCTCCAGACTACGTGACGATTTAATCATGGCAGCACACTCATCACTGATGACAGGCTTACTAAAAAGATAACCCTGCATTTGATCGCAGCCATACGTCACGAGCAGTTCCAACTGGTCGACTGTTTCGACGCCTTCTGCAATCACGTTAAGACCCAATTCGTGCGCCAATACGATGACCGCCCTGGTGATCGCGGCGTCCTCATGATTGCTGGTTATATCCTTGATGAACGCCCTGTCGATTTTGAGCGCATCAAGAGGAAATCGCTTCAAATAGGCCAAACTGGAATAGCCCGTTCCGAAATCATCGACCGAAAGGCTGATGCCATACGACTTTATATCTCGAAGTATTTCAACCGCCGACTCGGGGTCGATCATCAGCATCGACTCGGTCAGTTCGAACTCTAAAAGAGCGGGGTTGATACCGTACGCTTCAACGATATGCTTGACGGTCTCAGCCAGGCCTTTTACCTGAAGCTGCCTGACGGACAGATTGATGGCGATCGGCACCAGCCTGATATGATTCTCTTCCCAGCGCTTCAGGGTTTCGCAGACTTTCCGGATGACCCACACGCCGACAGGAATGATCAGGCCCGTGTCCTCAAGAATAGGGATGAAATCAGCCGGAGAAACCATGCCTTGCTCAGGGTGATTCCAGCGCAATAAAGCCTCCAGACCACTTATCCTGCCATCGGTAAGGCTGACCTTGGGCTGAAAGTGCAGAATAAACTCATCGCGCTCGAGCGCGCCGCGCAACAGCGTTTCAGTTTGCAAGCGCCTGGTTAAACTTTCGTTCATCCTGGCGTTGTAAAACTTGAAATTATTACGGCCACTTTTCTTCGCCTGGTACATGGCGGTATCCGCATTCTTCAAGATCACACCAGTGTCACGCCCGTCAAACGGATAATTAGCGATGCCGACACTCGCCGAAACGAATATATCCTGGCCGCCAAGGTTGAACGGTTTCCCCAACGCCTCAACAACATGGGTCGCAAGCGATTTGATGAGGCTCTCGGAATAAACAGAGTGTGTGACGACGATCGAAAATTCATCGCCTCCCAGCCGCGCAACCACACTGTTCTCACCTATGCAGTCTTTCAAGCGTCGACCCGCCTGAATAAGCAATTGATCGCCCACTGAATGCCCCATGGTGTCATTAACGGCCTTGAATCTGTCCAAATCAATGAATATGACGCTTACCGCATCTGGCACTGACGTTTTCCGACTGATTATCTCGCGCAGATAATTGCTGAGGAACCAGCGATTAGGCAGATGGGTGAGCGAATCATTTTCGGCCAGATAGGTGAGCTTTTTCTTTGCGTCATACCGTTCAAGCGCGGCGGCCAAGAGGTTGGCAAGTGTTTGAAGGTAGCTGACATCTTCACGTGTAAAGGGGTGGTCCGTGCTGGCATACACCCCAAGCACGCCCTTGAAAACCTCCGTGCAGGATATATCAACCTCCAGGCTACTTCTAATCGTGTAAGCGTCCACTGTTTCAGCAGGAAGCAGCGTGTAGCGATTATCAGGCGCATCAGAATTAATCACAAACCCCGCAGAAGGAGCAGTACCGTTCAGAAATTCATCATGATGACCGCTGCGGATTTCAAATCGGGTCAAGCCAACCCCCGCATGGAGGACGGTCCCATGGCTCACTCGATCAACGACCAATAAAGCGGCCTTGCTCAATTTCAGTCCTTGCGCCGCAGTCAGTGCTGCCCGTTCACCTAGCACACTGACGTTTTCTTCTGTCAATGCCTGCTGGCCAAACAAGGCGATAAGGTTTTGCCTTCTGGAGTTATCCAGAATCGCCACTTCAAATTCTTTTCGATCTGTAATATCGATATCGATGCAGATGTATTTTTCAACGCCGCCCAAGTCATCGAGAATAGGTATGACAGTGCGTTGATGCCAAGCCTCCTTACCGGTACGACCAGAAAGCCTCACCTCACCGTTCCACACCTTGTTTTCAGGTGCCCATAGCCACGGTTCGTTGGCTGAAGACATGCCGGTCCAGACTTCATCGATCGTCAACTCTAAAAGCTCGGCTCGCGAATGCTGTGAGCTGGTGACGAATCGCTCGTTAACGTAGGTGATACGTCCGGAGGCCGACACTTCGCAAACGATGGACACCTCATCCAGCGCATTTTTATGCTGCACCAAGGTATTCATCAACGATTCGATACGCAGGCCAAAGTGATTGCGCATACTCGCAGCAGTACGGTTTACGGCTTTTATAGCCTCCTGTATTTCCATGGGAGCATCAGCGACCAACATCGCTTCTGCTGCCACTGCGCCTGAAGCGATTTCTGCCTCATAAGAATGAAGCTTGCCCAGGTGGGCAAGCGAACGCTTGATCATGAACCCCATTAGCATCAAGCTGATCAGCAAGAAAAATCCCGCAAAGAGTGTCGCCTGGATCACCAGACTGTAGAGTTCGGCAGCAATTCTCTCGGCGTTGAAAGACAGACGCATCACGCCGTAGTCTTTCCCGCCAATAGTGATCGGACGATTGACATCGAATAATCGTGCAGCGACTTCAGACTCTATCCACGCAGGTGCTCTGCCAAGTGGCGCACTGGCGGCCTCAAGGCGAATGACGCCACCCGACAGGTCAATAAACATGGCCGATTTGAACGGCGAGCGGGCCAGGGTTTTTTCGAGGGTTCTTTTGATGGTGTCGTAATCGCCGATGACGACACTTTCCTCTACCGCTTGCGCGGCAACCTCGATCAGCATGTTGGCGGTGTCTTGTATCTCTTCAATATGCTGAAGCAGCTGATTTTTATAAAACAGAACCAGACCCGTCGTCAGAAAGGTCAGTATCAGAATGGATAACATCGCCAGTATTCGCGACGTCAGTGATTTGGGCAGCAGGCTTTTAAAGAAATTCATTAACAGCCTCTCCAGCTAACGTTGAAATTATTTACTTAAGGTTTGCCGGCAAACTTTTATAAAAATCTCGATAGGAAGCATAATCCGCTTCCGTCGCAGGAATGAACGTAATCGGTGCCGGTGCATGGACGAGCTCGGTTGCCTCACGCAGAATCCTGCTACCGTCGGCGTCATGTTGCATATTCAGAAATGCGTTGGCGACCGCATCACGTTCTTTTTTAGAAACCCGCGGGGATGCCATCAGGGCTAAATCATTGAACGAGGCCGAACTCCACAGTACGCGGAACGACTTCCCTTCCCTCTCCGTGTAGCCGCTTACAAGCTGTGAGTTGGCCCCCATCGCTTGAGCCTTACCACTCAGGAGTTGGCTGAACGCACCGTCCATGTTTCCTGCAAACACCGTAGATGTATTGATGCCTTGCTTGACCAATTCCGAGCTGGTGACTTTATAAGCAATAAACGCTTCGGGTCCCGGGTAAACAACTTCTTTGCCCGCTAGCTCCGAAAGGCTATGAATTGGCGAGTCGACAGGCACCACGATTTGTCCTTCGAGGGCAGGCGCGTCACGGCGACCAAACACCGTCCAGCCCATCTTGTCGCGTTCGGGGCTAAATAGATGGTTGGTGAACGCGAAATCAACTTCTTGCGCGAGCACATAACTGGTTGTGTCCGAGGAGGTTCGCCCTAATTTCAGCGTGAGGTTCACGCCGCTTTTTTCGGACACGTACTTTATGATGGGATTCCAAAAACTGGCTGAAAGATTAAGATTGTATTGATTGACAGGCGAAAAATTGTACACTTTAAGCTCTTCAGAAGTCGCCACATTCGACAAGGCAACAGACAGGGCGATCATGATAGCTTTGCAGCTTAGGCGTAACTTCACTTGTTCACTCCACCTACATAAGAACTTATTAGCCAACGAGGATGAGCACTAACTTAAGCTCAGCCATCTCATATAATCGGCCGAGGCGCTTGAATCTTAAGTATCGACTGCATGAATAAATGTTAATCGGCCAGCCCACACACCTGCCGGCCCCGCCACAGGCAGCTGTCTGCCCAAAACAGTCGCTTAGTACAGTACAAACGGCTGACTTCACCCCGGCGAAGAAGAATAATTGAGATCTCTTGTCGGGCTGTCGATCCGCTCACCATTCCAGGGAAGCCAATGCTCATTTCACTCTTGTCAAATGGTCAGCCACACACGCCAGAGCGATTGGAACTGATCGCCCCCTGGTGGAGTTTTACGAAAACGGTCCTGGCTGCGACAGCCCTGTCGTTGGTGCGTGACGGACTGATCGGATTGGACGACCCCATTCCCGACCAGCCTTTCACCTTGCGCCAGCTACTGCGGCACGAGGCAGGCCTGGCTGATTACGGAGAACTTGCGCAGTATCACACCGCCGTTGCCAGCGGTGACCCCGCCTGGCCGGCAGATGAAATGATGCGACGTCTTGACGGTACTCGACTTCGATACAGTCCCGGAACCGGCTGGCGTTACTCGAATCTCGGCTACTTGTTCATCGGCAGGCTAATTGAACGGCTGACTGATCTGACGCTTGATGCTGCGGTGATTCAACGTGCTCTTTCGCCTCTGGGCATCTCGAACGTTCGCTTTGCTAAAACACGAGCCGATTTACAAACGACCCATCAGGGAAGTACCTCGAATTATGACCCCGCCTGGGTTTACCACGGTTTGTTGATCGGCCCGATTTCGCAAGCAGCGCTCTTTCTGGATCGACTTCTCTGCGCAGACCTCCTCTCCACGGGCCTGCTTCAGGAAATGCAGACAGCACGAACACTAGGCTCTGTACGAAAAGTCGGCGAGCGAAGGTCAGGCGAGGCAAAAACAGGCGAGGAAGCGGAGTCTACGTGTTGTAAATGAGCATTCCGAGCCTGTTTTTAACGAAGCATCACCGAGCGCAGCCACTTTTCGTACAGAGCCTAGGCGGCCCGATTCCCGGGCGCCCATGGATCACGCCGGGCTATGGCCTGGGCTTGATGCAAGGTTCGATTGACGGTGGGTATTCTCTATCCGGGCACACAGGCTGCGGGCCAGGCAGCGTCATTGCTGTCTACCGCATCTGCGACGGCGACGCATCGGCTTGCTGCGCTGCTTTTGAGGCGAATGCCAGTGAAGGTGCTGTTGAAGCCATCGTTGTCGGGCAACTTATGCAACGTGTGCGGCAGGGGGCTGAGGGCATCAAAGTCCGTTAGCCGTAGGCCTTATGGTTGGCCGGATGACCGCTTATGCGGTCACGCCTGTTGGCGACCATGCAATCGTCACAAACTGCTTACTTGATAATTCTTCTCTGTCACGTATCTGTCACTCGTCACTCCTATATTCCTCCGACACGCGTTACGAGGTGCCTGTACCGGCCTCGGACCCAACTTTCGCAGGGAATGCGCCCGATGTGCCCGGCCTACCGGCCTGGAGGAAATCAATCGTGGATGCGACGCTGACACCCCTGCTGCACCTTCAGCCATTGCCTGCCGGCAGCGCCTCGCGATTGCTGCGCCGAGGATGCGCGATAACGCTGGTGGTGGCCGTGCATATTTTGGCATTGAGCATGGTGACCGGGTCATCGACCCCTGCGCTTGCGCCGCAGGCGACTCGTACTATTTACGCCTCGGTCATCAATGAACCGACTCCGGCGCCAGCCGCAAGTGCCGCGCCCACGCCACCGCCTCCCGTTGCCCCGGTCGTACCGGCACCCACGTCTGTGGCCGTTCAGCCGGTGGCCCGGCACAAGCCCGCGGCCAAACCGCAGGTGATGCAACGCCCCGTTGTGGCCGCCGCAACGTCTGCCCCCGCGACCATCAGCACTGCGGCTGCCGCACCGGTAGTTGCGCAAACTCCCGCACCACCGCCGCAGCCCAAGACCCTCACCCGTGGCGTCGAATACGTGCATGAACCACAACCCGACTATCCCGACAGTGCGCGTGAAGAGGGCCACGAGGGCACCGTGATCCTGCGGGTGCTGGTGGACGAGCACGGCAAGCCCGGCGCGGTGGACATCGTACGCTCCTCGGGCTTTGGCAACCTCGACGAGGCGGGCAGGACGGCTGTGCGCGGCGCACTGTTCAAGCCTCATCTGGAGGAGGGTCATGCGGTGTCGGTGTACGTGATCGTGCCGTTGCGATTCCAGCTCGACAGTTAGCACTCACGCAGGCGTAACCCACCATCTTTTATCGACGGGCCTCCCGGTCAGGGCAGTGCTCACCTCAAAGAAAGGAAATACATATGGACACCGGAACACTGGGTTTGAATGTTTTGTGGCAACAGGCCGACGTTGTCACCCGTGGCGTGGCCTTGACGTTGCTGGTGATGTCGATTGCGTCCTGGTACGTGATGGTCGACAAGCTGGTGCGCCTGGCACTGCATCGCCTGCGTTCACCGAAGTTGCTGGAGGCGTTCTGGAACGCACCGACGCTCAAGGATGGCGTGCAACAACTGGGACATCATAGTGCCTACGCCGAACTGACCCAGGCCGGCGTCAGCGCCGCACGCCAGCACCGTGATGCGCTGAATGGCGACATGCACCCGCCGGCCTTCAGCGAATGGCTGACCCGCGCCTTGCGCCAAGCCACCCTGACCGTGGGCGGACAGTTACAGGGCGGCATGGCGATTTTGGCCACCGTGGGTTCCAGCGCCCCGTTTGTCGGTTTGCTCGGCACCGTGTGGGGCATCTATCACGCCTTGATGAAGATCGGCCTGACCGGCGACGCGAGCATCGACAAGGTCGCAGGCCCCGTCGGCGAAACGCTGATCATGACCGCTCTGGGACTGGCCGTGGCCATTCCGGCCACCCTGGGCTACAACCTGCTGGTGCGCAGTAACAAGCAGACCCTCGCTGAACTGGGCAAGTTTGCCTTCGAACTGCACGACCTGCTGGTGATCGGCGCCCGTGCGACCCCTCGCGGCGGGCAGCCTGCGCGCAGCACGTTCAACGCCCAGGCGGAGTTCGTCTGATGGCCAGTGGATTGCTGGGCGAGGATGAACTGGAAGAGGACGGCTTCAACCCCGAGATCAATACCACGCCACTGGTGGACGTGATGCTGGTGCTGTTGGTGATCTTCATCATCACCGTGCCGGCCATCCAGCACACGGTGAAGATTGACCTGCCCAAGGCCGCCGCGCAGCAGGACAACAAACCGCCGCCGTCCGTGGATCTGGCACTGGACAACGAAGGCCACCTGCATTGGGACGACCGCGACATCGGCGACAGCGACTTGCCGGCACTGATCGCCGAGGCCGCCGCGCGTCAGCCGGTACCGGAGTTGCACCTGCGCGCCGAACGCAACACCCCGTATGAAAAGGTGGTGCAGGTAATGGCCGCGGCGCAGTCCGGTGGCCTGGACAAGATCGGCTTCGTGACCAAGGCCGTTACGCCTTAACAACCGCGCCGCCTTCCTTCACCCCCCTTGGCCGGCTGTTACAGCCGGCCACGGCGAAGTGCGCGCGACAGAAATCAACCAGGCCGTGAACGGCCGTTTTCGAAGGTGCAGTCATGTTTCGCAAATCCTCGTTGTATGTGCGTGCAGGTCTCGGTTTCGCAGCGTTCTCCCTGGCCTTGCCATCGTTTGCTGCCGATGTACCACCGGCCATCGACGACAGTACATTGGCCACGTTGCCTCAAGTCACGGTAAAGGCCACCAAGCGCAAGCCGGCGCTGCACCAGCAGACCAACAGCGGCGCCTTGGGCAGCCACGCGGTGATCGACACACCGTTTTCGTTCAAGAGCGTAGGCAGCGACGAAATCCAGGCCCGTCAGGCGGGCATCCTGTCTGAGGCTGTCAAGTATGATGCCTCGGTCACCTCCATCAGTTCGAGCTATGGCACCCACCCCGCCACACTGGCCGTGCGCGGCCTCCCCCTCGATGACCTGAACGGCTACAAAGTCGACGGCATGGCCAACATCAACCGCGGCGTGGAAATGCCTCTTGAGATGTTCGAGCGGGTCGATGTGCTTAAAGGCCTGTCGGGCTTCATGTATGGCTTCGGCAGCCCGGGCGGCATCGTCAACTACGTAACCAAGCGGCCTACCGACAAGACCACCCTCAGCGTTGATGCCGGCTACCAGTCCGACAACGTCTATAAGGAACATCTGGATGCCGGAGGGCGTCTGGATGACCCGCGTTTCGGCTACCGGGTCAACGTGGTGCACGAGGAAGGCGATGCCGCTTCGGGTGACGCCAAGGTCAACCGCACGGCAGTCGGCGTGGCTTTGAACGCGCAGCTCAGTGATGACTTGAGCGTTGACTTCGACACTCTGTACCAGAAACGCAATACCAGCGGTGGCACCGACATCATCGTCAACACCAAGAACGCCCTGCCCAGCCCTATTGACGGCAGCAAGCGCCTGTACAGCAATGGCTCCTACACCGATGTCGACTACAGCCTGTCGACCGTGAGCGCCACCTACAAGTTTTCTCCCGACTGGACCGGCAAGCTGGCCTACCGCTACTCCGATTCGACACGCCGTTATGTGAAGGACCAATACCAGATTTCCAGCGACGCCGGCGCGTACACCGACAAGGTGACGTCCGAGTACCACGCCTACGACTACAACGACACCATGGGCACCCTGGAAGGTAAATTCACCACGGGATGGTTCACTCACGACGTGGTACTGGGCGCCAGCTATTCCCAACTGAACTCGGACAAATCCGTGGTCACCCCAAAGACCACCGTGGGCAAGGGCAACCTGTACAACCCGACGATCTTCTCGGTGTACAACATCGACTACAGCGGCGGTACCTACGGTGACGACAACGTCAAGGAAAGCGCGGTGTTCGCCAGCGACACCATCGGCCTGGGCGAACACTGGTCGTTGCTGGCTGGCCTGCGCAACGAAAACTACCGTGAGCAAACCCACGACTCCGCCACCTCCGCTGTGACGCCGTACAAGGCCCGGCCGGCCACCCCAACCGTTGCATTGATGTACAAGCCGACCCAGGACGTGACGCTGTATGCCAGTTACGTCGAATCTCTGGAAAGCGGCGGCACCGCACCCAGCAGCGCAGTCAACTCCGACCAGACCCTGAGCCCGCTGCTCAGCAAGCAATACGAAGTGGGCGTGAAAGCCCAGCAGCGTAACTGGAGTGCCACCGCCGCAGCGTTTCGCATCGACCGTGGCGCCGAGTACACCAACGACGCCAACGTCTACGTGCAAAGCGGCACCATCCGCTATCAGGGCCTGGAGCTGAACGCCAGCGTCGATGCCACGCCGGACCTGACAGTGGAAGGTAGCGTCATGTCACTGGACTCGGCCTACCACGATGCGGGAGACGGTGTGGACGGAAACCGCGCAGCCGGTGCGGCGCACTATCAGGCCGCAACCCAGGTTACCTATCGTGTGCCCGTGGTGCCCGGGATGTTCCTGCACACCGGCGCCCAGCGTATCGGCGAAATGGCGGTGGATTCGGGCAACGTGCATACCCTCCCGGCCTACAGCCTGTTCGATGCCGGAGGCGGCTATCGTCTGCGTCTGGGCGATGGCCATGCGCTGACCCTGGGTGCCAACGTCACCAACCTGGCCAACAAAAAGTACTGGACCTACTATCAGGAAAACTATCTGCAACCGGGTTCGCCACGTACGTTAAGCCTCAATACCCGCTATGACTTCTAGGCCCGTGATGATGAAATCGACTTTGTTGAAGTATGCGGGGTTGGCGCTGGGCGTGTGCCTGGCGCTTCCATCGGTGGCCGCGCCTCTGGACACCACCGGCCTGCGCCTGGACAAGGTGGTACTGGTGATGCGCCACGGTATCCGCCCGGCTACCGACACCGCCAAGTTGCAACGCTGGTCGGCCAGGACCTGGCCAGCGTTTGGTGCCCGCGACGGTCAGTTGACCGAGCATGGCCGCGCTGCCACCGTGCTGCTGGGCCAATGGCAACGCCACACGCTGGATTCGCTCGGCCTGTTCAAGGCGGGGCAGTGCCCGCAGGCGGGGGATGCCTACGTGTGGTCCAGCCCGGTAGCGCGAACCCAGGCCACCAGTGCGGCGCTGGTAAAGGGGATGTTCCCGGGCTGCAACATAGCAGTACACCATGGGCGTGAGAGTGAAGACCGGCTGTTCCACGGCGGCGAAAATGGCCTGGCACCGCTGGACCCGGCGCGCACCCAGGCGGCGATGCTGGCAGCCATGGGTGGCAGCGTCGACGCAGCTCGCGAGCGCTTTGCCGCGCCGTTGCTGGCCATGCAGCAATTGGCAGGCGTGCCGACGAACTGCGGGAAAAAGACCTGTGCCTTGAGCAAGCAACCCTGGGCACTGAAAGAGAAGGCAGGCGTCACCAGGCTCAGCGGACCGTTGAGCGTGGGCGCGGCCATGAGCGAAACCTTCCGCATGCAATACGCCGAAGGCTTGCCACTGGACCAGGTGGCGTTTGGCGAAGGGCGCACCGCTGCAGACGTATCGCGCTTGATGGCCTTGCGTTCGGGCAAATACGCGCTGAGCAATCACGTACCTTACATCGCCCAGCGGGGTGCTTCGCAATTGCTCGGACAAATCCTCCTGGCTCTGCAACCGACATCCGTGGGCAGCCCGCCGGGTAGCAAATGGTTGGCGTACGTAGGCCACGACAGCAACATCGCGCAGTTGCGAACGCTGCTGGGTTTTGACTGGAAAATCGCCGAATACCCCGAGAATGACGCAGCACCAGGCGGCACTATCGTGTTTGAACGCTGGGCGAACGACCGCACGGGCGCGCAGTTTGTCAGCGTTGCCTATGTGGCGCAGAGCCTGGACCAGTTACGCAATTTGTCCGGTGAACCGCCGTATCAGGTGCAGTACCCGGGGTATGCAGGAGAGCAATTGATGCCATTGAACGGGTTTGTTGCCGATATGGAAAAGCGCATCGATCGGTCTGCGACTGAGGTACAGCACTACGACAACCCTTGAAACACCAGCTTTGGCCCAACAACAGTCAACAGCACCACCCAAAAACCGCCAATACCTGTCCACCCAACGCCCAACGAATCAAACAAAAAACCGCTCCTTCAACGGCACCAGCGCTGCCCCCAGAACCGCCGCGTCCCCATTCGTTTCGCTCAGCAATAACTGGGGCCGAGGCGGCGGGGAGTTGTAGCGATGGGTGCCCCAGAAGGTCGTCGCGGCGATCAGGCGTTTTCCCAATTCGGGCGGTAATTGCCCGCCAAACACCACGGCCTGCGGATCGAACAGGCCCGCCAGTGCGTTGATCAGGCGATCCAGTGTGAGCTTGACGCGCGTCAGCCAGGTATCCACACCGGGCCAGTCGGGGTCGAAGCGCAGGCGCAGGTCTTCGATCGAGTCGACCTGCACACCGTTCTGATGCAAGTCTTCCAGCAAGTAGCGCAAGGCCGGGCGGTTTATCGATTCTTCGTCGTTGTAGAGGGTGATCTCGCCTGCATTGCCGTGGCTGCCGAAATACGGTTTGCCGTTGATGACAACGCCTGCGCCGAAACCGAAGTTGAAGGACAGGTAGATGAAGTTGCTGGCCCAGGCGCCCACGCCGACCAGGCTTTCGCCGATGGCCGCGGTGGTGGCGTTGTTTTCCAGCCAGACCGGCATGCCGAAACGTTCTTCCAGCACCGGTTGCAGATCCATCAATGACCAGTCGCGCAGCGGTTCCGGTGCATTGATCTGGCGGTTTTCAAGAAAAAAGCCGGCAATCGCGAAACCCATGCCGACGACGCGTTGCGCTTCAATGCCGTTGCGCTGAAGCATGCGTTCGATGGTCTTTTCCAGTGAATCCAGGGTGCTGTTGCGGCTTAACGGCGGCGTGCGCAGGGTGACCTGTTCCAGCACATTGCAGCCCAGGTCGGCGACGCAGACCACCGCCGAGTCGGTGTTGATCGATACACCGATGGCATACACCGCTTCATTGACCAGTTCGATGCGCGGGCTGGGCTGACCGCGGCCGTTCTTGACGCGCTCACCACTGCGCAGCAGGCCACGACTGATCAGTTCTTCGATGAGCCGGTGCACTGACTGCTGAGCCAGGTCCATCTCGGTCGAAACCGTAGCACGGGTGATCGCACCTCGACGACGAAGGATGTCCAGCAACTTGCGTTCATTGAGGCTCAACGGTTGATGCGAATCAAGTGGCGTGTCGAGGTCGAGAGGCATGGAGTCTTCAAATCAGATGAGAATTAAAACAGTCGGCGTGTGGAGCAGTGTATCGCCCACCATCCACTGCACGCTTCAATCATGAAAATTTAATAAAAGTCGCGCAGGTCACAAATACTACACACAACCTGTATTAAATGGCATTGAGTTCTTGTGAGCGTCCTCATGCCTTCTATCCGTAAGATGTTTTCCGTGCTGGCCCTGCTGTCGCTCGCTGCAAACGCCTTCGCCGCGGCACCGGCCGAGTTCTGGTACAGCCACAGTGGCGCGGCCGGGAGTGCCATCGCGGATCTGTGCAGAAGCTTCAATGCGCCACGCGAGGAAGGTGATCGTCTGCACTGTGTCCGCCAGGGCAGTTATGAGCAGACGCTGCAGAAAACCGTAGCGGCTTACCGGGCGGGCATAGGCCCGGCACTGGTGGAGATTTACGACGTTGCCACGCCTGACATGCTGCTGGGCAGTGCCACCCGACCTGTCGAGGCGATCATGGCCGATCATCACAGGGCCTATCCCGACGATACCTTTCTGCCAGCCTTGCGGCGCTATTACGCCGACGACCACGGCACGCTCGCGGCGCAGCCTTTTGCGGCGTCCACAGCCGTGCTTTATACACACCGGAAGGCACTGGCCGCTGCCGGGATCAGCGAGCCACCCGCCACCTGGGAAGCCTTTGCGGATGCCTTGCGGGCCCTGAAGAAAAACGGTCAGCAATGCCCGCTCGTCAGCGCCTTTGCCCCCTGGATCTGGCTTGAGCAAACCAGCGCAGCGCAAGGCACCGACGTTGCGATTCGCTCCGCAGGCGGTGACCGCTATCAGTTCGACGAAGGCCCCCATCTGCGCCTCATGAAAGACCTCGCGCAATGGACCTCCGAAGGATTGGTGGTGCATGAGGATGCTACCCGCAGCGGGCAGCAGGCGCTGGCGTTCGCCACCGACGATTGCGCCATGCTGCTCGACTCCACCGGGGCGTGGAATGTTGTACACAGCACGCTCAAATCCGATATCCAGGTCACGGCACTGCCGATTTACGCGGCCACCCAGCGACGTGCCAACGTTCCCGGAGGTTCCTCGCTGTGGGTCATGCGCGGGCATTCCGTCAGGGATTACCGGCTGGTCTCGGAATTTCTGGCGTTCGTGCTGCAACCGGACAACCAGTTGATATTCAGCGCCCGAACGGGCTACCTGCCCGTTACCCAGGCCGCCGCTGCACGTTTGCAATCCGCAGCCAGCGAGCCATCGGCAATCACGGTCGGACTGACAGCGCTGGACGATATCGACGGTCAGCCTTCCGCGCCTTTGCGCTGCGGCTTTATCACGCTGATGCGCCTGATCTGGTCGCAGGAAATGGAGAACGCGCTCGCGGGTCGCCAGAGCATCGATCCGGCCCTGCGCCAGACGACGCTACGGGCCAACGAGCTGCTGGGTCTGTTTCAACAGATGCACCGCGCCCAGGCCAGCAACGAGTCGAGCGAGGCCACGCCATGAAACCCCGTGCTCATTTCCCACAGCCACGTCTGGCGCTGCTGTTTGCCCTGCCGCAACTGCTGGCGCTCGGCCTGTTCTTTTATTGGCCTGCGGTCCAGGCCATCTGGTGGTCGTTTCATCTGGTGCCGCCCTTCGGCGGTAATGAAATCTTCGTTGGCCTGAGCAATTACTGGCGGGTGCTGAGGGACCCAGGCGTGCTGGCGTCGCTGGGCTCGACACTGGTGTTCAGCTTGTCGAGCGTCGTGCTTTCGATCCTTATCGCACTGGTGCTTGCGCTGTGCCTGGAACTGAAACTGCGCGGCAACGCCGTGTTTCGCAACCTGCTGATCTGGCCCTACGCGGTATCGGGCGCCACCATCGGTATCGTCTTTCATGTGCTGGCCAATCCGGTGATGGGCATCTTCGCCTGGTTCAACGCGATTGCACCCGGCACCTGGGCGCCCTACGCCAGCCCGATACAGAGCATGCTGTTGTTGATCGTGGCGTATGCCTGGTGCCTGGTGCCGTTCAACTTCGTGATGCTGGTCGCCAGCCTGAAATCGGTGCCCGACGACTACCTCGCCGCTGCTGCACTGGATGGAGCAGGTCCCTTGCGGCGCATGCTCGACATACAACTGCCCCTGATCGCGCCTTATCTGCTGTTCGTGTTTGTCATCGACCTGCTGGAAAGCCTGTCGAACAGTTTCGGCCTGGTCGACACCCTCACCCAAGGCGGACCTGGCGACACCACCAATGTGCTGGCCTACAAGATTTACACCGACGGTTTCATGGGGCTGGATCTGGCAGGCTCATCGACCCTGTCAGTGCTCATGCTGCTGGCAGTGGTGGCGCTGAGCGTCGCCCAATTCACACTCCTGTCGCGCTTCCAGCGTCGTGGGGTGAAAGCATGATCGAGCATAACCGGCTGTTCAACGCAGGCGCTTACCTGCTGCTGACCCTTGGCCTGGTGTTCGCGTTGGGGCCGCTGTACATAGCGGTCTGCTCGGCGACCGTCAGTAACCCGCAATTGTTCGCCCACGGTCTTGCGGTGATCCCCGGCGACCAACTGCTGGAGAATCTGCAGCAGGTCAGCCGGCGTCTGGATCTGCTGCGCCTGCTGGGCAACAGCCTGCTGGTCGCCACGCTGGTGGTGATTGGCAAGCTGACGCTCTCGGCGCTGACGGCCTTTGCCGTGGTGTACTTTCGCAGCCGCTACAGTTCGGTGATTTTCTTCGCCGTGCTGGGGGCGCTGCTGCTGCCGCTGGAAGTACGGATCATCCCCACGTATGCAGTGGCCAGCGATCTGCTCGGCCCCGTGCGCAGCCTGTTGCACTGGCTGGGCATTCAGTGGCTGCCACTGCCGACCATCAATTTGCTCGACAGCTACCCCGGCCTCGCCCTGCCGCTGATTGCCTCGGCGACCGGCACCTTTCTGTTTCGGCAGTTCTACCAGACGCTGCCTGCCGAGCTGGTCGAGGCCGCACGCATGGACGGTGCAGGGCCCTGGCGGTTTTTCATCGACATCCTGCTGCCACTGTCGAAGACCAACTTTGCTGCGCTCGGCACGCTGGTGTTCATCGGCGCCTGGAAGGACTACCTGTGGCCGCTGGTGGCAACCAATCGCGAGGACATGCGCACGCTGGTGCTGGGCGTGGCCAGCTTTCTGCCGACCGATGCAACCCAGGTCCCCGAGTGGAACCTGCTGATGGCCGCTGCTGTGGTCAGCATGCTGCCGCCCATCCTCGTCATTGCGCTCATGCAGCGCTGGTTTGTCAAAGGCCTGATTGGAGTCGGTAAATGAACGCGCTCACCCCTATTACCTGCGCGCCGGATATTATCCTCACGGACCTGCACAAAACCTACGGCACCGAGCCCATCCTTCACGGGCTCGACCTGGTTTTCAAGGCGGGCGAGCTTAACGTGATCCTCGGCCCGTCCGGGTGTGGCAAGTCCACGCTGCTGCGCATGGTGGCCGGGCTGGAAGAGGTCAGCCAAGGGCAGATCCTCATGGGTGGCCGTGACGTCACGCGCCTGCCGCCCAAGGAGCGCGGCTGCGCCATGGTGTTTCAGAACTACGCGCTCTACCCGCACATGAGCGTGGCCGACAATATCGGCTACGCGCTCAAGCTGGCGCGGGTTGCACGCAAGGAACGCGAGCAGCGCATCCGCGAGTGCGCCGCTTCGCTGGGTCTGGAAGAGCTACTGCAACGCAAGCCCGGAGAGCTTTCCGGCGGCCAGCGCCAGCGCGTCGCCATCGGTCGGGCGTTGATCCGCAAACCGCCGGTGCTGCTGTTCGATGAGCCGCTGTGCAACCTGGACAGCGCGCTGCGTCATGAAATGCGTCTGTTGATTCGCAGCCTGCACCGGCAGACCGGCGCGACGATCCTGTATGTCACCCACGATCAGACCGAAGCCATGACCCTCGCCGAGCGCGTGGTGATTCTCGACAAAGGCCGTGTCGAGCAGATCGGCACGCCTGCGCAGATCTACGATCAACCCGCCAGCACATTCGTCGCCAGCTTCATCGGCACGCCGCCCATGAACCTGCTACCGGTGCACTGCCTGGACGACAAGCTCTTAATGCTCGCCGATGGTCAACGCCTGCCCATCAAGCTCGGCATTGCCAGCAACCGGACCGGCAAATGGCTGATGGGCCTGCGCCCCGAGACCTTCATGCTCGATCAACAAGGCGTGACTGCCACAGTGGAGTCTTCAGAGAATCTGGGCAGCCACACGCTGCTGTATTGCCAACTGGCTGGAACGCGCTGCGTTGTCAGCCTCGCCGGACGGCAACACCAGATACCCGGCACCCAGGTTCGACTGGCGATCAATTCCACGCCCTTGCTGTTCGATATCGAGACCGGCCAGCGCCAGCTCGTGACCTTTTCCCACACCACCAAGTGACCCGCCATGCTCAAACCTGCTCCCCTCGTCCGCTCGCCCCTGATTGCCCATCGCGGTGCCAAGGCTTACGTGCCGGAAAACACTCTGCTGGCCCTGGAAAAAGCTGCCGAATGCGGCGCCGAGTGGGTCGAGATCGACGTGAAGCTGACCCGCGATGGCCAGCCTGTCGTGATTCATGACGACTTTCTGGACCGCACCACCAACGGGCGCGGCGCCGTCGTGCTGCATGATCTGAAAGCTATCCGCACACTGGACGCGGGCAGCTGGTTCGCGCCTGAATTCGCCGGCTTGCAGGTCCCGACCTTTGAAGAGATCGTGGCCTGTGCGCTGCGCCTCAACCTGGGTCTGCAGGTCGAACTCAAGCCGACCATTGGCGACGATGTCGAGACGGCGGAAGTGGTGATGCCGATCCTCAAAAACCTGTGGCCCGCCGACAACGACCGGTTGTTCGTCTCCAGCTTTTCGGTGCGCTCGCTAACGGCCGCCCGACGCTTATGGAACGACGTACCACTGGCTATTGCCTCGGTGGTGGCGCCTGCCGACCCGGTCGCGCTATTGGCCGAATATGACTGCCGAATACTTCACGTACTTGACGATATGCTCGATGACCATCACCTTGTTCGCCTGAAAAGCAGCGGCGTCGAATTCGCCGTGGCTACCATCAACAGCCCGAAACGTGCGCGCTACCTGCTGGAACATGGCGCACAGTCGATTCTCAGTGATTACCCGGACTTGTTGAACCTGCCGAACGGAGGCTGTCTGCAATGAACAACCGACTCAGCGTCGCCATGCACGCCGTAGAACAGGCCACTGGCCTGGCCATGGCGTATTTTAACGACCGCCACACCCTCGACATCACCACCAAAAGCGCGCAAGACCTCGTCTCCCGCGCCGACTTTGAAGTGGAACAACTGCTGCGTGCAGAACTGAGCAAACACTTCCCCGACGATACAATCCTCGGCGAAGAAATGGGCGGCGAGTTCATCACCGATGGCTGGGTCATCGATCCCATCGACGGCACCGGCAACTACCTGCGGGGCACCCCATTGTGGGGAATCGCGGTGGCGTACATGTCGGCAGGCGAGCCCGAAATCGGCGTCGTCGCCTACCCGGCACTGGGCTACACCCTGGCAGCCCGCACGGGCGATGGCTTGCTGCGCAACGGCGTCCCCTTTGTCCGCCCGCAACCACCCGAGCACCTGCGCATCGCTGGCGTCGGTGAAAACACCCGCTGGGATGCCGAAGAGATGGGCAAACTGCACCTGAGCCTGCGCCGACAGGGCTGGGGCCTTGCCGGTTATCGCTGCGCCACCATCGGCCTGGCGTTCGCCGCTTTGGGGCAAACGGACGGCTACATGGAGAAATTCACCAGCCTGTGGGACATCGCAGCAGGTGCAGTGATTTGCCGGGA
This sequence comes from Pseudomonas sp. P135, assembly GCF_020312125.1. NCBI lineage: Bacteria > Pseudomonadati > Pseudomonadota > Gammaproteobacteria > Pseudomonadales > Pseudomonadaceae > Pseudomonas > Pseudomonas sp. P135. The sequence continues at coordinate 269,872 of NZ_JAGPYR010000007.1, forward strand.
AGCCGGATTGTTGTGCACGATTGAAGGCGAACAGAAACAAGGCTCGATGACGGTGATGGTAGGCCGTGAGGAGCTGATGGGGATTTTTGGTGCGTAATGCGCCGTGCTAGTCGACGCAGTTTTCTGACTGCGTTTGTCCGCCTGCTGGCGTGCCTGCCCTTTGTGAACAGCAGGCTGCTGGCGGCAGAAACCTTGACCGCGTTGCGCCAGCCTGCAGCCGAGAAAGGCATACGGTTCGGCTTTGCGGTTGATCCGGCAAAGCTGAATGACGACGCGGCCTACCGGGAACTGGTCGCCCGTCAGGCCAGCATCGTAGTGCCAGAGAACGCCTTGAAGTGGCAGACCGTCCACCCCGAACCGGAGCGTTACAACTTCGCGCCCGCCGACGCGATCGCGGTGTTTGCCAAAGCGCATGACCAGCGTATGCGCGGGCACACCTTCTGCTGGCATCGTTCTTTACCCGACTGGGTTCACCGTACCGTCACGCCGACGAACGCCGAGGCGGTGCTGACTGCGCACATCAGTACCGTCGCCAGCCATTATCGTGGCCTCATCAGCGCATGGGACGTCGTCAACGAAGCCATCCAGCTGGAGGACGGCCAGCCTGACGGGCTGCGCAATTCGTTCTGGTATCAGATGCTCGGGCCTCGCTACCTGGACATAGCCTTCAACGCTGCGCACAAGGCCGACCCGGACGCCCTGCTCTGCTACAACGATTACGGCCTGGAAAAGGATACCCATTACGGCGAAAGCCGACGTACTGCCGTGCTCGCCCTGCTGCGCGGTCTCAAGCAGCGACGCATTCCGATACACGGCCTCGGCATTCAGTCCCACCTGCGTGCAGGCGACACCTTTGGTTCGGGCCTGTCTCGCTTTATTCTGGCAGTGCGGGATATGGGGTTGTCGATCCACATCACGGAACTGGACATCGATGACAGCCATTTGACGGGGTCCATCGCAGAACACGATGGATCAGTTGCAGCGACTTATAAGCGGTATCTCGACGTGGTGCTTGCCACGCGCTCGGTGTCTACCGTTATTACGTGGGGCGTTTGGGACAGCCCGCATGTTGCCGGCGCCACGGCCAGCAACGGACCGTTGGCACAACGGGCATTGGCGTTTGGCCCACGAGGTGAGGTGAAGCCGGCGAGCTGGGTGATCGCACATTGTTTCGAAAACGCGCAAACACAGAAGGATGCGCGGTTTTAGATGCTCCGCGGCTTTCACGGCAGCAGTACAACCAGAGTGGTTCAGCGCTTTGTGACGCCTGAAAACGACGAAGCCCCCGATAAACGGGGGCTCCGGCTCTGGACCTGAACAACAGGTTCCAGCTGTATGCGCTAGAACGGAATATCATCATCAAAGCTATCAAAGTCAGCAGCTGGCTGCGGCGCTTGTTGTTGCGGCGCTGGACGCGAGTCGCGTTGTGGCGGCTGCTGATTGTAGTTCTGCTGCGGCGCCGACTGTTGTGGGCGCGACTGCTGTGGACGAGGCGCGGACTGGTTGTAGTTGCCACCACCGCCTTGACCTTGTTGAGCGTCACCCTGTGGACGGCCGCCCAGCAGTTGCATGGTGCCCTGCATGTCGACGACGATTTCAGTGGTGTAGCGCTTGATGCCGTCTTTTTCCCACTCGCGGGTCTGCAGCTTGCCTTCGATGTAGACCTGCGAACCCTTGCGCAGGTATTCGCCGGCGATTTCCGCGACCTTGCCGAACATCGAAACACGGTGCCATTCGGTTTTTTCTTTTTTCTCGCCGCTCTGCTTGTCAGTCCATTGTTCGCTGGTGGCCAGACTCAGGTTGGTCACGGCGTTACCGTTAGGCAAGTAGCGAACTTCGGGATCCTGGCCGCATGTACCGACCAATATGACTTTGTTAACCCCACGGGCCATAACGTTCTCCTAGGCTTCGCACGCTTCTGATGCTGGATTGACCAGCTTTTCGAGAGAGGCACGATCCAATAATTTTGTGTCGAGTTTTATGTAGATGGCTGCCTCTTCCGCAACCACCACTGCATCTGTCACGCCTGCTACGGACATCAAACGCTCTGCCAGGCCTGCTTCACGCTGCGCCTGCGGCGACAACGGCAGACGTAGGCTGGTCACGTAAGGCGGTTCTCGCATGGTCACTGCGAAGGCGAGCCAGACGGCGGCCATGGCTGCACCACCCAGGAACACCACATCGAGCCCACCGTGCTGGAACAACCAGCCGCCCAGTATCCCACCTGCGGCCGATCCAAGAAACTGGCTGGTGGAATAAACTCCCATTGCCGTGCCTTTTCCGCCGGCCGGTGAAACCTTGCTGATCAACGACGGCAAGGATGCTTCCAGCAGGTTGAACGCGGTGAAGAATACCACTGTCCCGATGACCAGTGCCCGCAACGTGTCCCCGTAGGCCCAGAAGAATAGCTCAGCCAGCATCAAAACTGTGACGGCGCCCAGCAGAACGCGCTTCATTTGACGTTTCTTCTCGCCATAGATGATGAACGGGATCATCGCGAAGAAGGAAACCAGCAAGGCAGTCAGGTAGACCCACCAGTGTTCTTCCTTGGGCAGACCGGCTTTTTCGACCAGCGCCAGTGGCAAGGCCACGAAGCTGGACATGAGCATCGCATGCAACACGAAGATACCCAAATCCAGGCGCGCCAGGTCCGGATGACGCAACGTCGCCCCCAGCGCCTGTTTGGCGACGCCGGACTCACGATGCATTAATGCCCCGCTGGCCTTGGGCACCACGTAGGCGACGATGAGAACGCCTATCAAGGCCATGCCGCCGGTGGCCAGGAACAATCCGGAAAGCCCGAACATGCCGGTGATCACCGGGCCGACAACCATGGCGATGGCGAACGACAGACCAATGGTCATGCCGATCATGGCCATGGCCTTGGTGCGGTGCTGTTCGCGGGTCAGGTCGGAGAGCAGCGCCATGACTGCCGCGGAAATGGCGCCAGCCCCCTGCAGGATCCGTCCGGCAATGATTCCCCAGATCGAATCCGCGTTCGCCGCCACCACGCTGCCGATCGCAAAGATGATCAGGCCGAAATATATGACCGGTCGCCGGCCGATACGGTCGGAAATGATCCCGAACGGTATCTGCAACACCGCCTGGGTCAGGCCGTAGGCGCCAATCGCCAGACCGATCAGTGCAGGGCTCGCGCCTGCCAGGTCCATGCCGTAGGTTGCCAGAACCGGCAAGACCATGAACATGCCAAGCATGCGGAACGCGAACACCAGGGCCAGACCGCCTGCTGCGCGGGTCTCGCCGCTACTCATACGCTCGCTGTGGGTATCGTGCATGGAATAACCTCGTGTGAACCGGCGGCGATTCTACCAGTCCCATCGTTGTACAGCACATACGCGACGCTTTGCCGCGTGATGGCTCGGAGCCGTATACTCCGTCGTTTATGCCCGCCAAGCGAGGCCGCAGTGGACAAGATCCTGATACGTGGGGCACGAACCCACAACCTGAAAAATATTGACCTGACACTTCCCCGCGACAAACTGATCGTTATCACCGGGCTCTCCGGCTCAGGCAAGTCTTCGCTGGCTTTCGATACGCTGTACGCCGAAGGGCAACGCCGCTATGTCGAATCGCTGTCGGCCTATGCCCGCCAGTTTCTGTCGATGATGGAAAAACCGGACGTCGATACGATCGAAGGTCTGTCGCCGGCGATCTCCATCGAGCAGAAGTCTACTTCACATAACCCGCGCTCGACCGTGGGTACGATTACCGAAATTTACGACTACCTGCGTCTTTTGTATGCGCGCGTCGGCCAGCCTCGCTGCCCCGACCACGATATTCCGCTGGAAGCCCAGACTGTCAGCCAGATGGTCGACCTGGTGCTGACCCAGCCGGAGGGCAGCAAATTGATGCTGCTTGCGCCGGTTATCCGCGAGCGCAAGGGTGAGCATCTTTCGGTTTTTGAAGAGCTGCGCGCGCAAGGCTTTGTCCGGGCGCGAGTCAACGGCAAGCTGTGCGAGCTGGATGAGCTGCCGAAGCTGGACAAGCAGAAGAAGCACTCGATCGATGTGGTCGTGGACCGTTTCAAGGTCCGCGCCGATCTGCAGCAGCGTCTGGCCGAGTCCTTCGAGACCGCCCTGAAGCTGGCCGACGGTATCGCCCTGGTGGCGCCGATGGACGACGAGCCAGGCGAGGAAGTGATCTTCTCTGCCCGCTTCGCCTGCCCTATCTGTGGCCATGCGATCAGCGAGCTGGAACCGAAGCTGTTCTCCTTCAACAACCCGGCTGGCGCCTGCCCGACCTGCGACGGTCTGGGCGTGAAGCAGTTCTTCGATATCAAGCGGCTGGTGAATGCCGAACTGACGCTTGCCGAAGGCGCGATACGAGGCTGGGACAGGCGTAATGTCTATTACTTCCAGATGCTCGGCTCGCTCTCCAAGCACTATGGCTTCAGCCTGGAAATGCCATTCAAGCAGATCCCCGCCGACATGCAGAAGATTCTGCTCAACGGCAGTGGCTCGCAGAGTGTCGATTTCCGCTACCTCAATGACCGTGGCGATATCGTCAAGCGTGCGCACCCGTTCGAAGGCATCGTGCCGAATCTGGAGCGTCGTTATCGGGAAACCGAATCGGCTACGGTCCGCGAAGAGCTGGCCAAGTTCCTGGGCACACAGCCCTGCCCTGACTGCCGAGGCACTCGCCTGCGTCGCGAAGCGCGCCATGTGTGGGTGGGTGAAAAGACTCTGCCTGCAGTCACCAGTCTGCCGATTGGCGACGCGACGCATTACTTTGAAACGCTCAAGCTGACCGGACGACGTGGCGAGATCGCCGACAAGATTCTCAAGGAAATCCGTGAGCGTCTGCAGTTTCTGGTCAACGTGGGCCTGGACTACCTGACCCTGGACCGTAGCGCAGACACCCTGTCCGGCGGCGAAGCACAGCGTATCCGTCTGGCCAGCCAGATCGGTGCGGGGCTGGTCGGGGTGATGTACATCCTCGATGAGCCGTCCATCGGTCTGCACCAGCGCGACAACGATCGTTTGCTGGGCACACTCAAGCACCTGCGCGACATCGGCAATACGGTGATTGTGGTCGAGCACGATGAAGATGCGATTCGCCTGGCCGACTACGTGGTCGACATCGGCCCGGGGGCCGGCGTGCATGGTGGTCATATTGTCGCCGAAGGTACGCCGGACGAGGTGATGTCGCATCCCGACTCGCTGACCGGCAAATACCTGTCAGGGCGCGTGAAGATTGCCGTTCCCGCCAAGCGCACCCCGCGTAACAAGAAGCTCTCGCTGACCCTCAAGGGCGCGCGTGGCAACAACCTGCAAAACGTCAATCTCGACATCCCGATCGGCCTGCTGACCTGCGTGACGGGTGTTTCCGGATCGGGCAAGTCGACGCTGATCAACAACACGCTGTTCCCGCTGAGCGCTACGGCGCTGAACGGCGCCACGACGCTGGAAGCGGCTACGCACGACAGCATCAACGGCCTGCAGCATCTGGACAAGGTGGTGGACATCGACCAGAGCCCTATCGGTCGTACGCCGCGCTCCAACCCGGCGACCTACACCGGGCTGTTCACGCCGATTCGCGAGCTGTTCGCCGGGGTTCCGGAATCACGCTCGCGGGGCTATGGTCCGGGGCGGTTCTCGTTCAACGTCAAGGGCGGCCGCTGCGAGGCGTGCCAGGGCGACGGGCTGATCAAGGTCGAGATGCACTTTTTGCCAGACATCTACGTGCCCTGCGACGTGTGCAAGAGCAAGCGTTACAACCGCGAAACGCTTGAGGTCAAGTACAAGGGCAAGAACGTCCACGAAGTGCTGGAAATGACCATCGAGGAAGCGCGTGAGTTCTTCGACGCCGTTCCGGCACTGGCGCGCAAGCTGCAAACCCTTATGGATGTAGGACTTTCCTATATCAAGCTAGGGCAATCGGCGACGACCTTGTCAGGCGGTGAAGCGCAGCGGGTCAAGCTGTCGCGTGAGCTGTCCAAGCGCGACACCGGCAAGACGCTGTACATCCTCGACGAGCCGACCACAGGCCTGCACTTCGCGGATATTCAGCAGCTGCTGGATGTATTGCATCGCCTGCGCGACCACGGCAATACCGTGGTGGTGATCGAGCACAACCTGGATGTGATCAAGACGGCCGACTGGCTGGTGGACCTGGGTCCGGAAGGCGGTTCGCGAGGTGGGCAGATCATTGCGACGGGCACACCTGAACAGGTCGCCGAGATGGAACAGTCCTACACCGGTCATTACCTGAAACCTCTGTTGACCAGAGACAAAGCCTGACGAGTGTGACGAAAACGGGTTCGGCGTCAGTCGAACCCGGATATAAAAAAGCTCCTGTCACGCAAGTGCAGGAGCTTTTTTATGAGCGGTCGAATCAGAACTGCGATTGCAGGTAGTTCTGCAGGCCGATGGACTTGATCAGCCCCATCTGCTGTTCGAGCCAGTAGGTATGGTCTTCTTCGGTATCAGCCAGCTGCACGCGCAGGATTTCTCGGGTCACGTAGTCGCTGTGCAGCTCACAGAGCTCGATACCCTTGCACAGGGCAGCACGTACCTTGTATTCGAGACGCAGATCGCTGGCGAGCATCTCAGGCACTGTGGTGCCGACGTCGAGGTCGTCCGGGCGCATGCGCGGCGTGCCTTCCAGCATCAGGATACGACGCATCAACGCATCAGCGTGTTGCGCCTCTTCTTCCATCTCATGATTGATACGCTCGTAGAGCTTCGAAAAGCCCCAGTCTTCGTACATGCGTGAGTGAACGAAATATTGGTCACGAGCTGCCAGTTCGCCCGTGAGCAACGTGTTGAGATAATCGATTACTTCGGGGTGGCCTTGCATCGCACCAGACTCCTGCTTCAAAGACGATAGTTTGAACCAAGCGCCGCGCGAGGTCACTTAGAAAAACGCAATAAACCGACGAAAAGTGGCGAAATTACGCCGTTAAGAAGCGAAAAACCGCCCAAATGAGGGCGGTTCTGTTTCTCACTTCGACTCAGCCCAGTTTTACGTCCAATGCGCGGGCAATGCCTTCGCCGTAAGCAGGGTCAGCTTTGTAGAAATGCTGCAACTGACGTTGCACGACATCACTGGAAACGCCTGCCATTGCGCCGGCAATATTGCCAATCAACAGGGCTTGCTGATCAGCGCTCATCAGGTTGAACAACTTGCCTGCCTGACTGTAGTAATCGCCGTCTACTCGATGATCATGACGATCTGCTGCACCGTTCAGAGACAGCGCAGGCTCCGCGTAGCGCGGATTCTCTTTCGGCGCATCCGAGTAGCTGTTCGGTTCATAGTTTGGCGTCGCACCGCCATTGGTGCCGAAGGCCATCGCCCCGTCACGCTGATAGCTGTGCACCGGACTCTTGGGCGCATTGATCGGCAACTGCTGGTGGTTGGTACCTACGCGATAGCGATGCGCATCAGCATAGGCAAATACGCGCCCTTGCAACATGCGGTCTGGCGAAAGGCCAACGCCTGGCACCATGTTGCTTGGGCCAAACGCGGCCTGCTCGACTTCGGCAAAGTAGTTGAGCGGGTTACGGTTCAACTCCAGCTCGCCCACCTCGATCAGCGGGTATTCTTTCTGCGACCAGGTCTTGGTCACGTCGAACGGGTTTTCATGATGATTCGCCGCCTGAGCTTCGGTCATCAACTGGATGCACACCTGCCACTTGGGGAAGTCGCCCTTCTCGATGGCAGTGAACAGATCGCGCTGAGCGTAATCAGGATCAGTACCGGCAATGCGCGCAGCCTCTGCGGGCGTCAGATTCTTGATCCCCTGGCGGGTCTTGTAATGCCACTTCACCCAATGACGCTCACCTGCTGCACTGATGAGGCTATAGGTGTGGCTGCCGAAGCCGTGCATGTGACGGTAGCCGTCCGGAATGCCACGATCGGAGAACAGAATAGTGACCTGGTGCAGCGCTTCAGGCGAGTGCGACCAGAAATCCCACATCATCTGAGGGCTCTTCAGATTGGTCTGCGGCAGGCGCTTCTGAGTGTGAATGAAATCAGGGAATTTCAGGGGGTCACGGATAAAAAACACCGGCGTGTTGTTACCGACGATGTCCCAGTTACCTTCCTCGGTGTAAAACTTGATCGCAAAGCCACGAGGGTCACGCTCGGTATCAGCCGAACCACGCTCGCCGCCTACGGTGGAGAAGCGCAGGAAAATCGGCGTCTGCTTGCCAACCGTGTCGAACAGCCTGGCGCTGGTATATTGGCTGATGTCGCGGGTCACGGTGAACGTACCATGAGCACCCGACCCCTTGGCGTGCACGCGACGCTCCGGGATGTTTTCACGGTTGAAGTGGGCAAGCTTTTCGATCAGATGGAAATCATCGAGCAATAGAGGACCACGTGGGCCTGCCGAACGGGAGTTCTGATTGTCTGCGACGGGGGCACCGCTGGCGGTCGTAAGGGTCTTCTGGCTCATCTACATCTTCCTCTGGTGTGTATAGCCGGCTGATCGGCTTGAGAAGAAGTATTGTCGAAAGCTATTGCAGCGTCGAATTCATTAAATCATGACTATCGATAGCAATTCTTAATTCCGGAAAACAAAAAACCGGGCACTGGGCCCGGTTTTATGTTCAAACTGATGTCTTATTCAGCAGCTTCTACAGAGCCACCGATAGGACGATCAACCAGCTCGACGTACGCCATTGGCGCGTTGTCGCCAGCGCGGAAACCGCACTTGAGGATGCGCAGGTAGCCGCCCTGACGGGTTGCATAGCGCTTGCCCAGATCGTTGAACAGTTTGCCGACGATTTCTTTCGAACGAGTACGGTCGAAAGCCAGACGACGGTTGGCAACGCTGTCTTCCTTGGCCAGGGTGATCAGCGGCTCGGCAACGCGGCGCAGTTCCTTGGCTTTCGGCAGGGTAGTTTTGATCAGCTCGTGCTCGAACAGCGACACCGCCATGTTTTGGAACATGGCTTTGCGGTGAGAGCTGGTACGGCTCAGGTGACGTCCACTTTTACGATGACGCATGGTTCATTCCTTACCAAACTCGCGTTCGGTGATTACGACGATCAGGCCGTAGCCTTGTCGTCCTTCTTAAGACTTGCCGGCGGCCAGTTGTCGAGGCGCATGCCGAGGGAGAGACCACGAGAAGCCAGAACGTCCTTGATCTCGGTCAAGGATTTCTTGCCCAGGTTCGGAGTCTTCAACAGCTCTACTTCGGTGCGCTGAATCAGATCGCCGATGTAGTAGATGTTCTCCGCCTTAAGGCAGTTGGCCGAACGCACGGTCAGTTCCAAATCGTCAACCGGACGAAGCAGGATCGGATCGATCTCGTCTTCCTGTTCGATTACCACTGGTTCGCTGTCGCCTTTGAGGTCGACGAACGCAGCCAACTGCTGTTGCAGAATGGTTGCAGCGCGACGGATAGCCTCTTCAGGGTCCAGAGTACCGTTGGTTTCCAGATCAATAACCAGCTTGTCCAGGTTAGTACGCTGTTCGACACGGGCGTTTTCCACCACGTATGCGATACGGCGAACCGGGCTGAACGAAGAGTCAAGCTGCAAGCGACCAATGCTGCGGCTTTCGTCTTCATCGCTTTGACGCGAGTCTGCCGGCTCATAACCACGACCACGAGCTACGGTGAGCTTCATGTTCAAGACGCCGTTAGACGCCAGGTTAGCGATTACGTGATCGGGGTTAACGATCTCGACATCATGATCCAGCTGAATATCGGCAGCGGTAACCACCCCCGAACCCTTCTTCGACAAGGTCAGCGTAACTTCGTCTCGACCGTGCAGCTTGATAGCCAGACCTTTAAGGTTCAACAGGATTTCAATGACGTCTTCCTGTACACCTTCGATGGCGCTGTACTCATGGAGTACACCGTCAATCTCGGCCTCGACTACTGCACAGCCGGGCATGGAGGACAACAAAATGCGGCGAAGCGCGTTGCCCAGGGTATGGCCGAAACCACGCTCGAGAGGCTCGAGAGTGATTTTGGCGCGGGTTGGACTGACAACCTGCACATCAATGTGGCGGGGTGTCAGGAACTCATTTACCGAAATCTGCATGGATGCACCTATTTTCTAGCCCTTACTTGGAGTAGAGCTCGACAATCAGGCTTTCGTTGATGTCGGCGGATAGATCACTGCGAGCTGGAACGTTCTTGAAAACGCCCGATTTCTTCTCAGTGTCTACTTCTACCCATTCTACGCGGCCACGTTGGGCACACAGATCGAGAGCCTGGACAATACGCAGCTGATTCTTAGCTTTTTCGCGGATAGCAACAACGTCGCCAGCACGAACCTGATAAGAAGGAACGTTAACGGTTTTGCCGTTTACGCTGACCGACTTGTGCGAAACCAATTGACGGGATTCGGCACGCGTCGAGCCGAAGCCCATGCGGTATACAACGTTGTCCAGACGGCATTCGAGCAGTTGCAGCAGGTTCTCGCCTGTTGCACCTTTCTTGCCGGCGGCTTCTTTGTAGTAGCCGCTGAACTGACGCTCGAGAACGCCGTAGATACGACGGACTTTTTGCTTTTCACGCAGCTGAGTACCGTAATCGGACTGGCGACCACGACGTTGGCCGTGGATACCTGGAGCTGCTTCGATGTTGCACTTGGATTCGATAGCGCGAACGCCGCTCTTCAGAAAGAGATCGGTGCCTTCACGACGAGCAAGTTTGCATTTTGGACCAATGTAACGAGCCATTTCTTACAGTCTCCTGGATTACACGCGGCGCTTCTTCGGCGGACGGCACCCGTTGTGCGGGATTGGCGTCACGTCGGTGATGCTGGCGATCTTATAGCCACAGCCGTTCAATGCACGGACAGCGGATTCACGACCTGGGCCTGGACCCTTGACATTGACGTCGAGGTTCTTCAGACCGTACTCCAGCGCAGCTTGACCAGCACGTTCAGCAGCTACTTGAGCAGCGAACGGGGTGGACTTGCGCGAACCACGGAAACCCGAACCGCCGGAGGTAGCCCACGAAAGAGCGTTACCTTGACGATCGGTAATGGTGACGATTGTGTTGTTAAACGACGCGTGGATGTGGGCGATGCCATCAACCACTGTCTTTTTAACTTTTTTACGAGGACGAGCAGCAGGTTTTGCCATGACTAAATTCCTGTCGTTGCGCTGGTGCGATTACTTGCGGATCGGCTTACGCGGACCTTTGCGAGTACGCGCGTTGGTCTTGGTACGCTGACCGCGCACTGGAAGACCACGACGATGACGCAGACCGCGGTAGCAGCCCAGGTCCATCAAGCGCTTGATTTTCATGTTGATTTCGCGACGCAGGTCACCTTCAGTGGTGAACTTCGCCACTTCGCCACGCAGCTGTTCAATCTGCTCGTCGCTCAGATCTTTGATTTTCACCGCCGGATTTACGCCGGTGGTTGCACAAATTTTCTGTGCGGTGGTGCGACCAACACCATAGATGTAGGTCAACGAGATAACAGTATGCTTGTTATCTGGAATGTTAACGCCTGCAATACGGGCCATTCAGTGGGACTCCAATTGACAGCTACCTACGCCCCGGAAGCCAAGAAATAGGGCGCGAGATAATATCGCTGTAGTAACAAATAATCAACCCAGCAGCGCACTAGCTGCTGGGCTTAAGCACAAATCACAATCAGCCTTGGCGCTGCTTATGACGTGGTTCCGCGCTGCAAATTACTCGAACCACACCTTCGCGGCGGATAATCTTGCAGTTACGGCACAGCTTTTTCACCGATGCACGAACTTTCATCACCAACTCCTCGAACCTTAGGGGTGCTTCAGCGCAGCATACCGCCGCTGCCACCGTAGCCCTTCAGGTTGGCTTTCTTCATCAGGGATTCATACTGGTGCGAAACGAGGTGAGATTGCACTTGCGACATAAAGTCCATCACAACCACGACCACGATCAGCAACGAGGTCCCGCCAAGGTAGAACGGTACGTTTGCCGCGACCACCAGAAACTGGGGAAGCAGACACACGGCCGTCATATATAGAGCACCGAACATGGTCAAGCGAGTCAAAACGCCATCAATGTAGCGCGCCGACTGCTCGCCTGGACGAATACCCGGAATAAAGGCACCGGACTTCTTCAGGTTTTCCGCTACGTCTTTCGGATTGAACATCAACGCCGTATAGAAGAAGCAGAAGAAAATAATCCCTGCACTAAACAGCAGAATATTCAACGGCTGACCAGGAGCGATCGACTGCGAGATGTCCTGCAACCAGCCCAGACCTTCAGACTGACCGAACCAGGACCCCAACGAAGCCGGGAACAGCAAAATGCTGCTCGCGAAAATGGCCGGTATCACACCAGCCATGTTCACTTTCAGCGGCAAGTGGCTTGTCTGCGCAGCGAAGACCTTGCGGCCCTGCTGACGCTTGGCGTAGTGAACGGCGATTCGACGCTGACCACGCTCAATGAACACCACAAAACCGATGATCGCTACCGCCAGCAAACCGATTGCAACCAGAGCGAAGATATTGATATCACCCTGACGTGCAGACTCGAAAGACTGCCCTATTGCTCTCGGAAGACCGGCGACGATACCTGCGAAAATCAACATCGAGATACCGTTGCCGACACCGCGCTCGGTGATCTGCTCGCCCAGCCACATCATGAACATCGCACCTGCCACGAAGGTAGTTACGGCCACAAAGTGGAAACCCAGGTCCCCAGAAAACGCGACGCCCTGACTCGCCAGACCAACGGACATGCCGATAGCTTGGACCAGAGCCAGGACAACGGTGCCATAGCGGGTGTACTGGCTTATCTTGCGACGGCCAGCTTCACCTTCCTTCTTCAACTGCTCCAGCTGCGGGCTGACGGCGGTCATCAACTGCATGATGATCGATGCCGAAATGTACGGCATGATCCCCAATGCAAAGATGCTCATCCGTTCCAGCGCGCCACCGGAAAACATGTTGAACAAGCTAAGAATGGTCCCCTCATTCTGTCGAAACAGTTCTGCGAGTCGATCCGGGTTGATACCTGGAACCGGGATGTGTGCGCCTATTCGGTAGACGATAATCGCCAGGAACAGAAAACGCAGACGAGCCCAGAGTTCAGACATACCGCCTTTGCCGAGCGCTGAGAGAGCACCTTGCTTAGCCATTTATTCCTCGAACTTGCCGCCAGCTGCTTCGATAGCCGCACGCGCACCTTTGGTGGCGGCGATACCCTTGATAGTGACAGCGCGAGTAACTTCGCCCGACAGCATGATTTTCACACGCTGAACGTTCTGGTTAATCACGTTGGCATCTTTCAGGGACTGCACAGTTACGATGTCGCCTTCCACTTTAGCCAGCTCGGACAAACGCACTTCTGCGCGATCCATGGCCTTCAGGGAAACGAAACCGAATTTTGGCAGGCGACGATGCAGCGGCTGTTGGCCGCCCTCAAAGCCCGGAGCAATGGTGCCACCGGAGCGGGAGCTTTGACCTTTGTGGCCACGGCCACCGGTCTTGCCCAAACCGCTACCGATACCACGGCCCGGACGATGCTTTTCGCGACGGGAACCCGGCGCTGGACTCAGATCATTGAGTTTCATCGATTAACCCTCGACTCGCAGCATGTAGTAAGCCTTGTTGATCATCCCGCGATTTTCGGGAGTATCCAGGACTTCTACAGTGTGACCGATGCGACGCAGACCCAAACCCTTAATGCACAATCTGTGATTAGGGATGCGGCCGGTCATGCTTTTGATCAGCGTTACTTTAACGGTAGCCATGATCAGATGATCTCCTCAACACGCTTGCCACGTTTGGCAGCGATCGACTCAGGAGACTGCATGCCCTTCAAACCCTTGAACGTAGCGTGAACCACGTTTACCGGGTTAGTCGAACCGTAGCACTTGGCCAATACGTTCTGGACACCAGCAACTTCCAGCACTGCGCGCATTGCGCCGCCAGCGATGATACCGGTACCTTCAGAAGCAGGCTGCATGTACACCTTGGAGGCGCCATGGGCAGACTTCATCGCGTACTGCAGGGTAGTGCCGTTCAGATCAACCTGAATCATGTTGCGACGAGCAGCTTCCATCGCTTTCTGGATTGCAGCAGGCACTTCACGTGACTTGCCACGGCCGAAGCCAACGCGCCCTTTACCATCACCCACTACGGTCAACGCAGTGAAAGTGAAGATACGGCCGCCTTTTACGGTTTTGGCCACGCGGTTAACTTGAACCAGCTTCTCGATGTAGCCTTCGTCGCGTTTTTGGTCGTGATTTGACATAACTTAGAACTCCAGCCCGCCTTCACGAGCAGCATCAGCCAGCGCTTTGACACGGCCGTGGTACTTGAAGCCAGAACGGTCGAAAGCGACTTGCGATACACCCGCGGCTTTCGCGCGCTCGGCGACCAGCTTGCCAACCTTAGTGGCCGCGTCGATGTTGCCAGTGGCGCCATCACGCAGTTCTTTGTCCAAAGTCGAGGCGCTTGCCAGGACTTTGCTGCCGTCGGCCGAGATGACCTGGGCATAAATGTGCTGCGAAGAGCGGTGCACGCAGAGACGCACGACTTCCAGCTCGTGCATTTTCAGGCGTGCTTTGCGAGCGCGACGCAGTCGGGTAACTTTTTTGACGGTCATTTGCTATGCCCTACTTCTTCTTGGCTTCTTTACGGCGGACGACTTCGTCTGCGTAACGCACACCTTTGCCTTTGTAAGGCTCAGGACGGCGGAAGTCGCGGATCTCAGCGGCCACTTGACCAACCAACTGCTTATCGATACCGCGAATCAGGATATCGGTCTGGCTGGGGGTCTCAGCGGTGATGCCATTCGGCAATTCGTAGTCCACTGGGTGCGAGAAGCCAAGTGCAAGGTTCAGTACCGTGCCTTTTGCTTGCGCCTTGTAACCAACACCGACCAGCTGGAGCTTGCGCTCGAAGCCTTGGCTTACGCCTTGGACCATGTTGTTTACCAGTGCACGAGTGGTGCCTGCCATTGCGCGGGTTTGTTGATCGCCATTGCGAGCAGCGAAACGCAGCTCACCAGCTTCTTCAACAATCTCAACGGACGAATGGATGTTCAGTTCTAGAGTGCCCTTGGCACCCTTCACCGAAAGCAGCTGGCCGACGAGTTTGACTTCGACGCCGGATGGCAGCTTAACGGGGTTCTTAGCGACGCGTGACATGCTTACCCCCCCTTAGAACACAGTGCAAAGCACTTCGCCACCGACACCGGCAGCGCGCGCAGCACGATCCGTCATCACACCTTTACTGGTGGAGACGATAGACACACCAAGACCGCCACGAACTTTCGGCAGGTCATCGGAGGACTTGTACTGACGCAAGCCTGGGCGGCTGACGCGCTTAACCTCTTCGATGACCGGACGGCCTTCGAAGTACTTAAGCTCGATGGACAGCGAGGATTTAACTTCGCTGCTGATCTGATAACCCGCAATGTAGCCTTCGTCCTTCAGGACTTTTGCTACAGCAACCTTCAACGTGGAAGATGGCATGCTTACGACGGGCTTTTCAGCCATCTGGGCATTACGGATACGAGTTAGCATGTCCGCTAACGGGTCCTGCATACTCATGGGCTAGACGCTCCTAAACAAAATAATTAGCCTTGCGGCTACAGCTTGATCGCCGAGAACTTCCGGGCAAGTAAAAACACGGGCTCAGGCGAGCCGGCAATTCTAGTCCTACGCCGGAAATGAATCAAGCCCCAAAAGGGGCTTGATTCAAATTCAGGCTCCATCCCGACCGGTGACTTGCGTAACCGGCAGGAGGGCGCGAGAGGTGTCGCCTTACCAGCTGGCTTTGACCAGACCTGGTACGTCGCCACGCATGGCTGCTTCACGCAGCTTGTTACGGCCGAGGCCGAACTTGCGGTAGACGCCGTGTGGACGACCAGTGATGCGGCAACGGTTACGCATGCGCGCAGCGCTTGCGTCACGTGGTTGCTTCTGCAGGGCTACGGTAGCTTCCCAACGCGCTTCTGGACTTGCGTTCAGATCGACGATGATAGCTTTCAGCTCTGCACGCTTCTTGGCGTACTTGGCAACAGTGAGCTGACGCTTCAGCTCACGGTTTTTCATGCTCATCTTGGCCATTGTCCTACTCCAATCAGTTGCGGAACGGGAATTTGAAAGCACGCAGCAATGCGCGACCTTCATCATCGTTCTTGGCAGTGGTGGTCAGGGTGATGTCCAGACCGCGAAGAGCATCGATCTTGTCGTAGTCAATTTCCGGGAAAATGATCTGCTCTTTGACGCCCATGCTGTAGTTACCACGACCATCGAAGGACTTGGCATTCAGGCCGCGGAAGTCGCGAACCCGAGGCAGGGAGATCGACAGCAGACGATCCAGGAATTCGTACATACGATCGCGGCGCAGAGTCACTTTGACACCGATCGGCCAACCTTCACGGACTTTAAAGCCAGCGATGGATTTCCGAGCGTAAGTCACAACGACTTTTTGACCGGTGATCTTTTCCAGGTCAGCAACAGCGTGCTCGATGACTTTCTTGTCGCCGATCGCTTCGCCCAGACCCATGTTCAGGGTGATTTTGGTAACGCGCGGAACTTCCATCACGTTCGAAAGCTTAAGTTCTTCCTTAAGTTTCGGAGCGATTTCCTTCCGGTAAATCTCTTTTAGTCGTGCCATGGTCTTCTACCTAGCAGTGTTCAAGCATCAACCGCTTTTTGGGTCGACTTGAAGACACGAATTTTCTTGCCGTCTTCAACTTTGAAACCAACGCGGTCAGCCTTGTTGGTTGCGCCGTTGAAAATGGCGACGTTGGAAGCGTGCATTGGCGCTTCTTTCTCGACGATACCGCCCTGTACGCCCGACATCGGGTTTGGCTTGGTATGACGCTTCACCAAGTTGATCCCACCAACGACCAAACGGTCGTCAGCGAGAACCTTGAGCACCTTACCGCGCTTACCTTTGTCTTTGCCGGCGATCACGATGATCTCGTCGTCACGACGAATCTTTTGCATGTCGGATCTCCTTAGAGCACTTCTGGGGCGAGCGAGACGATCTTCATGAACTTCTCAGTACGAAGTTCACGGGTCACTGGCCCAAAGATACGGGTACCGATCGGCTCTTGCTTGTTGTTCAACAGAACAGCAGCGTTGCCATCGAAGCGGATGATGGAGCCGTCTGCACGACGAACACCGTGGCGAGTGCGGACTACAACTGCAGTCATCACCTGGCCTTTCTTCACCTTGCCGCGAGGAATTGCTTCCTTGACGGTTACTTTGATGATGTCACCGATACCAGCGTAACGACGATGGGAGCCACCCAGCACCTTGATGCACATAACGCGGCGTGCGCCGCTGTTATCGGCCACATCGAGCATGGATTGAGTCTGAATCATATAATTTCTCCGACCCCTAGCCCTTAGACTTCCACAGCGCGTTCGAGGATATCAACCAACGCCCAAGACTTGGTCTTGGCTACCGGACGAGTTTCACGAATAGTGACCTTGTCGCCGATATGGCATTGATTGGTTTCGTCGTGCGCGTGCAGCTTAGTCGAACGCTTAACGTATTTACCGTAGATCGGGTGCTTTACGCGACGCTCGATCAGAACGGTGATGGTCTTGTCCATCTTGTCGCTGACAACACGGCCAGTCAGCGTACGGACAGTTTTTTCGGCTTCAGCCATGATTACTTACCTGCCTGCTGGTTGAGCACAGTTTTCACGCGAGCGATGTCACGCTTAACTTGCGAGAGCAGATGAGACTGCCCCAACTGGCCAGTTGCCTTCTGCATACGCAGATTGAACTGGTCGCGCAGCAGGCCGAGCAGTTGCTCGTTCAGCTGCTGTGCTGATTTTTCACGAAGTTCATTCGCTTTCATCACATCACCGTCCGCTTAACAAAGGAGGTGGCGAGCGGCAGCTTTGCAGCAGCCAGGGCGAAAGCCTCACGCGCCAGCTCTTCAGTAACACCCTCGATTTCATACAGGACTTTGCCTGGCTGAATCTGGGCAACCCAGTACTCCACGTTACCCTTACCTTTACCCATCCGAACTTCGAGTGGCTTTTTGGTTACAGGCTTGTCCGGGAACACACGGATCCAGATCTTGCCGCCACGTTTAACGTGACGGGTCAGAGCACGACGCGCTGACTCGATCTGACGAGCGGTGAGACGACCACGAGCTACAGACTTCAGCGCGAACTCGCCGAAGCTGACTTTGCTACCGCGCAGTGCCAGACCACGGTTGTGGCCGGTCATCTGCTTGCGGAACTTCGTACGCTTTGGTTGCAACATTTGGCGTACCCCTTACTTAGCAGCTTTTTTACGAGGCGCTGGTGCTTGTGGTTTCAGTTCTTCTTGGCGACCACCAATTACTTCGCCTTTGAAGATCCAAACCTTTACACCGATCACACCGTAAGTGGTGTGAGCTTCGTAGTTGGCATAGTCGATGTCGGCACGCAGGGTGTGCAGTGGCACACGACCTTCGCGATACCATTCAGTACGTGCGATTTCAGCACCGCCGAGACGACCGCTCACTTGGATTTTGATGCCTTTGGCACCAATGCGCATGGCGTTCTGAACAGCGCGCTTCATAGCGCGACGGAACATTACGCGACGCTCCAGCTGCTGAGCTACGCTCTGCGCAACCAGCATACCGTCGAGCTCCGGCTTACGGATCTCTTCGATATTGATGTGCACAGGCACACCCATTTGCTTGGTCAGGTCCTGACGCAGTTTCTCAACATCTTCACCTTTCTTCCCGATAACGATACCTGGACGAGCGGTGTGGATGGTGATACGTGCTGTCTGAGCCGGACGATGGATATCGATACGGCTGACGGACGCGCTTTTTAATTTGTCTTGGAGGTACTCACGCACTTTCAGATCAGCGAACAAATAGTCCGCATAAGTCCGACCGTCTGCGTACCAGACGGAGGTGTGCTCCTTGACGATTCCCAGGCGAATGCCAATGGGATGTACTTTCTGACCCATCTCTTCGACTCCGTTACTTGTCAGCAACCTTGACAGTGATATGGCAAGACCGCTTGACGATGCGATCAGCACGGCCTTTAGCACGTGGCATGATGCGCTTCAGCGAACGCCCTTCGTTGACGAAAACGGTGGAGACCTTGAGGTCATCAACGTCTGCGCCTTCGTTATGCTCGGCGTTGGCTACAGCCGACTCCAGCACTTTCTTCAGGATCTCGGCGGCTTTCTTACTGCTGAAAGCCAACAGGTTGAGCGCTTCGCCCACCTTCTTCCCGCGGATCTGGTCGGCGACCAAGCGGGCTTTCTGGGCGGAGATTCGAGCGCCCGACAACTTAGCGGCTACTTCCATCGTTCCTTACCCCTTAACGCTTGGCTTTCTTGTCTGCCACGTGCCCACGATATGTGCGGGTACCGGCAAACTCGCCTAGTTTATGGCCGACCATGTCTTCGTTCACGAGAACTGGAACATGTTGGCGACCGTTATGCACTGCAATGGTCAAACCGACCATTTGTGGCAGGATCATCGAACGACGCGACCAGGTCTTAACTGGTTTGCGATCGTTCTTTTCCGCCGCCACTTCGATCTTCTTCAGTAGGTGAAGATCAATAAAAGGACCTTTTTTCAGAGAACGTGGCACTGTCGTATCCCTCTATTTACTTGCGACGACGGACGATCATTTTGTCGGTACGCTTATTACCACGAGTCTTCGCGCCCTTAGTCGGGAAGCCCCACGGCGATACCGGATGACGACCACCAGAGGTACGACCTTCACCACCACCATGTGGGTGGTCAACCGGGTTCATGGCAACACCACGAACGGTTGGGCGAACGCCACGCCAGCGTTTGGCACCCGCTTTACCCAGCGAACGAAGGCTGTGCTCGGAGTTCGAGACTTCGCCCAGCGTTGCACGGCACTCAGACAGTACTTTACGCATTTCACCGGAGCGAAGACGCAGGGTCACGTACACACCTTCACGAGCGATCAGCTGTGCCGAGGCACCAGCGGAACGAGCGATCTGTGCGCCTTTGCCTGGCTTCAGTTCGATGCCGTGTACGGTGCTACCAACTGGAATGTTGCGCAGTTGAAGAGCGTTGCCCGGCTTGATTGGTGCCAGAGCACCTGCAATCAGCTGGTCGCCAGCACTCACGCCTTTAGGGGCGATGATGTAGCGGCGCTCGCCGTCTGCGTAAAGCAGCAGAGCAATGTGAGCAGTACGGTTTGGATCGTATTCGATACGCTCGACGGTGGCAGCGATGCCATCCTTGTCGTTGCGACGGAAGTCGACCAGACGATAATGCTGTTTATGGCCACCACCGATATGACGGGTAGTAATACGACCATTGTTGTTACGACCACCAGACTTCGATTTTTTCTCGAGCAGCGGTGCGTGAGGAGCGCCTTTATGCAGCTCCTGGTTGACCACCTTGACCACAAAACGGCGGCCAGGGGAAGTCGGTTTGCATTTAACGATTGCCATGATGCACCCCTTCCTTACTCAGCACTGCTGCTGAAATCGAGATCTTGGCCTGGCTGAAGGGAGATAACCGCCTTCTTCCAGTCATTACGCTTGCCCAGACCGCGAGCAGTGCGCTTGCTCTTACCCAGAACATTCAGGGTAGTAACACGCTCTACTTTCACGCTGAACAGGCTTTCGACGGCCTTCTTGATTTCCAGCTTGGTTGCGTCAGTAGCAACCTTGAAAACGAACTGACCTTTTTTGTCTGCAAGAACCGTAGCCTTCTCGGAAACGTGCGGGCCAAGCAGAACTTTAAATACGCGTTCCTGGTTCATCCCAGCAGCTCCTCGAATTTCTTCACGGCCGACACAGTGATCAACACTTTGTCGTATGCGATCAGACTAACTGGATCGGAACCTTGAACGTCACGTACATCAACGTGCGGCAGGTTACGAGCAGCCAGGTACAGATTCTGGTCAACAGCGTCAGACACGATCAGGACGTCAGTCAGGCCCATGCCAGTCAGCTTGTTCAGCAAATCTTTGGTTTTCGGTGCTTCAACAGCGAAGTCCTGAACCACGACCAGACGATCAGTACGAACCAGTTCAGCAAGGATGGAGCGCAGAGCAGCGCGATACATCTTCTTGTTGAGCTTCTGAGTATGATCCTGAGGACGAGCTGCGAAAGTGGTACCGCCGCCACGCCAGATTGGGCTACGGATAGTACCGGCACGAGCACGGCCAGTACCTTTCTGACGCCAAGGGCGCTTACCGCCACCACGAACGTCGGAACGGGTCTTCTGCTGCTTGCTACCCTGACGACCGCCAGCCATGTAGGCCACGACTGCCTGGTGAACCAGCGTCTCGTTGAATTCGCCGCCAAATGTCAGTTCGGAAACTTCGATTGCCTGAGCGTCATTTACATTTAATTGCATGTCAGCTTCCCCTTAACCGCGAGCCTTGGCTGCCGGACGTACAACCAGGTTGCCGCCAGTAGCGCCAGGAACAGCACCCTTGACCAACAACAGATTGCGTTCAGCGTCCACGCGCACTACTTCCAGGGACTGCACGGTCACGCGCTCAGCGCCCATATGACCGGACATTTTTTTGCCCTTGAATACACGACCAGGAGTCTGGCACTGGCCGATAGAGCCTGGGACGCGGTGGGAGACGGAGTTACCGTGGGTATTGTCTTGACCACGGAAATTCCAACGCTTGATCGTACCCTGGAAGCCTTTACCCTTGGACTGACCGGTTACATCAACCAGTTGACCAGCGGCGAAGATTTCAGCGTTGATCTGATCGCCAGCCTGGTAGTCGCCTTCTTCAAGACGGAATTCCATGACGGTACGACCGGCGGCAACGTTCGCTTTGGCGAAGTGGCCAGCCTGAGCGGCTGTAACACGCGAAGCGCGACGCTCGCCGACAGTGACTTGCACTGCACGATAGCCATCGGTTTCTTCGGTTTTGAACTGAGTGACGCGATTCGGCTCGATCTCAATGACCGTGACCGGAATGGAGACACCTTCTTCGGTGAAAATACGGGTCATACCGCATTTACGACCGACTACACCAATAGTCATGTTGTAAACCTCATGAGTGTACGGGGCTTTCACCCGCTATGGCCGCCCATTTCAGAGCGTTACACGACTAAGACCCAAGTCTTAGCCGAGGCTGATCTGAACTTCCACACCGGCCGCAAGATCAAGCTTCATAAGCGCATCAACGGTTTTTTCCGTTGGCTGGACAATGTCCAGAACACGCTTGTGAGTACGGATCTCATACTGATCGCGCGCGTCTTTGTTGACGTGCGGAGAAACCAGGACGGTGAACCGCTCTTTACGAGTCGGCAGTGGAATCGGACCACGCACCTGTGCACCAGTACGTTTCGCGGTTTCCACGATTTCCTGGGTTGATTGGTCGATCAGGCGATGGTCAAAAGCCTTCAACCTGATACGGATTTGCTGGTTTTGCATTGGATTCAGACTCCAGATTGCTGTTCCCACCGAGCGCAATACGCCCGTTAAAAGGAGGCGCAATTCTATAGACGACCTAACAAGGTGTCAACCCAATAAAAAAGCCCCCGCAGTGCGGGGGCTCTTTTTGGGACTCAACGCTTAAGCGATGATTTTGGCTACGACGCCAGCGCCGACGGTACGACCGCCTTCACGGATTGCGAAACGCAGACCATCTTCCATTGCGATTGGCTTGATCAGGGTAACGGAAACTTTAACGTTATCACCTGGCATAACCATTTCTACGCCTTCCGGCAGTTCGCAGCTACCAGTTACGTCGGTAGTACGGAAGTAGAACTGTGGACGGTAGCCCTTGAAGAACGGAGTGTGACGACCGCCTTCTTCTTTGCTCAGAACGTAGATTTCAGCTTCGAACTGAGTGTGCGGCTTGACGCTGCCTGGCTTGACCAGAACCTGGCCACGCTCAACGTCGTCACGCTTGGTACCGCGCAGCAGAACGCCGCAGTTCTCGCCAGCACGACCTTCGTCGAGCAGTTTGCGGAACATTTCAACACCGGTGCAGGTGGTGACGGTAGTGTCACGCAGACCAACGATTTCCAGTGGATCCTGAACCTTGACGATACCGCGCTCAATACGACCAGTCACAACAGTACCGCGACCGGAGATCGAGAATACGTCTTCGATCGGCATCAGGAAAGGCTTGTCGGTAACACGAACTGGTTCTGGGATGTAGGAGTCCAGTGTTTCAACCAGTTTACGAACGGCAGTGGTGCCCATTTCGTTGTCGTCTTTACCTTCCAGAGCCATACGAGCAGAACCGATGATGATCGGAGTGTCGTCGCCTGGGAAGTCGTAAGTGCTCAGCAGATCGCGCACTTCCATCTCGACCAGTTCCAGCAGCTCAGCGTCGTCTACCAGGTCAGCCTTGTTCAGGAAGACCACGATGTACGGAACGCCAACCTGACGGGACAGCAGGATGTGCTCACGGGTTTGTGGCATCGGACCATCAGCGGCCGAACAAACCAGAATCGCGCCGTCCATCTGGGCAGCACCAGTGATCATGTTCTTCACGTAGTCAGCGTGACCTGGGCAGTCAACGTGAGCATAGTGACGGATCAACGATTTGTATTCGACGTGCGCGGTGTTGATGGTGATACCACGAGCCTTTTCTTCCGGTGCGCTGTCGATCTTGTCGAATTCAACAGCAGCCGAACCGAAAACTTCGGAGCAGACGCGAGTCAGAGCAGCGGTCAGCGTGGTTTTACCATGGTCAACGTGACCAATGGTGCCAACGTTGACGTGCGGGAGGGAACGATCAAATTTTTCTTTAGCCACGACAAATAACTCCTAGCCTAAAGGCGCTGAATCAGCCTTGTTTTTTGGTTACAGTTTCGACGATGTGCGACGGAGCTGTATTGTATTTTTTGAATTCCATAGAGTAGCTTGCGCGACCCTGAGACATGGAGCGAACGTCGGTCGCATAACCGAACATCTCACCCAACGGAACCTCGGCACGAATTACCTTGCCGGAAACCGTATCTTCCATACCCAGAATCATGCCGCGACGGCGGTTAAGGTCGCCCATCACGTCACCCATATAGTCTTCAGGCGTAACAACCTCTACTGCCATGATCGGCTCAAGCAGCTCACCACCGCCCTTCTGGGCCAGTTGCTTGGTCGCCATGGAAGCAGCCACCTTAAACGCCATCTCGTTCGAGTCGACGTCATGGTAGGAACCATCAAACACGGTAGCCTTCAGGCCGATCAGCGGATAACCGGCAACAACGCCGTTCTTCATCTGCTCTTCGATACCCTTCTGGATAGCCGGGATGTATTCCTTGGGAACAACACCACCTACCACTTCGTTTACGAATTGCAGACCTTCCTGACCTTCGTCAGCAGGTGCAAAACGGATCCAGCAATGACCGAACTGGCCACGACCGCCGGATTGACGAACGAACTTGCCTTCGATTTCACAATTCTTCGTGATGCGCTCACGATAGGAAACCTGAGGCTTGCCGATGTTGGCTTCGACGTTGAACTCACGGCGCATCCGGTCAACCAGGATGTCCAGGTGGAGCTCGCCCATGCCCGAGATGATCGTTTGACCAGTCTCTTCATCAGTTTTGACGCGGAAAGACGGGTCTTCCTGAGCAAGCTTGCCCAGTGCGATACCCATTTTTTCCTGGTCATCCTTGGTCTTTGGCTCAACGGCAACCGAAATAACCGGCTCCGGGAAGTCCATACGAACCAGGATGATTGGCTTGTCAGCGTTGCACAAGGTTTCACCAGTGGTGACGTCCTTCATGCCGATCAAGGCCGCGATGTCACCAGCGCGTACTTCCTTGATTTCTTCACGGGCGTTTGCGTGCATCTGCACCATACGACCCACACGCTCTTTCTTGCCCTTGACCGAGTTGATCACGCCGTCGCCGGATGCCAACACGCCCGAGTAAACGCGGACGAATGTCAAGGTACCCACGAATGGGTCGGTAGCGATCTTGAACGCCAGAGCCGAGAACGGCTCGTTGTCGTCTGCATGACGCTCCATCAGAACTTCTTCGTTATCAGGATCGGAACCCTTGATAGCTGGAATGTCAGTTGGAGCAGGCAGGTAATCGATCACGGCATCGAGAACCAGGGGAACACCCTTGTTCTTGAAGGAAGAACCGCAAACAGCAAGAACGATCTCACCAGCGATAGTACGCTGACGCAGAGCATCCTTGATTTCCTTGTTGGTGAGTTCTTCACCTTCGAGGTACTTGTTCATCAGCTCTTCGTTGGCTTCAGCAGCAGCCTCAACCATGTTACTGCGCCATTCGTCAGCCAGTTCCTGCAATTCAGCAGGGATGGGCTTGCGAACTGGAACCATGCCCTTGTCGGCATCATTCCAGTAGACCGCCTCCATGGACATCAGATCGATCTGACCCTGGAAGTTGTCTTCGGCACCAATGGCCAGCTGGATCGGCACCGGGGTGTGACCCAGGCGCTGCTTGATCTGAGCAATTACGCGCAGAAAGTTCGCACCAGCACGGTCCATCTTGTTCACGTAAACGATACGCGGAACACCGTACTTGTTGGCTTGACGCCATACGGTTTCGGACTGCGGCTCTACGCCAGAAGTGCCACAGAACACAACGACCGCGCCGTCGAGTACACGCAGGGAACGTTCAACTTCAATGGTGAAGTCTACGTGGCCCGGGGTGTCAATGACGTTGAAGCGGTATTGGTCTTTGTGTTGCTTCTCGGAACCCTGCCAGAAGGCAGTAATAGCAGCAGAAGTAATGGTAATACCACGCTCCTGCTCCTGAACCATCCAGTCCGTGGTCGCGGCGCCATCATGCACCTCGCCCATTTTGTGGCTTTTGCCGGTGTAAAAAAGGACGCGCTCGGTGGTGGTGGTTTTACCAGCATCCACGTGAGCGACGATACCAATGTTACGGTAGCGGCCAATCGGAGTAGTACGAGCCATAAAGCCCTCGCAAAATTAGTGACGCTGAAATTAGAAGCGGTAGTGCGAGAAAGCCTTGTTGGCTTCAGCCATACGGTGCACGTCTTCACGCTTCTTGACTGCAGCACCTTTACCTTCGGCGGCGTCCATCAGTTCGCCGGCCAAACGCAGAGCCATAGACTTCTCACCGCGCTTGCGCGCGAAGTCTACCAGCCAGCGCATTGCCAGAGCATTACGACGGGACGGACGAACTTCAACAGGAACCTGGTAAGTAGCACCGCCTACACGGCGCGACTTTACTTCGACCAGCGGAGCGATGGCGTCGAGAGCTTTCTCGAAGATTTCCAGGGGATCGCTGTTCTTGCGTTCTTTAACCTTTTCCAGCGCGCCATAAACGATACGCTC
This sequence comes from Pseudomonas sp. P135, assembly GCF_020312125.1. Lineage (NCBI taxonomy): Bacteria > Pseudomonadati > Pseudomonadota > Gammaproteobacteria > Pseudomonadales > Pseudomonadaceae > Pseudomonas > Pseudomonas sp. P135. Next base: position 296,026 of record NZ_JAGPYR010000007.1, read on the forward strand.
GGCAACGGCTTTCTTGCCGCTTTCCATCACGTGGTTCATGAACTTGGCCAGAATCTGGCTACCGTATTTTGGATCGTCAAGCACATCGCGCTTGGCTGCTACGCGTCTTCTTGGCATGGATAAGCCCTCAAACGGTCTTCAGGTTAGCTCGGGACCACCATCCAGTTAGGAATGCGCCCGACCTTACTCTTATCGACTCAGAAAAATAGAAATCTGCAATTTCAAACAGAGGCCAAAGACTACTTAGGCTTCTTGGTACCGTATTTCGAGCGACCCTGGTTACGACCTTTAACGCCGGAAGTATCCAGAGAACCACGAACGGTGTGGTAACGAACACCTGGCAAGTCTTTTACACGACCGCCACGGATCAGTACCACGCTGTGTTCTTGCAGGTTGTGACCTTCACCACCGATGTACGAGGAAACCTCGAAACCGTTGGTCAGGCGCACACGGCAGACTTTACGCAATGCCGAGTTAGGTTTTTTCGGCGTGGTGGTATACACACGAGTGCACACACCGCGACGTTGCGGGCAGTTCTGCAGCGCAGGTACGTCGGATTTCTCGACGATACGCTTACGCGGCTGACGTACCAGCTGGTTGATAGTTGCCATCTACTAGCTCCACTGTTGTCTTGCGACGCTATTGTCTTACAAGAAAAGCAAATGACAGGGCACAGGCCCCGCCAAATTTAGGGGTACAAGAGTCTAAAGAGGATCCCGCCCCCAGTCAAGACAAAGCCCCGACGTCCTCACCGGGCAAACAACACGAAAACGTGCTGTCTGCCAGGTGAAAAATGCCGAGGCTCTGGTCTCAATTACCGCTGGAGTTCAACGCTTCCGTCAGAGCCGCTTCTACTTCGCTCGCGCTGACACGGGTCGGTTTGTCCATTTCACGACGACGCTTGCGCTCGCTGTGATAAGCCAGACCGGTACCGGCCGGGATCAGACGACCCACGACCACGTTTTCCTTCAGGCCGCGCAGGTAATCGCGCTTGCCGGTCACAGCCGCTTCGGTCAGTACGCGGGTTGTCTCCTGGAAGGAGGCCGCGGAGATGAACGACTCGGTAGACAGCGATGCCTTGGTGATACCCAGCAACACGCGAGTGAACTTGGAAACAAACTTGTCTTCCGTGCTCAGACGCTCGTTTTCTACCAGTACGTGAGTCAGCTCCATCTGGTCGCCCTTGATGAAACTGGAATCGCCAGACTCGGCAATTTCAACCTTACGCAGCATCTGACGCAGAATCGTCTCGATGTGCTTGTCGTTGATCTTCACGCCTTGCAGACGGTATACGTCCTGAATCTCGTTGACGATGTACTTGGCCAGCGCACTCACACCCAGCAGACGCAGGATGTCGTGTGGATCGCTCGGGCCGTCGGAGATAACTTCGCCGCGGTTCACTTGCTCGCCTTCGAAGACGTTCAGGTGACGCCACTTCGGAATCAGCTCCTCGTACGGATCGCTACCGTCGTTCGGGGTGATGACCAGACGGCGCTTGCCTTTGGTCTCTTTACCGAATGCGATGGTACCGCTGACTTCTGCAAGGATCGACGCCTCTTTCGGACGACGCGCTTCGAACAGGTCGGCAACACGCGGCAAACCACCGGTGATGTCACGAGTCTTCGACGTTTCCTGCGGAATACGAGCGATAACATCACCGATCGCGATCTGCGCACCGTCAGCAACACCAACAAGGGCGTTAGCCGGCAGGAAGTACTGGGCCGGTACGTCAGTACCTGGCAGCAGCAGATCCTTGCCATCCAGACCAACCATCTTCACAGCAGGACGGATGTCCTTGCCGGCAGCCGGGCGATCTTTGGCGTCGAGCACTTCAATGTTGGTCATACCGGTCAATTCGTCTGTCTGACGCTTGATCGTGATGCCTTCTTCCATGCCTACGTAGGTAACAGTACCTTTCATCTCGGTGACGATTGGGTGAGTGTGCGGATCCCACTTGGCCACGATAGAGCCAGCGTCGACCTTGTCGCCTTCCTTCACCGAAATCACTGCACCGTATGGCAGCTTGTAACGCTCACGCTCACGACCGAAGTCATCTGCGATTGCCAGTTCACCGGAGCGGGATACCGCAACCAGGTGACCGTCAACACGCTCGACGTGCTTCAGGTTGTGCAGGCGGACAGTACCGCCATTCTTCACCTGAACGCTATCGGCTGCCGAGGTCCGGCTTGCCGCACCACCGATGTGGAACGTACGCATTGTCAGCTGGGTACCCGGCTCACCGATCGACTGTGCAGCGATTACGCCGACAGCTTCACCGATGTTGACCTGGTGACCGCGTGCCAGGTCGCGACCGTAGCACTTGGCGCAGATGCCATAGCGGGTTTCACAGCTGATTGGCGAACGAACGATTACTTCGTCGATGCTGTTCAGCTCGATGAACTCGACCCACTTCTCGTCTACCAGCGTGCCAGCAGGGACGATGACATCTTCCGTGCCCGGCTTGAATACGTCACGGGCAATGACTCGACCCAATACGCGCTCACCCAGCGGCTCTACAACGTCACCGCCTTCAATGTGCGGAGTCATCAGCAGACCGTGCTCGGTACCGCAATCAACCTCGGTAACCACCAGATCCTGAGCGACGTCTACCAGACGGCGTGTCAGATAACCGGAGTTAGCGGTTTTCAACGCGGTATCCGCAAGACCCTTACGAGCACCGTGAGTAGAGATGAAGTACTGAAGTACGCTCAAACCTTCACGGAAGTTCGCAGTGATCGGCGTTTCGATGATGGAGCCGTCAGGCTTGGCCATCAGACCACGCATACCGGCCAGCTGACGGATCTGGGCAGCAGAACCACGCGCCCCGGAGTCAGCCATCATGTACATCGAGTTGAAGGATTCCTGATCAACTTCGACGCCGTGACGGTCGATAACGCGTTCTTTGGACAGGTTCGACATCATCGCTTTCGAGACTTCGTCGTTCGCCTTGGACCAAAGGTCGATTACCTTGTTGTACTTCTCGCCCTGGGTTACCAGGCCGGAGGCGTACTGACTTTCGATCTCTTTAACTTCTTCGGTGGCCGCGTCGATGATGCGAGCTTTTTCATCAGGGATAACGAAGTCGTTAACGCCGATGGAAACACCCGAAATGGTCGAGTAGGCAAAACCGGTGTACATCAACTGGTCAGCGAAAATAACGGTCTCTTTCAGGCCGACCACGCGATAGCACTGGTTGATCAGCTTGGAGATCGCTTTCTTCTTCATTGGCTGGTTGACGACGTCGTAGGACAGGCCGGCCGGAACCACCTGGAACAGCAGCGCACGGCCGACAGTGGTGTCGACGATACGGGTGTTCTTGACGCTGCCACCATCACGGTCGTTGACCGTTTCGTGGATACGCACCTTGACCTTGGCGTGCAGAGCCGCTTCGCCGGCGCGGAATACGCGGTCGACTTCCTGCAGGTCCGCAAATACACGACCTTCGCCCTTGGCGTTGATCGCTTCGCGAGTCATGTAGTACAGACCCAGTACAACGTCCTGCGAAGGAACGATGATTGGCTCACCGTTGGCTGGCGACAGAATGTTGTTGGTCGACATCATCAGCGCGCGCGCTTCGAGCTGAGCTTCCAGCGTCAGAGGCACGTGAACGGCCATCTGGTCACCGTCGAAGTCGGCGTTGTACGCAGCACAAACCAATGGGTGCAGCTGAATGGCCTTACCTTCGATCAGTACCGGTTCAAACGCCTGGATGCCCAGACGGTGAAGTGTCGGCGCACGGTTCAGAAGCACCGGGTGTTCGCGAATCACCTCAGCGAGAACGTCCCAGACCTCTGGCAGCTCGCGCTCGACCATCTTCTTGGCAGCTTTGATGGTCGTAGCCAGGCCACGCATTTCCAGCTTGCCGAAAATGAACGGCTTGAACAGCTCGAGAGCCATCTTCTTCGGCAGACCGCACTGGTGCAGACGCAGAGTCGGACCTACGGTAATTACCGAACGACCCGAGTAGTCAACACGCTTACCGAGCAAGTTCTGACGGAAACGACCCTGCTTACCCTTGATCATGTCAGCCAGGGATTTCAGAGGACGCTTGTTCGAACCCGTGATCGCGCGACCGCGACGACCGTTGTCGAGCAGTGCATCGACCGCTTCCTGCAGCATGCGCTTTTCGTTGCGCACGATGATATCGGGAGCGGACAGATCCAGCAGGCGCTTCAGACGGTTGTTACGGTTGATCACTCGACGATACAGATCGTTGAGGTCGGACGTCGCGAAACGGCCACCGTCAAGCGGAACCAGAGGACGCAGATCTGGCGGCAGAACCGGCAGAACGGTCAGCACCATCCACTCAGGAAGGTTGCCGGAACCCTGGAAGGCTTCCATCAATTTCAGACGCTTGGACAGCTTCTTGATTTTGGTCTCGGAATTGGTTTGCGGAATTTCTTCACGCAGACGGCCAATTTCGTGCTCCAGATCAATAGCGTGCAGCAGCTCGCGGACAGCCTCGGCACCCATGCGGGCGTCGAAGTCGTCACCGAACTCTTCGAGCGCTTCGAAGTACTGCTCGTCGTTCAGCAGCTGACCTTTTTCAAGGGTGGTCATGCCTGGATCGATAACGACATAGCTCTCGAAGTAGAGAACACGTTCGATATCACGCAGGGTCATGTCCATCAGCAAACCGATACGGGACGGCAGCGATTTCAGGAACCAGATGTGGGCAACCGGCGAAGCCAGTTCGATGTGAGCCATGCGCTCGCGACGAACCTTGGCCAGTGCTACTTCAACACCGCACTTTTCGCAGATGACACCGCGGTGCTTCAGGCGCTTGTACTTACCGCACAGGCACTCGTAATCTTTTACCGGGCCAAAGATCTTGGCGCAGAACAGACCGTCACGCTCAGGCTTGAACGTACGGTAGTTGATGGTTTCCGGCTTTTTAACTTCACCGAACGACCAAGAGCGGATCATCTCAGGCGATGCAAGTCCGATACGGATTGCGTCGAACTCTTCGACTTGACCCTGGTTTTTCAGCAAATTCAGTAGGTCTTTCAAGGCTTTTCCTCCTGGCGGAGCAGGGAGCAGGCAATACCGCCCTGCCCCCGATTCGCGTCACGTGTTATTCGGTTTCCAGATCGATATCGATACCGAGCGAACGGATTTCTTTGATCAACACGTTGAAAGACTCGGGCATGCCCGGCTCCATACGGTGATCGCCGTCCACGATGTTTTTGTACATCTTGGTACGACCGTTCACATCGTCCGACTTCACTGTGAGCATTTCCTGCAGAGTGTACGCCGCGCCGTATGCTTCCAGCGCCCACACTTCCATCTCCCCGAAACGCTGACCACCGAACTGTGCCTTACCACCCAGCGGCTGCTGGGTAACCAGGCTGTACGAACCAGTGGAACGCGCGTGCATCTTGTCGTCCACCAAGTGGTTCAGCTTCAGCATGTACATGTAGCCAACCGTTACAGCACGTTCAAACTTGTTGCCGGTACGACCGTCGAACAGCTGCATCTGGCCGCTTTCCGGCATATCTGCCAGCTTGAGCATTGCCTTGATTTCGCTTTCCTTGGCACCGTCGAAAACCGGGGTAGCCATCGGTACGCCGTTACGCAGGTTCTTCGCGAGGTCCAGAATCTCGTTGTCGGTGAGGTCTTCCAGAGATTCCTGACGACCGCCGATTTCGTTATAGATCTCGTTGAGGAACTTGCGCAGCTCAGCAACTTTACGCTGCTCTTCGAGCATGCGGTTGATCTTCTCGCCCAGACCTTTGGCCGCGAGGCCCAGGTGGGTTTCGAGAATCTGACCAACGTTCATACGCGAAGGTACGCCCAGCGGGTTGAGGACGATATCAACCGGCGTGCCATTGGCATCGTGCGGCATGTCTTCAACCGGCATGATCACAGAGACCACACCCTTGTTACCGTGACGACCGGCCATCTTGTCGCCCGGCTGGATGCGGCGACGGATTGCCAGGTAGACCTTGACGATTTTCAGAACGCCTGGAGCCAGGTCATCGCCCTGCTGCAGTTTGCGTTTCTTGTCTTCGAACTTGTCATCCAGAAGACGGCGACGATCAACGATGTAAGCCTGAGCTTTTTCGAGCTGCTCGTTGAGAGCATCTTCAGCCATGCGCAGCTTGAACCACTGACCATGCTCAAGACCATCGAGCACTTCGTTGGTGATTTCCTGGCCCTTCTTGAGGCCAGCGCCGCCTTCAGCTACACGACCCACCAGCGCAGAGCGCAGACGTTCGAAAGTAGCGCCTTCGACAATACGGAACTCTTCGTTCAGATCCTTGCGGATCTCGTCGAGTTGCGACTTCTCGATGGACAGGGCACGCGCATCACGCTCGACACCATCACGGGTGAAGACCTGAACGTCAATGACAGTACCTTTGGTACCGGTTGGTACGCGCAGGGAGGTGTCTTTAACGTCGCTGGCCTTCTCACCGAAGATCGCGCGCAACAGTTTTTCTTCCGGAGTCAGCTGGGTCTCGCCTTTCGGAGTGACCTTACCGACCAGGATGTCGCCGGCGCCGACTTCGGCACCTACATAAACGATACCCGCTTCGTCCAGCTTGTTCAGAGCCGCTTCACCCACGTTAGGGATGTCAGCTGTGATTTCCTCTGGCCCAAGCTTGGTATCACGCGCCACACAGGTCAGTTCCTGAATGTGGATCGTGGTGAAACGGTCTTCCTGAACAACACGCTCAGAAAGACAGATGGAGTCTTCGAAGTTGAAACCGTTCCAGGCCATGAACGCGATGCGCATGTTCTGACCCAGCGCCAGTTCACCCATATCGGTGGACGGGCCGTCGGCCATGATGTCGCTACGCTGAACACGGTCACCCTTGCTGACCAGCGGACGCTGGTTGATGCAGGTGTTCTGGTTCGAACGGGTGTATTTGGTCAGGTTGTAGATGTCTACACCCGCCTCACCTGTTTCAACTTCATCATCGGCAACGCGAACAACGATACGGCTGGCGTCAACCGAGTCGATCACACCACCGCGACGAGCCACGACGCAAACGCCGGAGTCGCGAGCAACGTTGCGCTCCATGCCAGTACCTACCAGCGGCTTGTCGGCGCGCAGAGTAGGAACAGCCTGACGCTGCATGTTCGAACCCATCAACGCACGGTTGGCGTCATCGTGCTCGAGGAACGGAATCAGCGATGCAGCTACCGAGACAACCTGCTTGGGCGAAACGTCCATCAGGGTGACATCGGCTGGCGCCTTGACGGTGAATTCGTTCAAGTGACGCACAGCAACCAGTTCGTCGATCAGCTCTTGCTTGTCGTTCATTGCGGCCGAAGCCTGGGCAATGACGTGGTCCGCTTCTTCGATCGCTGAAAGGAACACGATCTCTTCGGTGACCAGACCTTCCTTGACCACACGGTACGGGCTCTCGAGGAAGCCGTACTGGTTGGTGCGGGCATAGGCCGCCAGGGAGTTGATCAGACCGATGTTCGGACCTTCAGGCGTCTCGATCGGGCACACACGGCCGTAGTGAGTCGGGTGAACGTCTCGAACTTCAAAGCCGGCGCGCTCACGCGTCAGACCGCCAGGGCCGAGTGCGGAAACACGACGCTTGTGCGTGATCTCGGACAGCGGGTTGTTCTGGTCCATGAACTGGGAAAGCTGGCTGGAACCGAAGAACTCCTTGACCGCCGCCGCAACAGGTTTGGCGTTGATCAGGTCCTGAGGCATCAGGCCTTCGCTTTCTGCCATGGACAGACGCTCTTTGACAGCGCGCTCGACACGGACCAGACCAACACGGAACTGGTTCTCGGCCATCTCGCCTACGCAACGAACGCGACGGTTACCGAGGTGGTCGATGTCATCGACGATGCCTTTGCCGTTACGGATATCAACGAGGGTCTTGAGGACCGCTACGATGTCTTCCTTGCACAGCACGCCCGAACCTTCGATTTCGGTACGACCGATACGACGGTTGAACTTCATACGACCTACAGCGGACAGGTCATAACGCTCAGGGCTGAAGAACAGGTTGTTGAACAGTGTTTCAGCGGCATCCTTGGTTGGCGGCTCGCCAGGACGCATCATGCGATAGATCTCGACCAGCGCTTCCAGTTGGTTGCTGGTGGAGTCGATCTTCAGTGTGTCGGAGACGAACGGACCACAATCGATGTCGTTGGTGTACAACGTTTCGATACGAACAACCTGAGCCTTGGCGATCTTGGCCAGGATTTCAGTGTTCAGCTCGGTGTTGCACTCGGCAATGATCTCACCGGTTGCCGGATGCACGATGACCTTGGCTGTAGTGCGACCCAGGACGTAGTCCAGAGGCACTTCCAGCTCTTTGATCCCGGCCTTTTCCAGCTGGTTGATGTGACGGGCAGTGATACGACGACCCTGCTCGACAATGACCTTGCCCTTGTCGTCCAGGATGTCCAGAACGGCAATTTCACCACGCAGGCGCTGAGGCACCAGTTCCAGGCTCAGGTTTTCACCGCGCACATGGAATACGTTGGTGGTGTAGAACGCATCGAGCACTTGCTCGGTGGTGTAACCCAGAGCGCGCAGAAGTACGGACGCAGGTAGCTTGCGACGACGGTCGATACGGACGAATACGCAGTCTTTCGGATCGAACTCGAAGTCCAGCCACGAACCGCGGTAAGGAATGATACGAGCGGAGTACAGCAGCTTACCGGAGCTGTGCGTCTTGCCACGGTCGTGGTCGAAGAATACGCCAGGCGAACGGTGAAGCTGAGACACGATAACGCGCTCGGTGCCGTTGATTACAAAGGTACCGTTCTCAGTCATCAGGGGGATTTCACCCATGTAGACTTCTTGCTCTTTGATGTCCTTGATCGCTTTGTTCGACGATTCTTTGTCGAAAATGATCAGACGGACCTTGACTCGCAGAGGTACTGCGTAAGTCACACCGCGCAGCACGCATTCCTTGACATCAAATGCCGGTTCGCCCAAGCGATAACCTACATACTCCAGCGCAGCATTGCCGGAGTAGCTGATGATCGGGAAAACGGATTTGAAGGCTGCATGCAGACCGACGTCGCGGAACTGATCTTTGGTCGCTCCCGCCTGCAGGAATTCGCGATACGAATCCAGCTGGATGGCCAAGAGATACGGCACATCCATTACGTCCGGCAACTTGCTAAAGTCCTTGCGGATACGTTTTTTCTCAGTATATGAGTAAGCCATCAGCGTTCCCCAGCTTGGTCACCTGCTTGTTTGGCTCCCTCCCGACGGAAGCAGCCAGAAAATCTTGCAAACCCCTTGGTTTGCGCCACCGCCATCGGTGGATACCACACGTTACAGACGTTGACAGCGCCAATCGTCTATAACGGAAAAAGGCCGGTGGCAAAAGCCACCAGCCATCAGCCTTTCGCTAAACGCGTGGGCTGGACACTCAAAATCGATGCTTATTTCAGCTCGACTTTAGCGCCTGCTTCTTCCAGAGTAGCTTTGGCTTTGTCAGCTGCGTCTTTGGCAACAGCTTCCAGAACCATTGCCGGGGCGCCGTCAACGACTGCCTTGGCTTCTTTCAGGCCCAGACCGGTCAGTTCACGTACTGCCTTGATCACGTTAACTTTCTTCTCGCCAGCTTCCAGCAGCATGACGTTGAATTCAGTTTGTTCTTCAACAACAGCAGCAGCAACAGCTGGACCAGCAGAGCCGGCAGCAGCGGTGACGCCAAACTTCTCTTCGAACGCCTTGATCAGCTCTACAACCTGCAGAACGGACATTTCAGATACGGCGTTAAGGATATCGTCTTGAGAGATGGACATGACTCAATTTCCTGAATTGGGGGACGGCCTACGCGACCATCAAAATAAACAAAAATACGCGAAAAGATCTGACTCAGCCTTAGGCTGCAGCTGCTTCTTTTTGGTCGCGAACAGCCGCCAGAGTACGAGCCAACTTGCTGGTAGCGCCTTGAATCACGCTCATCAGCTGAGAAATTGCTTCGTTACGGGTCGGCAGGCTTGCCAGTACATCGATCTGATTAGCTGCGAGGAACTTGCCCTCGAACGCAGCTGCCTTGATCTCGAACTTGTCCTGACCTTTAGCGAATTCCTTGAACAGACGGGCAGCAGCGCCAGGATGTTCGTTGGAGAACGCGATCAAGGTCGGGCCGGTGAACACGTCGTTGAGAACACTGAATTCAGTGTCAGCAACAGCGCGCTTGAGCAGGGTGTTACGTACAACACGTACGTAAACGCCAGCTTCACGAGCCTCTTTACGGAGTCCGGTCATTGCGCCAACCGTCACACCACGGGCATCAGCCACGACAGCGGACAGACCAGCTTTGGCAGCCTCGTTGACTTCAGCGACGATGGCCTTCTTGTCTTCGAGTTTAATTGCCACGGGTTTAACTCCTGCTTGTTACCGTTTCATCGGACCGGAGCCAGATGTCGTTTTGGTGTCTGATTCGGTAAGGAACCGGGAGCACCATCTGCGTAGGCTTGAGGTTTAAGACTTGCGTCGCCTACGGTCTTGGATAGCCCCCGCCAGGCAGGGACCCCAATCTTTCAAACGGTACGGCAATCGATCACCGTACCGTTTTGTCTTACGCTTCCAACGAACCCTGGTCGATAACCAGGCCTGGGCCCATAGTGGTGCTCAGGGTGATGCGCTTGACGTAAATACCTTTCGAAGAAGCAGGCTTGATACGCTTCAGATCAGCGATCAGGGCTTCAACGTTTTCCTTCAGCTTGACAGCGTCGAAACCGACCTTGCCAACGGAAGTGTGGATGATGCCGTTTTTGTCGGTGCGATAACGAACCTGACCAGCCTTGGCGTTCTTGACGGCGTTAGCGACGTCAGGAGTAACGGTGCCGACTTTCGGGTTAGGCATCAGACCACGAGGACCGAGAACCTGACCCAGCTGACCCACAACGCGCATTGCATCAGGGGAAGCGATAACGACGTCGTAGTTCAGATCGCCAGCTTTCATTTCAGCGGCCAGATCGTCCATACCCACGCGGTCAGCACCGGCAGCCAGAGCAGCTTCAGCAGCAGGACCCTGGGTGAATACTGCAACGCGTACAGTCTTGCCAGTACCGTGCGGCAGTACAGTAGCGCTACGTACGACCTGGTCGGATTTACGAGGATCAACACCCAGGTTGACAGCGACGTCGATGGACTCGCTGAACTTGACAGTCGACAGCTCGGTGAGCAACGCAGCGGCGTCTACAAAATTGTAAGACTTGCCAGCTTCGATTTTTTCGGCGATTGCCTTTTGACGCTTGGTCAGCTTAGCCATTACACACCCTCCACGTTAAGGCCCATGCTACGAGCGGAACCGGCGATGGTACGCACGGCCGCTTCCATGTCAGCTGCAGTCAGATCCGCATTTTTTGCTTTAGCGATATCTTCCAGCTGAGCACGAGTCACGGTGCCAACTTTAACGGTGTTCGGGCGAGCCGAGCCGCTGGTCAAGCCTGCAGCTTTCTTCAACAGAACCGATGCAGGGGTACTTTTTGTTTCGAAAGTGAAGCTACGGTCGCTGTATACAGTGATGATCACTGGAGTCGGCAAGCCTGGCTCAATACCCTGAGTACGGGCGTTGAACGCTTTGCAGAATTCCATGATGTTCACACCGTGCTGACCCAGAGCAGGACCAACTGGCGGGCTTGGGTTAGCCTGAGCGGCTTTCACTTGCAGCTTGATGTATGCGGTTATCTTCTTGGCCATGAGGCACTCCAATTACGGGTTCAAGCGCCAATAAAGGCTCCCCGGTTACTTACGCGTATATCCCAGTGACGAAAAAACCCCACAGCCTTGGGCTGCGGGGTATGGGATTCCAGCTCAGTTATGCCTTTTCGACCTGACTGAACTCCAGCTCTACCGGAGTAGAGCGTCCGAAAATGAGCACCGCCACTTGAATCCGGCTCTTTTCGTAGTTAACTTCTTCGACCGTGCCATTGAAATCGGCGAACGGGCCGTCGGTGACGCGAACAACCTCACCTGGCTCGAACAGCGTTTTCGGCTTCGGTTTGTCGCTACCGTCAGCAACGCGACGCAGAATCGCTTCTGCCTCTTTATCAGTGATGGGGGCAGGCTTGTCAGCGGTACCGCCGATGAAGCCCATGACACGCGGGGTATCCTTGACCAAGTGCCAAGTACCCTCATTCATGTCCATCTGAACAAGCACATAACCAGGGAAGAACTTGCGTTCGCTTTTGCGCTTCTGGCCATTACGCATTTCAACCACTTCTTCAGTGGGAACCAGAATTTCGCCGAAGCCATCTTCCATGCCTGCCAGCTTCACACGCTCGACCAACGAGCGCATGACATGCTTCTCGTAACCCGAGTAAGCATGCACTACGTACCAACGCTTAGCCACGGGACACCCTTAGCCAACTATCAAGGAAACAAGCCAGCCGAGCAGGGAATCAAGCCCCCACAACAGCAACGCCATAACCAGCACAACAGCCACAACGATCAACGTGGTTTGAGTGGTTTCTTGGCGAGTAGGCCATACGACTTTACGGATCTCGGCACGGGCTTCTTTCGCCAAAACGAAGAAGGCCTTACCTTTGCCTGTCTGCAGCGCTACAAATGCAGCAGCTGCGGCAATCACAAGGAGAGCGAGAACGCGATACAGGATCGGCTCAGCAGAATAATACTGATTGCCGACAACACCCACGACAACCAAAACGACTACCAGGAGCCACTTCAGCATATCAAAGCGAGAGTCTGATGCTTCAGCCTTGGGATTCATCTACGGAGATCCTGTGAAAAGAAAGCCAGATTACATCTAGGGAATCTGGCAGGTCAGGAGGGAATCGAACCCCCAACCTACGGTTTTGGAGACCGTCGCTCTGCCAATTGAGCTACTGACCTAAAAGCAAAATCAGGCCGACCATTATGCGGACCTGACGAGAGTTTTTCAACACCTTATTCGAATCGCACCTAACAGGCGACACACCCCGAACAAGCTTCAGGCGGCGCACACAGCGCGGAACCGCCTAAAACAAAGGCAGATATTTTCATATCTGCCTTTATCAATGGAGCTCTTGAGCGGATTTGAACCGCTGACCTCACCCTTACCAAGGGTGTGCTCTACCAACTGAGCTACAAGAGCAAAACACTGCGCATGAACCACAAGCCTGGAGCGGGTAGCGGGAATCGAACCCGCATCATCAGCTTGGAAGGCTGAGGTTCTACCACTAAACTATACCCGCACAACTTGCAGCTCGCGCTAAGTCTGGTGGAGGGGGAAGGATTCGAACCTTCGAAGTCGTAGACGTCAGATTTACAGTCTGATCCCTTTGGCCGCTCGGGAACCCCTCCTAAGCGAGGCAGCATTCTCAACTCATGCCACCCTTCTGTCAACCTTTTTCTCAGTAAAAACCTGAGGTTACATGCGTTGACTACTACCACTTCGTTCGTGAGACTTTCACCTCACTGCGAAGCGGGCGCCATTCTATGTAAACTAATCAGCAGTTGCAATGCCCTCGCACGACATTATTTGATTTTTTAATTGCGGAAAATCCTGACTCAGCTGACTGATCAAGCCGGCTTCGACAAGGCGTCGACTTTCCGGGGCGATTTTCAGCCAGTAGGCGGTAGCCCCACTGGACTGGATTGGCTGAAATTGAGACTGGATATCAAGGCTGTTCAATCGCTGCTCGACCAGGCGCGCATCCTCTTGCCTGGCAAAGCCACCGACGTACAGACACCTGGCGCCGGGATCGCTGGACACCCGCCCGGCATCAGACTCGCTGAGCAGACGAATATCCTGCTGAGTAGTACGGTGCAACGACAGGGGCATGAACTCTTTGGCCCTGATCGGAGCCTCCTGCTGATGCCAGATGTAATAAAAGGCATTAAGCATCAACAGCAGAAGAAATAACCAACGCATAAAGACCTCAACGCAAAGGGCAGGCCAGGGCCAGCCCCACGAAGACCAGATCAGGAACGATACGGGCCCCTGGGAGCACATCCGCAACCAGAGCAGCGTCGCCGCCAGTCACAAAAATAGCAAAGTCGTCGCCCCAATACCCACGGGCTATTTCGACCTGAGTCAATGCGAACCCACGAAGCATCAGCGAGCAGCCGCGCTCTACCGCTTCTGCGGTTGCACGCCCGGGGACAAGACGAACCAAAGCCCTTTCGGCCTCGGTGTCGTCATATCTGATGCGGCGGGTATGGGTGCGCAACTGATTGCGCATCAAGGGCATCCCTGGACAGATAAAACCACCAAGATGTGCGCCGCCCGCATCGACGAAATCAGATGTCACGGCGGTACCCAGATCAATCACCAGGCATGCACGCTTGACGAGATGGTATGCACCTACAAAAGCCAGCCAGCGATCCAGGCCAAGGCGCTCGAAATCGTCATAGCCATTCACCACCCCTCCAAGCTCACGGGCAGGCACTGCGCAGACGGGGGTGACGGAGAACGCGTTCGTCAGCACAGAAACCAGACGCGCCGTTTCTTCGGCGCTGCGAACACTTACCAGACGGCAGTCGCTGAACGTTGTGTCAGATAGATTACGCAAGTGCTCCAACAAGGCTGCGTCAGAGTCCACAACGCCGACGCTGACCACTGCTGCATCGCTCTTGGTGGTAATGCGCCACTTGATGAAGCTGTTGCCACAATCGAGTTCAAGAATCATCTCGCAACCTCAGGCTCAGCTCACCACCGCTAAAGCTTTTTTCCACACCATTGACTTCCAACCGCAGCGCTCCAAGCGAGTCAACCCCCAACACCAGTCCCTCCACGACCTCTACCCCCGAGAGCAACTTGACCGCAGCACCCTGCCACACATGCCCGCGCTCCCACTCTTTCTGAAATGCTGCAAAGCCTTCCTTGCGATGAACCGCCATGAGCGCCTCAAGCTGGGTGCTTATACGAGCAGCGACCTGATTGCGATCAACCAGCCCGCCTGTTTCGAGCCTCACCGACGTCCACAGCTGATCGACCTCGCTGGAGGAACGCATGTTTACGTTCACCCCTATCCCGATGATCACGTGACACACGTCCGCCGGATCGCCAATCAGCTCGAGCAAAATACCGGCGATCTTCTGCGTGCCAACGAGCACGTCATTGGGCCATTTAAGACCTGCGTCCTGGACACCCATATCACGCAGCACATTCATCACCGCAAGCCCCACCAACAAGCTGAGGCCTTCCAACTGACGCATCCCGCCATCGATGCGCAGGACCAGGCTGTAATACAGGTTTTCAGCAAATGGACTTATCCACTTTCGACCACGTCGCCCTCTTCCGGAGGTCTGCTGCTCGGCCACCACCAACAAAGGCATGGGAACGCCTTGAGCAATCAGGCGCGCAGCCTCAGCATTGGTTGAGTCGATAGAGTCGTAAGTACGTACAGACCAGCCGGCAGGAAAGCCTGACTGCATGATGTCAGCAGGACTTAGAAGAGAAATGGGCGTTGCGAGTCTATAACCACGACCGCGCACCTTGTGGACATCTATGCCCAGGTCCGCCTCAAGCTGCTGTAGCTGCTTCCAGACCGCACTGCGACTTATGCCGAGGGCATCGCCTAATACCTGCCCGGAATGAAATGCACCATCAGCAAGAAGCTTTAACAAGGTCAGCATTTGGAATCGCCTGGCAATAAGGCACGCATCATAGCCACGCAGAGGCATGATGCATAGAAACGAAAACGTGTTTTCACGTTGGTTTTTTGCAGATACCAGACAAACAAAAACCCTCAACGCGTAAGCGAAGAGGGTTTCTGGAATTCAATCTTGACGATGACCTACTCTCACATGGGGAAACCCCA